>JBEEKW010000017.1:0-39917 GCA_041168485.1 Verrucomicrobiota bacterium
CGGGCGCGGGGAGTGAAATTGTTGTTTTTGTCCTTATCCATGGAAATTGGGTTTGGGGTGAAACGCCCGTATGGGGTTGTTAGCAGGGACTATGCCCGAACCGTGGGTAGGTTCAAGCGTTCCCCCTATGTTGGTAATAACCCTGCCTTTTGCCTTTGCCAGTCAGCGGCCCCGCCTGTTTCTTAATCCGCAAAACTATGGGTATCAGCATGCAAGCGGCGGGCGAGGCCCTCCGAGACCTCGTCAAGGGTCTCAAAGGGCAGAAAGTGGCCGTATTAGGCCATATGCGGCCCGACGGGGACTGCATCGGCTCGCAGACCGCTCTCTGCCGGATGCTCCTGGCCGAAGGGGTCGACGCGATCTGCGTGAACCGCGACCGCATCCCCCCGAATCTCGTCCCTTACGCCGAAGGCGTGACGTTCGTCAAAGCCGCCGACTATGACGCAACGGACCGCGTCGCTGTCACGGTTGACTGTGCCGATGCGTCCCGCGTTGGGACGGAACTGCTCGCCAAGTTCCCGGCCGGCGTCCTGGCCAACATCGACCACCACGCCTCGAATCCAGATTACGCACAGACCAACATCGTCGTCCGCGAAGCCGCCGCGACTTGCCACATCCTCGCCGCCGGCGCCCTCGCCCAAGGCCTCGCCGTCGATACCATTACCGCCAAGGCCCTTCATCTTGGCATCCTGACCGATACCGGCCGCTTCTGCTACCGCAGCACCACCGCTGAAGTCTTCGCGATCATCGCCGAGCTCGTGCGCCGCGGCGCCGACCCGGCCGAGGCTAACTACCGCGTCTTCGAACAGGAAAGCCGCGGCAAGCTCGAGCTCACGAAGCGCTTCCTCAATACCATCCTCTTCCACGAAGACGGCAAGATTTGCTCCGGCGAACTCATCCAAGCGGACTACGCCGCCACCGGCACTTCAAAGGAAGACAAGGAAGGCCTCGTCGAATTCCCCCGCTCCGTCGAAGGCGTCGAGATCGCTGTGCTGATGGAAGAAGGCGCCGACGGCATCCGCGGTAGCCTGCGCGGCCGTGATCCTAAGCTCCGTCTGGACCTCTGCGCCGGAAAACTCAACGGCGGTGGCCATATGCTCGCAGCCGGTTTCAACATGCAGGGCTGCCGGTTACCGCAGGACCGCGAGAAGATCCTCGGGATTGTCATCGCCCATTATCGCGAATACTCGGCGAAATGAGCGAGCCAGCCGCTGAACCCGCGGGCGTGCTGCTCGTCGACAAGCCGCAGGGCATCACCTCGCACGACGTCGTGGACAGCGTGCGCCGACTCTACCGCACGCGACGCGTCGGCCATGCCGGCACGCTCGACCCAATGGCCACCGGCCTGCTCATCGTGCTCGTAGGCAAGGCCACCAAAGCCTCGGACCAGCTGATGGCCCAGGACAAGGAATACCTCGGCGAAGCCACACTCGGAATCGTCACCGACACCCAAGACGCCGAAGGTGAGACGCTCGAGACGAACACCGTCCCGGAAATTTCCGAAGCCCAGGTGCGCGCCGCCCTCGCCTCCATGCTGGGCGACCAGTTCCAGATTCCTCCGATGCATTCGGCCAAGAAGATCGGTGGGCAGAAGCTTTATGACCTCGCGCGCAAGGGCATCGAAGTCGTCCGCGAACCTCGTGCCATCACCCTCTCTGAATTCGAGCTGCTCTCCTGGCAGAGCCCCAAGATAAACTTCCGCGTCCGCTGCACCAAGGGCACCTACGTCCGCACGCTGGCGCTTGACCTCGGTCGCAAGCTCGGCCCCGGCGCGCATCTCTCGATGCTCCGACGCACGCGTTCCGGCCAGCTCGACCTTTCGCGCGGCCATACGCTCCCGCAGCTTGGCGCCATGAATGACGACCAACTCGTCGCGGCCCTCGTGCCCGTGAGCGAAGCTGCGCCCACCGCATGACGACGTCACTCCATCTCGCCATCGGCGCCTTCGATGGCGTGCACCTCGGCCATCGCGCCGTCCTGCATTCCGCCCGCGAAGCCGCCCGGGCGGATGGAGGTATCGTCGGCGTCCTCACGTACGACCCACACCCGAGCAAGGTCCTGCGTCCGGAGTCTTCCGTCCCGCTCATCTTCACGCGCGCCCAGAAAGACGACCGCCTGACCGAAGCCGGCGCCCAAGTGATTCATCACGAGAAGTTCGACCGCGCCCACGCCAGCATCGAAGCCGCGGATTTCCCGAAGTGGCTGAAGCAGACCTTCCCGCAGCTGAAGTCGCTCCACGTCGGTTCCAACTTCCAATATGGCCGCGGACGCGCCGGCAACGGTGAGACGCTGATCGCCCATGGTTTGTCTGAAGGACTCAGCGTGAAGCTCGTCGAGGCCGTGCATCTAGGCGATGAGACCGTCAGCAGCTCACGCATACGCCAGTGCCTCGTTACCGGCGAACTCGACCTCGCGAACGCGATGCTCTTACGGCCATATGAAGCCGAAGGAACCATCATCGGCGGACGACGCCTGGGTCGCACTATCGGATTCCCGACCTTGAACGTCGCCTGGGAGCCCGAGCTTAAGCCCGCCTACGGCGTCTATGCCGTCGAAGTCATCTTCAAGGGCGAAGCCCTGCCGGCTGTCGCCAACTACGGCCAGCGACCCACCGTCGAAAGCGGCCCCGTCGCTCCCCTGCTCGAAGCGCATGTCCTTCGCGGCACAGCGCCGACGACCGGTGACGCCGTCCGCGTCCGCTGGATCCGACGGCTCCGAGCCGAACAGAAGTTCGCCGACCTTTCGGCCCTGCAGGCGCAGATCGTCAAGGACTCCGCACAAGCCAAGTTGGTTCTCGGCTTACTGAGCTAGGCGCGACCGGTACTCCGCCGGCACGACGGACTCGATGAGTTCCTGCCGCCCCGCAACGCTGCCGTCGTAATCCAGCTTACCATCCACCTTGAGTTTGTCGCCTTCGATGGTGAAGCGGCGGGCGAATAGCGTCGCGTCCTTGGCGACGGCCGCGGAACCGGTTGGGCCAGTCCGTCGAATCAGGACGTTGTCTAACCGTAGCTCGCTGCGCTGATCCTTGCCTCCCGCAATATGCAGGGAATGCTCGGACGACGAAAGGACCACCGCATCAGAGACGGCATAACGACCGGCGTTCAGGAAATAGAGGTCGAAGGCCAGATTATCGGCGAGGAAGACCCGCCGATAGGTCGTCTTGGCGGTCCCAGTATCGGTGATGCCGGTGCTATTTCCAATCGAAACAAGCCCGTCGACGCGATACTCGGCGGACTCATGGGCACTGATCCCGTCGTCCCCGCACTCGATGGCGCGGATGTTCTCGAAGACGACGTCGCGGCAGTCGCCATGGATATTGAAACCGTCGTTATAAGGATGGGTTGCGGTGATGTTGCGGATAACCAGATGGGCGTTGGCGCCGCTGAACTGGACGCCGGCCGAGCGTACCGGGATAAAGATGCGGGCGTCGGCGAGCATCTGCCCCTCCGCCAGCCGGACAAAGAAAGACCCGAAGATCTGGGTGGAGCCGGCCTTATCGCGGGTGTGATCGCGGACGAACGTCCACTCACCCGGCTTAAGGTCCTGAGGTTTGACGTAGGGGGCCTTCTTGCCTTTAGACGTGCGGCCCATGTGGTTCATTTTCCCATCCCAAAGAAAGAACCACCGCCCAAGGATCGCGTCGTCGAGCCGCGGGAGCAGCTCCTTGGCCTCGAAAAGGCCAGGCGAGACCTCGGTCCACTTCTTGGGGTCGAGAGGGTCGGAGCCTTCAAGCGTGGCGCCATGGCCGTCGAGCGTGATCGGTTTCCCTGGCTCGCCCTTCTTGGCATAGAAGCCCGCGTAGTCGCGGTAGATAATCGGCTGGAGGTGGATCGTGTCACCCGGCTGAGCGAGCTTGATAGCCGCCGCAATCGTCTTCACATCTTCGCCGACGCGGATGTCACGTGCCAGGCAGGAAATCGTCAGGGCCAACAGGCTGAAGCTGGCGCGACGCATCGTCCTCAGGCGACAGCTTGGGCGAACTTCTTAATGATGCCGCCAAAGGCACCGTTCGAGAAGAAGATGACGCAGCGTGGGGACTTGTCCGACTTCACGAGCGCGGTGAGCTCGGTGAGTAAGGCGTCGTTGGACGCGGGCGCGAAGCCCTTCTTGCCGGCGGCGGTGATGGCGGCGGCGACGCCGGCGCTGTCAAAGCGTTCTTCGCCGAGTTTATCGGCGCGGTGCGGCGGAGCCAGGAAGACCTCGTCTGCCTGCTTGAGCGCCTCGCGAAAACCATCCTGCATTACCTTGCGGGCGGCGGTATTGCTCCGCGGCTCGAAGCAGGCAACCAAGCGGTGCTTCGGATAACGGGCGCGGAGGGATTCGAGCGTCAGATCGAGGGCCGTCGGATGGTGGCCGAAATCTTCGATGACCGTCAGGTCAGCGCGATCGACGAGCACTTGTTGGCGGCGCTGCACACCCTGGAACTTGTCCAACGCGTCGAGTTTCAGCTTCGTCGGATCCTTAGCGTCGATCAACAAGCCAGCGGAGACCGCGGCCATCGCCGCATTGCGGGCGTTGAAGAGTCCCGGGAGGGCCCATTTCACCCTGCCCCAATCCTTACCCTTCCAGAGCAACGTGAAGGACGAGCCCGTCGAGGATTCCTGGAAGTCGGCAATGATGGCGTCGTTACCAGCGCCCGTACCCACGCGGACGACCGGAGCCCACGAGACGTTCTTCACCAGACCGAGAACGTTGGCGTCGTCGCCATTCGCGACGATTACGCCGTCGCGCGGCACGATGCGAATGACATGCGCGAACGTGCGGAGCACGTCGTCGAGGTCGCGGAAGATGTCGGCGTGGTCGAACTCGCAGTTGTTCACCGCAAGTACGTGCGGCAGATACTGGATGAACTTGCTGCGCTTGTCGAAGAAGGCCGTGTCATATTCGTCGCCTTCGATGACGAAGGGCCCACCCTGCTTGCCGGGATGGGAAGAGTCTGGGAGGTCGCGCGGGACGCCGCCGACAAGCCAGCCCGGATCAGTGCCGTTGGCCTTGAGTAAGACCGCGGCCATGCAGGTCGTGGTGGTCTTACCATGCGTGCCGGCGACGACGACGTTACGACGTTCGTTTAGCAGGCGCGTGCGCAGGAGTTCTGGGAGAGAGACGTAAGGCTGGGTGCGGGTTTCGAGGAGCCATTCCACTTCGGGATGGCCGCGGGAGGCGACATTGCCGACGACAACGAGATCCGGCTTCAGCTGCGCGAGGCGTTCGGCCGACCAACCTTCCAGGATATCGACGCCGGCGCCACGAAGGTGGTCGGACATCGGTGGGTAGATACCCGTGTCGGACCCCATGACCTCATGGCCTAAGGCGCGCATCAGCAAAGCGGCGTTACCCATCGCCGTGCCGCAGATGCCCATGAAATAAATGCGCATGGGGCAGATAAAAGCCCTCGGGGAGCCAAGGGCGAGAAACTTAGGCGGGGCGACCCGCCCAAACAGGAGGACCCCGGTCACCTTGCGGCGGCCGGGGTCCTGTACCTACCTTTGACTGTGCTAGCTTGGCTTTCGTTGTCGGTTACCTGACTGACCATCTGTTATCTTCTCTGTCTGACTGGCTTTCCGTCTGTTTTCACCGACTTCCGGCCATACCGACTTCGACTTTCACCGACTGGGCCGTCCTCACTGACAACCGGCCGGCACCGCACCGTCCTTACGCCGCACGTCCCAGGTCGCCTAGGTCTGTCGGATGCGGATGATTCCTTTTTTCCTTATCCAGGCGATGGCGGCGGCGAAGCTGGCGGTCGACCTTATCGACCAAAATATCGATGGATTTATAGAGGCCGTCGGACTCCTCCCGGACCACGATGTCCGGCCCCGGCAACTCCAGCCGGATTTGGGCCCCGAATTCGCGACTGTGGTCGCTGCAGCGGGTGTAGACGAGTTCGACGAGCACGCGGATGATCCGCGGGTTGTGGCGCAGCAGTCTTTCGACCTTGGCGCACACCGTTTCCTTCAGGGCGTCGGTGAGGTCCATATGGACCCCCGACACGACGATCGGAGCACTTGTCATGTGTGTTGTGTTTTTTGGGGTGACGTGAGACTCTGCGCCCATGTCAAAGAACAAGACCGTCGATGAATTCTTCAGGAGTTTTTCCGTGGTCATCATATCAGGGGCTTCTTCCGGGATCGGACGCGCGATACTCTCGCGTGTTAGTGATTCTGAGACCAAAGCCGCGGTGTTCAACCTTTCCAGAACGGTTCCCGAGGGCGTCCCGAATTCCCTGAACTTCACTCACCTTACCTGCGACCTCTCGCAACCCGCTGACATCGTGTCGGTTGTCTCCGAATTACGGAAACTAATGCCCCGAGAAGGCAGGATGCTACTGATTAATAACAGCGGCTTCGGGGCCTACGGAGAGTTTCCGGCACCCGGCGTCGACCACACCTTGAAGATGATCGACGTCAATGTGCGCGCCCCGGTCGAACTCACCGGCCGCCTATGGGACGAATTGAAAGCGCGCGGCGGTATGGTCGCCACCGTTGCATCGCTCGCCGGGTTTCAACCCACGCCACTGATGACGACGTATGCCGCGACGAAATCCTTCATGCTCGACTGGAGCGTCGCGCTCGATGCCGAAGCGAAGCGACACGGTATCCGCTGCGTAGCGATCTGCCCCGGCCCGGTCTCGACGAATTTCTCCAAGGCTGCCGGATTCGCGAGCTCGACCGGCCTCGGTGGGCAGACCTCGGAGGAATGCGCGGATGAAGCCGTGTGCGGTATGGCCGCGCATCGCCCGGTGGTCGTCACAGGCTGGAAGCATAAGATCCTGGCCGTCTTCTCGGCACGCCTACCTAAGCCTTGGGCGGCCGCCATCGGCCTGCGCATGATCCAGCGCCTCCGCCTCGATCGCTTCGTCAAGAAGGCCTAAGCTTACTTCGCCCCGTCGAGCAGCTCGCGGGCGTGGGAGAGCGCGACCTTGCTGGCGCGGTCGCCGAGCATACGGGCGAGCTCAGACTCGCGGTCCTTGCGCTTACCGTGGACCGGGGAGATTTCGACTGTCGTCGACTTGTCATCCTGCGTCTTCGTCACGACGAGATGGGCATGACCGAGCGCGGCAACCTGCGGCAGGTGCGTCACGCAGAAGACCTGATGGCCCTTACCTAGCGCAGCGAGTTCGCGACCGACTTGGGCGCCAATCTCGCCACCGACATTAGCGTCGACCTCGTCAAAGACGAGAACCGGGGTTCGGTCGACGGCGGCGAGCACCGTCTTCAAGGCCAGCATCACGCGCGCGGCTTCGCCACTGGACGCGATCTGGTCGAGTGGCAGGAGATCCTGGCCGGCGTTAGGGCAGAAGAGGAAGCGGACCGCGTCGGCGCCAAACGGGCCGAGTTCGGCGACCCCGACCTCGATGCGCAGGTCGGCCTTCTTGAAGCCGAGCGAACCCAGCATCTTGCGGGCGGCGGTGGCGAGTTTCTCGGCGGCCTTCGTACGGGCGGCGCGCAGGGCTTCGGCTTGCTTACGGAGATCCTTCTCCACCTTGGCCGCGTCGGCCTTGAGCTTCGACACGCGGGCTTCGACGTCACCCTGCGAGGCCAAGCGACGGCGGAGCGCCTCGCGCTTCTCGCGGACGGCTTCGGCGCCCGGTCCGTACTTGCGGCGGAATTCCAGCCAGAGGTTCATCTTCCCTTCGAGTTCGGCGGCGGACTCGTCGTCGGAGGAGAGCCCGCGGCCCAGCCGAGCGAAGTCGGCACGGATGTCTTCCGCTTCGGCGGCGAGAGAATTCAAACGGTCGCGAAGCGCTTCGGCATCGGCGTCAATGCGGGCGATGTCATCGCCGGCCTTGAGAAGCTTCGGGAGCACCTCACCGAGGCCATCGGAACCGAGGCCAGACTCCAGCTGGCCGAGCAAAGCGGCGAGCTCCTGGGCTCGTGAAGAGCGGGCGTGGTCGCGTTCGAGCTTGGTGATGGCCTCTTCGGAGAGATCGAGTGAATCCAGTTTCTCGAGCTGCGAGCGCAGGAAGGCTGCTTCGTCCTCGGAGAGTCGTTCGGCCGTGGCGGCTTCGGCCGCTTCGCGGAGCAGGTCATTACGCAGACGCCAGCCCGTGCGGTAGGTCGCGAGAGCGGAGGCCAGGCCGGCATGCAGGTCGAGCATCTCCAGTTGAGTCTCGGCGCGCATCAGCTTCTGCGGCTCGCCGGGACCGTGGAAATCGATCCAGAGCTCACCGAGCTGCTGGAGTTGCGTGAGGGTGGCCGAACCACCGTTAATCGAGATACGTCCCGCTTTGGTCGCATGCACCGAACGCTTCAAGATGAGCAGGCCATCGTCGCAATCCGGTAGGTCGAGGGATTTGAGGACCTCGTCAAAACGTTTGTCGCCGTCGGTCTCGAGCTCGGCTTCGACTGAGCATTCCTCGGCACCTTTACGGACGATTGTCTTAGCGGCACGATTGCCCGCGAGGAGCGAAAGCGCGCCGAGCAAGACGGACTTGCCCGCGCCAGTCTCACCTGTGACCACCGTGAAGCCCGAACCCAGTTCGAGCTCGGTGCGATCCATCAGGGCGAGGTCGCGGATTTGAAGGCGGCGGATCATGCGGAGGGACGGCTACCGAACAAAGCGGAGCCGACACGGACACAAGTAGAACCTGCGGCGACGGCGGATTCAAGGTCTCCGCTCATCCCCATCGATAATTCCGGGAGCGCCACGCCGAAGCGGGCGGCGAGGGAGTCCCGGCAAAGGCGAAGCTCGGCGAAGGTCCGATCGGCATCCGCGGGATCATCGGAAAGAGGCGCGACGGCCATCAGCCCCTTCACGACCAAAGCAGACTGGGCTAGTGCGGCCTCGAGCAGGCGCGGGGCGTCGGCGAGGTCGCAACCGAACTTGGCGGGATCGTCCCCGGAATTAACTTGGATCAGTACCTCCCGGCGCAGCCCCATCTCGCCGGCCAGCCGACCGAGGCGGATGGCCAGTTCGGCGGAATCCACGCTTTGGATGACGTCGAAAGCCTGCAGAGCTTGCTTGGCCTTATTGGACTGGAGGTGCCCAATGAGTTCCCAGCGGAGGTCGGCCGGGGCCAGGGGGCGCTTCTGGGCGGCTTCTTGGACTCGGTTCTCACCGACCGCCCTTAGTCCATAGCCATAGGCGAGCAAAGCGGCCTCGATCGGGTGGGTCTTCGTGACGGGTAGGAGGCGGACGGAAGCGGAGTCGCGACCGACCCGGGCGCAGGCGGCCTGAATGCGGGCCAGCACCCCCTCGCAATGGGCCTTAAACTGGTCGGAGGAGACCATTGGCACCAGAGGGAGGGAGAACGGGCGGGGAGTCAACCAGTCGGGCTCCCTAGGCCGCCTGGAGGGCCAAGGCCTAGGATTAGCATATCTACACTTGAAGCCATGACCCATTAGATTCATTAATCATGGGGTCTTTCATTCCCATGCATATCGAGAACCTGAAGATCTTCCGCGACCTGGTGGACAACGAAAGTTTCTCCAAGGCCGCCAAGCTCAACGCCATCACCCAGTCGGCGGTCAGCCAGCAGCTTCGCTCGATGGAAAAGCATTTCAACGTCCTGATCGTCGACCGCAGCCAGAAACAGTTCCGGCTCACGCGTGAAGGCCGCAGCCTCTATGAGGCCGCCAAGGACATCCTCAACCGCTACGAACAGGTCGGCAGCGAGATGCAGGAGATGCGTAAGGTCGTCAGCGGCACCGTCCACATCTCGACCATCGTCTCGATTGGCCTGCACGAGCTTCCCCCGCACGTGAAGTCGTTCATGCAGGAATTCCCGCACGTCAATGTGCGCGTCGAATACCGTCGCTCGAACCTCGTCTATGATGACGTCATCTCAAACGCGGTGGATTTTGGTCTCGTCGCCTTCCCGCAGAAGACCCGCCAGGTCGAGATCATCCCCCTGATGGAAGACCAGCTCGTCGCCATCTGCTCGCCCAAGCACAAGCTTGCGGGCAAGAAAGAGATCGACCTTGCCGACCTGCAAGGCGGCAAGTTTATCGGCTTCGACCAAGATATCCCGACACGCAAGGCGCTCGACCAATTCTTCCGCGAACAGCGCATCGAGCTCGAGCCCTCCATGGAATTCGACAATATCGAAACGCTCAAGCGTGCGGTGGAAGTCGACGCAGGCGTGGCGCTCGTGCCCGAAGGCACCATCCGCCAGGAAGTCGAGCAAGGCACGCTGGTCATGCTCCGCCTACGCGACCGCCGCGTGGCGCGCCCCTTGGCCATTCTACATCGTAAGGGCCGCGTCCTGACGCCGGCCATGAAGCGCTTCATGACGCACCTCATGAACAGTACCGGCGCTAAGTCTTCGGCCTAATCAGGCGCGACGTCGGGATGCCTGGGCCGCGACCGCGAAGCCCGGCAAGGCCTGCGCGCACAGCAAGCCCAGTCCCAGCCAGAGCAACGCTTCACTCGGCGGGGAACGCAGGGCCGTAGCGGCGAGACCCCACCAGAGGAAAGCGCCGAAAAGCGGCGGCCATGCGCGTCGCAACGCTGCGCGTGCGAGAGACCACGAACCTAACAACACCGCCGCGAGGGCCGCCGCCAGGGGAGCGGACAGGAGGCCACGGGCGAAATAAGCGTAGGCGACGAAGCCCAACGACACGATGAGCCCCGCGAGCACGGCGGCGTTCACACGAAAATGCGTGGGCAGCAAGTACAGCCGCACCCGATGGGCGTGCAGGTAATAAGCCGACGCGACGATCCCCATGATCAACGTGAGCGTCCAGATATAGCGCGGACCGTGGATCGGGATTTCGAAGCGGAGAATCGCCCACTGCGCCAAGAAACATTTCGCCAAGATAAGTGACCAGATGGCGCCAAGCCGATCGGTCACCAGCGACTCGCGGTAGGCGCGTTCGACGGAGAGCGAGAGCTCGGTATCTTGGGCTGGGGGAAGCGAAGTGACGGGCATAGACTACCTAGCCCATAACTTGAGACTCCGGATCGCGACCGCAACCGAAGGAGGCACTTCTTTTTCCCAGCCACCCTCATTCTTGCGGATGCGTTCAGCCAAAGTACGCGGCTGGCAGGCCATCGCCAGGGGGTCAGCCCCGGTGATCGGCACTAGGAAGCCGTTATTGAGTAGGTGCTGGAATAGACCGGCCACCGAGGGGCGCATCTGGATAGCAGAAGCGGTGACCACCGAGTCTTCGGCGACGCTGTAGCTCTCCGGGAAGCAGACCTTACAGGCGACCGGATCGAGGATTAACCGGCGGAGCTGATCCCCGCGCATCGGGTAGACCATGACGCGGACGCCATCCTTAAAGAGACGACCACACGACTCCAAGACGCCGCCTTCGAGGTGGGTGTAGTGCTCGGGATTAAAGAGGTCGACGAGGTTGTTCATGCCTGCGACTAGCGTGATGCTACCCGTGGTATGCAGGCGGAAATAGGCCGGGAGACGATACCAGCCGCGATGGCGCGTGACCAGGAGGGGGTGCTGCATCGCGCCCACGAGGCGGATGCGGTCGATGAGTTCGGATTCAGGGTGCGGGTCGGAGCCGATGCACATCTCGAACAGCGGGACCACGTCCTTGCCGCCTTCGGGCAGGGCACGCAAAGCGCAGGCCAGCATGTCCACATTGACAATCGAGACCGGGCGGAAGGTACCGCGGGCGACCAAGACCGAGCGCTTGTGGAAGTATTCGCTCGGGACCTGCGGATCGCCTTCCGGACCGAAGAGCACGGCGTCTGTCAGGCCGAGGCGGACAAGCCGAAGGGCGGCCGCGCGATTGTCGAAAGCGCCAAAAGCTGGTCCGCTGAAATGGACGAACTCGACCTCGACGCGTCCGGCACCCACTTCGTCGACCAAGGCGGTGAGGAAGTTGTCGACGCTATCGCACGTGTTGAGGGCGGCGTGGATGAGGTTCACGCCGACGGCCCCGAGGGCGTCCTGCTGGCGTCCTGCATCCTTATCCCAGAGACGAAGATGGAGGATGACCTCGCTTGGCTCGGCCTGTGGATGGTCTTGAAAGCGGATCCCGATCCAAGAGTGACCCTGCCCTTTACCGTCATGGGGGGTCGTCGCCACCGTGTCGGCGAAGGCGAAGAAGCGGGTCACCGGGCCACGTTCAGCCTTCAGACGATCGACCAGGAGTCCGTACTCATGATCGAGCATCTGCTCCAACCGTTGGCGGGAAACATAGCGTTGCGGGTGGCCGTAAATCGCGTCGCTGACACGCATGTCATAGGCGGAAATACTCTTCGCCACCGTACCCGAGGCTCCGCCCGACTTAAAGAAGTGACGGACCACTTCCTGCCCTGCCCCGATCTCGGCGAAGGCCCCGTAGGCCGACCGATCGAGATTGATGGCCAACGCCTTGCGGGAAGTGCCGGCGCCGGCCGAGGACGTGTTCTCTGACATAGCGAGAAACTAGCCCCCGAGGCGGGCGGCATCGAGAGGAAAGGGGCATCAATAATGAGCTTTTGATTGGCGAAAAGGAGACACGAAAGCATCATTTTAACGACACCCGCCCTTTCCCCCTCCCATGAAAGATTTCTTCAAGTCCGTCTTCGCCTCCGTGCTCGGCACTTTCCTCGCCATCGCCATTGGCGGCTTCGCGTTAATCGTCCTCATCGTCTCGCTCGCGAGTTCAGCCGGCAGCAACCATGAGTCCGCCACGGTCTCTGTGAAGCCCAAGTCGATGCTCGTTATCGGCGGAGATCTCACGATTAACGACACACCCGCCCACGGCACCCCTGGCCTCGATCTCTTGCTGCTCGGCGGCAGCGGCCCCGAACTCGACCTGCTCCGGGCACTGGAAGCGATCGACCTCGCCGCCAAAGACCGGAATATCGTCGGCATCCTGCTGAACGGCCCGCTCGCCGCCGGCGTCACCCAGAAGGCCGAGCTCCGTAAGGCCATCGCCGCCTTCAAGACGAGCGGCAAGCCCGTCATCGCGTGGATGGAGAACGGCGCGCAAGGCGAATATTACCTCTCCAGCGTCGCGGACAAAGTCTACGTGCATGCCGCCGGCGAACTCGAACTGAAAGGCCTCGCCTCGTATCACACTTATTACGGGGACTCCCTGAAGCTGCTGGGTATCGGCGTCCAGGTCACCAAGGTCGGCAAATATAAGTCCGCCGTGGAGCCATACCTCGGCGGCGTCATGAGCGAGGCGGCGAGAGAGCAATCCGAAGCCCTGATGAGCGGTGTCTGGAAGCGTATCCTCGGAGATATCGCGAAATCGCGGGGCCTTTCCCCGTCTGCCCTCTCCAAGACGGTCAACTCGGCCGGCGTCTTCAACGCCCAGAAGGCCGTCGAGCTTAAGCTAGCGGATAAAGCCATGCATCGCGACGAGCTCGTCAAGCAGGTCCGGGCCGCCGGCGCCGGCGCCGATGATTCAGGAACTTCTTTCCAACAGGTAAACCTGCATCGCTACGCCAACAAGGTGACCTTATCGCACAACGGCCCCCGGATTGCGATTGTCTACGCTGAAGGCGAAATCGTCGACGGCTGGGGTGCACCGGGTATCATCGGCGGCGACCGCCTAGCCCGCGACCTGCGCCTACTCCGCGGCGACAATCGCATCAAGGCCATCGTCCTCCGCGTAAACAGTCCAGGCGGCTCGGCCTTCGCCAGCGACGTCGTCGCGCGCGAAGTCGGACTCCTCAAGAGCCAGGGGACACCCGTGGTCGTATCCATGGGCGATGTCGCGGCGAGCGGCGGCTACTATATCGCCGCTAAAGCCAACCTTATCATGGCGGATCCCTCGACAATCACGGGTTCGATCGGCGTCTTCGGCCTCCACTTCAATTATGGCGAGCTGGCGAAGAAGGTGCAGCTCGGTACCGACGGCGTGAAAACCGCCCGCTATGCCGACTTGCTCGCCGAACATCGGGCCGCGACCCCCGAAGAACTGGCCATCGTGCAGACCTCCGTGGACGGCGTCTACGAGGACTTCCTGCGCATCGTCGCCGAGGGACGTAGCCTGAAGCGTGACGGCGTCCACGAGATCGCCCAAGGACGCGTCTGGCTCGGCGAAGACGCCCGCGGCCTGCGCCTCGTGGACAAGCTCGGTGGCCTGCGCGATGCCATCAAGGAAGCCAAGCTGCTGGCCAAGACCGAAGAGGCCGAACTCATCCAAATTCCGGCCCTGAATTCTGGCCGCGAGAACCTGCTCCAACAACTCCTCTCGGAGGGCGACGACGACTCGCCTCTCTTCTCCAAGGCATCGGCGGATCCCGCCAAGGAATTCCTCAAGTCGAACGCCAAGTGGCTGCGATCAATTCGTGCCCTGAACGACCCCAAGGGTGTGTACCTCACCTGCCCGCTCATTCCCGAGCGCCGGTAGAGAGCCTTACGGCTTCTTCGGCATCTGAGCCTTAGCCTCCGGGAGCCAGCCCTGAAGCTGCTTCACGCGGGTGCTGTCGGACGGGTGCGTCGAAAGGAACTCCGGCGTCTTGCTTCCGGCCTTACCGAAACGGCTCCAAAAAGCCGGAGCGGCCTCCGGATTGTACCCGGAGCGGGCCATGAAAAGTAGGCCGAGGTAATCGGCTTCCGATTCGTGGCTACGGCTGAACGGAAGTAGGATCCCATACTGGGCGCCGATACCCACGGCAGCCATCCAGGAGGAGCGGGTCTTGGCCGAAGAATTCTTAGTGGCCTCGTCGGCCACGGCGGCCGCGATGGCGACACCTACTACCTGTGAGACGCGCTCGGAGCCGTGACGACAGATGACGTGGGCGACCTCGTGGCCGAGGATCACCGCGATATCGTCGTCGGTCGGCGCATACTGGAACATGCCCGAGTTGAAGCCTATTTTACCGCCAGGCATGGCGAAGGCGTTGGGCGTCTTATCGTCGATGATAGCAAACTCCCACTTCGAGGTGGGTGGCAGCACGCCGGCCTTGTCGTCGCGGCGGGCAGCAGCGACAATCTTCAGGCCGATCTCCCTGATCTTGGCCAGACGCTGGTCGCTGGGCAGCTTCTTCATCTTGGAGAACTCCGTCGCGGACATCGAAGCCACTTCCGACTCTTCGACGAGGATGAACTGGGAGCGGCCCGTGATGGGCACGTTCTGACAACCGACGAAGGCGAGAGCGGCCAAAAGCAGGAGGAGCGGGCGCATAGGGAAATTAGGATTTCGCCGAACCCGAGCCGGACTGGCTGCGCGGTTCGTCGACGTAGTACTTCCGATAGGAGGAATCGTACGTGTCCGTGTAGGCGGAGGCCATTCGGAGGGACATCGCGTTGAGGACGACCCCAAGTAACGGAGCTTGGGCTTCGCGCAGACGCGCCAGACAGGAGGTTGCGTTACGCAGGTTGACGGTGTTGTAACGGACGACGTAGAGAACGCCGTCGATCTTAGGAAGGAGATGGAGCGCATCGGAGACCGCGCCGATGGGCGGCGAGTCGATGAAGATGCGGTCGTAGCGCCCACGGAGTTCCTCAATCATGGCGAGGAACTTGGGGTTGTTGATGACTTGAGTGGGATTCTTGCAGCTCAGGCCGACCGGCAGGACGTCCAGGCCTGGAGCGACGTCGTGGACGATCGCTTCGTCAATGGACATCTCGCCGTTGAACCATTTGCTCAGGCCGCCATCACCCGTGAAGCCTAGCGACGGCCCAACGTTAGGGAGGCGAAGGTCGGCGTCGATGATGAGCACACGCTCCGAATGCTGGGCAAAGATCAGCGCCAGATTCGTCGCGACGAAGGTCTTACCTTCGCTGGGGCGAGTGGAAGTGACCAGGAAGACGCGCGCCTTCGAAACAGCTGGATTGACCTTGAGGGCGGAGTAGATGGAACGGACCGCTTCGGTAGCGATGCGGTCCTTGTCCTGGCGAGCCAGTAACGCGCGGTCCGGACCAGAAACGTTGGCGACGCGGGGAACGGTGCCAATGAGCGGCAGGCCTAGGGAGTCTTCCACGTCCTTAGCGGACTTAATGCGGGAGTCTAAGGTTCCGATGACGACGATGAGGACCACACCGAAGAGCAGTCCCGAACCTATGCCAACCAGCGCGTTAAAATAGTAGTTCTTATTGATCGGCTTGTCCGAGACGGAAGGGGCATCGAGGATACTGATAGAGGTACTCGTACCCGAGGTGGAGGAGCGAAGCTTAGCCTCCTCATAGCTGAGCTTCATCCGACCGAGGAATTCCTCACTCGCCTTGATATCCTTGTCGACGCGTTCGAGTTCGACGTTGGCGGCCTGCAGTTTGGAAATCTCCTCTTCCTTCGCGAGGAGGTTGCGCAGAATCGCTTCAAGGCGGGCCTTGGCGTTCTCGAGCGAGCTGCGACGGGCCTTGATCGCCTGACCAACGGCCTCCTTGAGCTGGGTATCGAGCTGCTTCAGGGCCTCGCGTTCGGCCAGGAGCTTCGGGTGCTGATCCGTGTAGGTCTCAACCATCTGGCTTACGCGGATCTTGGAGGCGCTGATGGCCGTCTGGGTGGCGGCGACGTCGCTGTCGGCGCGGATCTGGGGGATGTCGCCGAGCGGACGGCTCTCCTTCTCGTAGCTGGCGATGACCGAGACCAGGATCTCGTTCTCGTCGATCTGCTTACGGGTCTCTTCGCGGTCCTTCACGAGTACGGAGCGTTCCGTCGTGAGAGTATTGGTGTCCTTGGCGATGGAGAGAAGCTTCTGGTTCTTGATTAGATCGTTCTTCTGCTCAGAAAGGCGCCGAACCTTGTCCTCGAGGGTCTCGATCTCGATACGGGCTTTCTCGATAAGCGGATTGGTCACCATCAGGCGGGCGTCTTCGCTGTACTTCTTGATCGAATCACAAAATAGACGCGCGACCTGCCGGGCGATATCCCGGTTGGGATGGGTGAAATCGACATTGATCACCAAGGTCTGGCGCTGCGGATTAATCCCGCGCTGCTTGGCAAAAACCTCCTGTGGAGTCAGCGGACCGGAGAAGATGTTTCCGGCCTGATAAGGCTCCAGGACGTTTTTAAGCTCCGCCGCGGTGAGGCGCTTCGAGACGCCTTCGATGATGTTGGCGCTACGCATCACCTCGACAGCGGTGAAGAAGTCGTCGTTCGAAACAATCTTGAAGTTATCATCGGCGGCGGAGGAACCACCGTTGATGGTCGGGGCGAGGCGGAAAACCTGGAGGCGACCGGTGGCCCGGTATTCCGCGACGGTGTTAAAGGTGTTGAGGAGTGCCAGCGTGAGGAAGACCAGGGTCGACAGCAGGATCCACCAGTAACGCTCACGGAGCATCAGTAGGTAGTTGTGGATCGGATTACCTTCCCCTGCCCCGCCGCGGTTGTAGGCGCCGGAGTTGCCGTAGCCATAGCCGCCGTTGCCAGCGCCGTAGTTACCGTAACTGCCATAGGAACCGTAACCGCGGTTACCGCCGCGCGCAGGTTCAGGCGGGCGATTGTCAGACGAAGATTCCGGGGTGGCCATGGAAAGGGATCAGATACGGCTGTCGCGGACGTAGATCTGGTCTTCATCCTCTAGGATGAAGTCCGGCTCGTCGCCGTCGTCGATACGACGGACGTCCTTCGAGATCACTGACGTAAAGCCGTCGCGGCTGCGCTTGATCGCCACGTCGGAACGATTACCTCGCGGCAGGACTCCGCCGGCCATGGAGAGGGCCCGACCGAGGGTGAGCGTCTCTTCGGGGGGGATGGACACTGGGCCGGGCTTGCCGACATAACCCGAGACGTAGACGCGACGCTCGGCATAGGTGACAATCGAGATCGTGACTTGGGGCTTCTTGAAATAGACTCGGAACTGATTCGAAAGTTCGACCTGGGCCTGCGTGAGCGTGAGGCCGGCGACGGGCACGAGCTTTTTGAGGAAAGGAATATCCACCGTGCCATCGGAGTTGATGCGACGTTCGATCTGCGTGTCGGGTTCGTTGATGACCAGGATGCGGATGAAGTCGCGGGCCCGGAGACGGTAGCTATTCTGGCTGCCGGCCGGCTCAACCTGGATTGTCGGCGTCGCCACGACATAATCAGCAGCAGCGGCGACGGGTGCGCCGCCAGCGACTTCAGCCGCAACCGGAGCGGTCGTCACGGGAGCAGGCACCGCCGAGGGATCGGAAGCCCCACGCCCAAGGGTGAGGACATTCTCTGGCTCGAAGGAGGCGGAGGTGACCGGGCTGGATCCCGAAGATGAGCAAGCGGCCAGCAGGACAACGGCACAGAAAGCACCGAGCAGGCTTTTCAAGACGGAGGACATAGAAGTAAAATAGGGAGACCAGACCTGCCGGTCAACCGGTCCTGCTCAACCGTTTGCCGAGACGCGAGCCTCAGTAGCGGAAAGCCGCCGAGAGCGTGAAGGCATTAGACGTGTAGGTCGAAGACGCGACGGAGGCGGTGGAGTCGCTCAGGCTGTAGCTGGCCTGGAAGGTCAGGTGCTTTGAATACTTGTAATCTGCGCCGAGGGTATAGACGTAAGTATCAACCTGGCTGGTGCTGGCGAAGACGTCGCTCTTGGTGGCCGAGAAGTTGAGGTTGAGATCCTCGGAGGCGTTATAGCCGATACCGTAGGTGTAGTTTTTCGAGGCCATCTGGCTATTGGTCGAGGAAGCCGTGACGTCGCGGGAGAGCGTCAGCGATTGGCTGAAGCGTTCGGTAAGCTGATGGCTCAGGTTGACCGAGTAGGAGAGGTCGGAGTCGTTGGCGGCGCTATCGAAGTGATACTGTGAGTAGCCTACGCGGACGTTACCATTGAGCTTACCGGATTCGGTGAGCTGTCCCTTCAGGGTGAGGCCGGCAAAGTTCTTCACGAGCTGCTGGTGGGTAAGCGGCGGGCGCGGCACGCCGGCCTGGCTGTAGTAGGGGGCGGCGGAGTAATCCGTCACGTCATGCTGCAGGGCCAAGCCGAAGCTGAGCTTCTCGAAGGCCTGGTAATCGAAGCTGAGCGGCATGGACTTCGTGTTCAGCTCGGTCAGTGTGTTGGTGTTGTAGACGAAGTTGCCAGCCGCGCCAGTCGTCGCCGGGTCGAGGTATTGATTATAGGAATTCGAGTAACCCAGACCGACGCTGAGCTTCTCTGTCAGCTTGTAGTCGGCCCGGAACGAATGCGCATAGCTGGCTTGGCGGACGAGGGTCGCGCCCAGGATGCCGCCGAGGCCCTGCATCTGCAGGTCGTCGTTACGAGCGGTCACGCGATAGGAAGAGTCGACGGACAGGGAAAGCGGGCCGCCGTCAGCGAAGCGGATGCCGACAGCCAAGGCGTCGCGGGAATCTTCGAGGTCGGACAAGGTATTGTCCGTGAAGTTCACGAAGGTACGCTTGACCGAAATGGTGGCGGAAAGCGCCGAGTCCTTACCGTACTCGAGCAGGAAGCCCGGAGTCACCATCCAGCTTGTGGCGGACGTCTTGGTGGAGCTGGAGTAAAGGTTGTCGGTAACTTCGAGGCTGGCCGCAGCGTCGAAGTAGATGTCGCAGTCGTTGCCGATCTGGACGAGCGGCGAGGATGGAATCCAGTTGGCGCCCTGGACCAGAGCGGAAGCGGTGAGTGCCGAGGCAGCGATGAGGAAGCGAGACATGGGGGTGGCTTGGGTTTGGCTTGGGGTTGGATGAGAGAGTGGCAAATCGGGAGGGGGTATCAACCCCCAAACCGTCAAGAAGGTGCCAAAACAAAGCCCCCACCCTTGCGGGCGGGGGCTGATTCCCATCCTCGTCGCTCCGCTTAAGCAGGAGTCGGGGTCTGGAAGACGCGAATGCGACGATATGCAGGCAAACCTGTGCCAGCGGGGACGAGGTGACCCATGATCACGTTCTCCTTGAAGCCGGTCAGGTTGTCGCGCTTGGCCATCGTGGCGGCGTCAGTCAGGACTCGGGTCGTCTCCTGGAAGGAGGCGGCCGAGATGAAGGACTCGGTCTCGAGGGAGGCCTTGGTAATGCCAAGGAGGATCGGCTCGGATTCGGCAATCTGACCACCGCGCTCGTTGATGGAGCGGTTGTTCTCCGCGAGGAGAGTGCGGTCGACATGTTCGCCCCAGAGGTAATCGGAGTCGCCCGGCTCAGTGATGCGGACCTTGCGGAGCATGCGCGAGACGATAATTTCGATGTGCTTGTCGTTAATAACAACGCCCTGGGTACGGTACACCTTCTGAATCTCAGTGATGAGGTAATCCTGCACCTTGGACTGGCCCAGGATGTCGAGGATATCATGCGGGTCGACAGCGCCGTCCGTGAGGACTTGGCCCTGCTTCACCTTGTCGCCGGCGGCGACAATGATGTGCTTGCCGTGCGGGATGAGATGCTCCTCTTCGCGGCCGATGGAGTCGGAGATGACGAGGCGCTTCTTGCCACGAATGGAAGGTTCGAAGCGAACCGAGCCGTCAATCTTGGCAATCTCGGCGGCGTCCTTCGGGGGACGAGCCTCGAAGAGCTCGGAGATGCGCGGCAGACCGGCGGTGATATCCTGCGTCTTGGCGGCCTGGCGAGGGATCTTGGCGACGATAGAGCCGCGGCTGACCTTGTCGCCTTCGTCCACTTCGACGCGGGCGCCGGCGGGGATCGAGAAGGAACCGACTTCCTTACCGTTGGCGCCGATGATTTGAATCTGGGGATTCTGTTCGTCGGAGTGCTCGATGACGGACTTGTAGAACGTGTTGTTCGACGGGTCGCGCTCTTCGGTGAACGTCACGCCAGAGATCATGTCGACGAGACGAATCTTGCCGTCGCCATTGGCGATGATCGGGGTGGAGTTAGGATCCCAGGCGGCGATAAGGACGCCCCTGTCGACTGGCTTACCGTCTTCGACACCGACGACAGAGCCGGCGACGATACGGTATTCCTCGGTCGGCGAACCAGCCTCGTTGAGGAGGCGAATCGAACCGTTGCCGTTGACGGCGATGAACTTGTCTCCGACGGAGACCGTGGTGAGGTCGACGTACTGGACGAGGCCCTTGCCCTTAGACTTGATTTCCGGGGTCTTCAGCTGAGCGACGCCACCGATGTGGAACGTACGCATCGTGAGCTGGGTGCCCGGCTCGCCGATGGACTGGGCGGCGATGATGCCGACTGCGGTACCGCGTTCGACCATGCGTCCAGTCGAAGGATCGAGGCCGTAGGAGGTGGGCGGAATCGCGTTCACGTTCATGTGCGTGAGCGGAGAGAGGACCTTCACGCGGTCGAGACCGACGGTCTCGATGCGCTTGGCAGCGATTTCGTCGATGAGCACGGCGGCCTTCACGATGACTTCGGAAGGATTGAGCGGGTTCGTGACGTCTTCAGACGGGCAGCGGCCCACGATGCGCTCAGAGAGCGACACTAAGAGTTCGTCACCGTCGTAGATCGGGGTCTTCCACACGCCGTTAGGAATGTGAACATGGACGCGATCAACACCGGCGTCGCGCAGTTTCGCGATGAGCTCTTCGGTGAGAGGAGCTTCGGATTTGGCGAGGGCCTTGACGGCACCGGAAGGATTCGGGACATCGGCGGCCAGGTGACGACCAAGGGAGGCGTCTCCGAGCGTGATGACTTCAGAGCCGGGGGCGACGTCGCGGGAGTCGGTGACGATCACGTCCATGGCCACGTCGCAAAGCTTACGGGTCATGTAACCCGCGTCGGCGGTCTTCAGCGCGGTGTCGGACAGACCCTTACGGGCGCCGTGCGTCGAGATGAAGTACTCCAGAACCGAGAGACCTTCGCGGAAGGACGAGAGAATCGGACGTTCGATGATTTCGCCAGACGGCTTGGCCATCAGGCCTCGGGCGCCGCAAAGCTGCTTCACCTGGGCCTTATTACCACGGGCGCCGGAGTCCATGAGGACGTAAACCGGGTTGATGAGCATGCGGTGGGAATGGCGAGGATCGCCCTTCTTCACGCCGGCCACCTTCGCGGACTGCGAGAGCGTCGTGTACACCGACTGCGCGATGGCATCGGTAGCGCCGGACCAGGTATCGACGACCTTATTACGACGTTCGTCGTTGGTGATCGTACCGGATTCGTTCTGGCGCTGGAATTCGCGGACCTTGGCGGTGGCTTCGCGGACGAGGCCTTCCTTTTCCTTCGGGTAAATCATGTCGCTCACACCGATGGAGATACCAGCCTTGGTCGCGATGCGGAAGCCGGTCTCCTTGAGCGCGTCGAGGACCGGAATCGAAGCCTCGCGGCCGCAATGCTTGTAGGTCTTCAGGATCAGGTCGCCGAGCTGGCCCTTCTTCACGGTCTCATTGAAGAAACCGAGTTCGGCAGGCCAGATGGTGTTGAAGATGATGCGGCCGACCGTGGTAACGATCGTGCTGCCCGTGGCTTCGCCGTGGACCGTCTTGCGATTGAAGTCGGGGTTGGCGAAACGGACCCAGTCATGCAGGTGAAGCGAGCCTTCGGCTTCGGCGAACGTCGCCTCGGACACGGAGCCCAGCACCGGCAGGTGGGTGTTGGCCGCCGGCTTGTCGGCGGGTTCGAGCGTCAGGTAGTAGGCACCGAGCACGATGTCCTGGGACGGCGTGAGAATCGGCTTACCGCTGGACGGCGAGAAGATGTTGTTCGTGGACATCATCAGGAGCTTACACTCCATGATGGCTTCCAGGGACAGCGGAACGTGGACGGCCATCTGGTCACCGTCGAAGTCCGCGTTGTAAGCGGTACAGACGAGCGGGTGCAGGCGGATGGCGTCACCCTCGATGAGGATGGGCTCGAAGGCCTGGATGGAAAGACGGTGGAGCGTCGGCGCGCGATTGAGGAACACCGGGTGACCCTTGGTCACTTCTTCCAGAATATCCCAAACTTCGGGCTTCTTCTGCTCGATGTGCTTGCGGGCGCCGCGAACGGTATGGGCGAAGCCCAGTTCCTTGAGGCGGCGGATGATGAAGGGCTCGAAGAGAACGAGGGCCATCTTCTTCGGGAGACCGCACTGGTTGAGCTTGAGCTCAGGACCGATGACGATGACGGAGCGACCGGAGTAGTCGACGCGCTTACCGAGGAGATTCTGGCGGAAACGACCATGCTTACCCTTCAGCATGTCCGAGATGGACTTCAGCTGACGGTCGCGATCCTTGACCGGCTTGCCGTGGCGGCCGTTGTCGAGGAGAGCGTCGACGGCTTCCTGGAGCATGCGCATCTCATTATGGATGATGACGTCGGGCGTCTTCATCTGGATGAGCTGCTTCAGGCGGTTGTTGCGGTTGATGACGCGACGATAGAGATCGTTTAAGTCGGAGGTAGCGAAACGGCCGCCTTCGAGAGGAACGAGCGGACGGAGATCCGGAGGAATGACCGGGAGCACCGTCAGGATCATGTGCTCAGGGCGCTTGCCCGAAGCCAGGAAGCCCTGGATAATCTTCATGCGGCGAGCGATCTTCTTCTTGATCTGCTTGGAGCGCGTGGAGCGGAGCTGGTCGCGGAGGTTCTCGACCGTGGAGGCGAGATCCATCTTCTTGAGGAGCTGCTGGAGGGCTTCGGCTCCCATGCGGGCCTTGAAAGCGTCCGGGCCGTGCTGTTCGACGGCGCGGCGGTAGGATTCCTCGTCGAGGAGTTCCTTCTCTTCCATGCCGGTGGCACCCGGGTCGACGACCAAGTACTTCTGGTAGTAGATGACCTGCTCGAGCTGGCGGGTGGTCATGTCGAGCATCAGCGACAGACGGCTGGGCATGCTCTTCAGGAACCAAATATGGGAGACCGGGATGGCGAGGCGGATGTAGCCCATGCGCTCACGACGGACGCGGGAGACGGTGACTTCGACGCCGCACTTATCGCAGACGACGTCCTTGTACTTCACCTTCTTGTACTTGCCGCAGTAGCATTCGTAGTCGCGGACGGGGCCGAAGATGCGCTGGCAGAAGAGGCCGTTCGGCTCGGGCTTGAACGAGCGGTAGTTGATGGTCTCAGGGCTCTTTACTTCCTTGAGGCCCTTGACCTTGCGGTTGCCGTGTTCGTCGAGTTCGTCGAGGAACTGTTCGCCCGTCCACTGGACGATCTCCTCGGGAGAGGCGATCGAGATGGAGACGAAATCGAAGGACTGTTCCTTCGTTTCGTTGGCGGTGAACTCGGGGGTGTGCTCCGGGTGAATCATGTCTGTTAAGGTCTAGGTGTGGTTACGGCGGACGCTCAGTTACGATCCGGGGTGGGGGCGGTGGTGGAGCCGAGACGGACATCCAGGCACAAGGCCTGCATCTCCTTCATCAGCACGTTGAAGGACTGGGGGGTGCCGCTGACGAGGGTGTTGTCACCCTTGACGAGCTGCTCGTAGATCTTGGTACGTCCAGCGACGTCGTCGGACTTGACCGTGAGGAGTTCCTGCAGCGTGTAGGCGGCGCCGTAGGCTTCGAGAGCCCAGACTTCCATTTCGCCGAAGCGCTGGCCGCCGTACTGGGCCTTGCCGCCGAGCGGCTGCTGCGTGATGAGGCTGTAAGGGCCGGTGGCGCGGGCGTGGATCTTATCCGCGACAAGGTGGTTCAGCTTCATCATGTAGATGTAGCCGACGACGACGTCTTGGTCGAACGCTTCGCCGGTGTGACCGTTGATGAGCATCGCCTTACCCGACTCGGGGAGTTCGGCCTGCTTGAGGTATTCACGGATCTGCTTCTCGGGGATACCGTCGAAGATGGGGGTGGCCATCTTGAGGCCGAGCTTAGAGCAAGCCCAGCCGAGGTGCGTCTCAAGGACCTGGCCAACGTTCATTCGGGAAGGAACGCCGAGAGGATTGAGGCAGATGTCGACGGAGGTTCCGTCGGCGAGGTAAGGCATGTCTTCAACCGGCACGATGCGGGCGACGACGCCCTTGTTGCCGTGACGACCGGCCATCTTGTCGCCGACCTGGATCTTGCGCTTGGTGGCGATGTACACTTTGACGTTCTTGATGGCGCCGCCTTCGTCGATGCCCTGTTCGATGGCTTCGACCTTGCGGGCGCGCTCTTGCTCAAGCTCGTCGAAGCGACGGTGGTAGCCGTCGACGATCTGACGGATCTTCTGCTTCACTGGCGAGTCGTTCATCTCGATGGAGCGAGAGACGGAAGCCAGGCGGCGGAGGAGGGTCTTGGTGATCTTGCGGTTGGCCGGGATGATGGCTTCACCGGTCTCGGAGTTCTTGACGTCGAGCGGGATTTTTTCGCCGAGGAGAATGTTAGAGAGGGACTCGGTCATCTCTTCGCGAAGGCGAGAGTCGGCCGTGCGGTACTCTTCGTTGACCTTCTTAAGGGCGCGGCGCTGGTCGTTGGGCGAGAGGCGTCCGTCGTCCTTATCGGTACGGGAGGAGACCTTGACGTCCATGATGATGCCGGAGATGCCGGAGGGCACGCGGAGGGAAGTGTCCTTCACGTCGCGGGCCTTCTCGCCGAAGATGGCGCGGAGCAACTTCTCTTCGGGGGCGAGGTCGCCTTCGGACTTCGGCGTGATTTTACCGACGAGGATATCGTCCGGCTTCACTTCAGCACCGATGCGGATGACGCCGTCGCGGTTGAGGTTGCGCAGGGCTTCCTCACCGAGGTTCGGGATGTCGCGGGTGATCTGTTCAGGCCCGAGCTTCGTGTCACGGGCGGTCACTTCGAATTCTTCGATGTGGACGGACGTAAAGACGTCGTCCGTGAGCATACGTTCGGAGAGCAGGATCGCGTCTTCGAAGTTGTAACCATTCCAAGGCATGAAGCCGACGAGGACATTGCGTCCGAGGGCGAGCTCACCCTTGTCGGTGGCGGCGCCGTCGGCGATGATCTCACCCAGCTTGACCTTGTCACCGCGGCGGACCAGCGGACGCTGATTGAAGCACGTGGAGGAGTTGGTCTTGAGGAACTTGCGGAGGTCGTAGACGTAGATACCCTTGGCTGGCTCGCTCTTGAACTTCTTGTTCTCAAGCTGGGCGGGGGCGACTTCGCCGTCCTTGGTGACGATGATGCGACGCGAGTCGGCGGCGGCGACAATGCCGGGGCCTTCGGAGACGATGACCGTCTTCGAGTCGATGGCGACGCGACGTTCGAGGCCGGTGCCCACGAACGGGGCTTCGGTCACGACGAGGGGCACGCCTTGGCGCTGCATGTTGGAACCCATGAGCGCGCGGTTAGCGTCGTCATGCTCCAGGAACGGGATGAGGGCGGCGGCGACCGAGACAACCTGCTGCGGCGAGACGTCCATGTAGTCGACGTCTTCCGGATCCACTTCGAGGATGTCGTCGCGGAAACGGACGGTCACCTTGCCCTTGAGTCGGGAGGCGTCGTCGAGTTCAGAGTTGGCCTGAGCGACCTTGAATTTTTCTTCCTGGTCCGCGGTCATGAATTCGACCTGGCTGGAAACCTTACCACGCACGACCTTACGGTACGGAGCTTCGATGAAGCCGAACTCGTTGATGCGCGCGTAGGTGGAGAGGGAGTTGATGAGGCCGATGTTCGGACCTTCCGGGGTCTCAATCGGGCAGATGCGGCCGTAGTGGGACGGATGGACGTCGCGGACTTCGAAGCCGGCACGATCGCGGTTGAGGCCTCCGGGCCCGAGAGCGGAGAGACGACGCTTGTGCGTCAGCTCGGCGAGCGGGTTGATTTGGTCCATCAGCTGGGACAGCTGGCTGCGGGCGAAGAACTCGCGGATCGCATTGCCGAAGGGCTTCGGGTTGACGAGCTTCTGCGGGGTGATCGAGTCGACGCTCTGGTCGTACTCGTTGATGCGGGCCTTGACCGTCTTGACGACGTTCTTGAGGCCAGCACGGCACTGGTTGGCGAGGAGCTCGCCGACATTGCGCACGCGGCGGGAACCGAGGTGATCGATGTCGTCGATCGCGCCGTCGCCGGCGCTCAGTTTGCAAAGGAGCTTGGTGGCTTCGACGATGTCCTCAGGGGTGATCGTGCGGGTATCGAGCGAGACGTTGAGGCTCAGCTTCTGGTTGAGCTTGTAGCGGCCGACGCGACCAAGGTCGTAACGCAGCGGGTCCTGGAAGAGACGCTGCATGTGGGCGCGGGCGCCCTTGACGTTGACCGGCTCGCCGGGGCGGAGCTTGCGGAAGATTTCCTTAAGGGCTTCTTCCTCGTTACGGACGGCGCCGATATCCTTACGGAGAGAGAGGATGATGGAGCCGTTGTCGAAGGCGGTGTCGAAGACGCCGAACTTCTGCTTCGGGAGCTGCTTGTGGATTTCCTTGAGCGTCTCGCGGGAGAGTTTGTCGTACTGCTTGGCGACGACCTTACCGGTCTCGACGTCGACGATCGGGTCGGCGTAGACGAGCTGGGAAAGTTCTTCCGGATCAAGCTCGAGGGCGGCCTTGGCGGTCAGTTCGCGGTGCTGGTAGAAAAGAGCCAGGATGTCCTTGTCGTCCTTATAACCGAAGGCGCGAAGAAGGGTCGTGACGAGGAACTTGCGACGACGGCGGCGGCGGTCGAGATAGACCCAGAGGAGGTCGTTCTGGTCGAACTGGACTTCGATCCAGGTACCACGGTCAGGGATGATGCGGAAGGCGTGGAGCATCTTGCCGCTCGTGTGGGCGGACTCTTCGAAGCAGATACCCGGGGAGCGGTGAAGCTGGGAGACGACGACGCGTTCGGCGCCGTTGACGATGAAGGAGCCGCGGTCGGTGATCATCGGGATCTCGCCCATCAGGATTTCTTCATCCTTGAAGGCGCCCTTCTCACGGAGGCGGAGCTTGAGCATCACCGAGATCGCGTAGGTCGTGCCTTCGCGGATGCACTCGAGTTCGGTCTGCTTGGGCAGCACCAGGCCGTACTCAAGGTACTCGAGACGGAAGTTGCCGTTGTTGCTCTCCACCGGGAAAGCTTCGCGGAAGACGGCGTCGAGGCCGACGTTCTTGCGGGCGGACGCGGTCTGGTCCAACTGCAGGAAATCGTTGAAGGAGAAAATCTGGTTCTCGATCAGGTTGGGCGGAGGGATGACTTCGCGTAGTTTACCGAAGTTTTTGCGCTCTTGAGGCATGGCTGGTGAAGGTGGGCTCGGAGTGTCGGGTTGATTCGGTGGTGCTGACTGGTTTGCCTAGTTGGGTCGGACTGGGCGGCCGTTGGGAAGAAAAAGCGGGGAGGGATCGCCGGACCCGGGAGGGTGCTACCCTCCCCGCTTTGCAGAGATGCGTCGGAAGACGGATTACTTGACCTCGACCTCGGCGCCGGCGGCCTTGAGCTTGGTCTCGATATCCTTGGCTTCGTCCTTGGACACGCCTTCCTTGACAGCCTTCGGGGCGGTGTCGACGAGGTCCTTGGCTTCCTTGAGGCCCAGGCCAGTGATGGCGCGGACTTCCTTAATGACATTGATCGGGGTTGCGCCCTTGGCCTTGAGGATGACGTCAAACGTCGTCTTCTCTTCGGCGGGAGCGGCGGCGGCGGCGCCACCAGCGGCGGCGACGGCGACAGGAGCGGCGGCGGAAACGCCCCACTTGGTCTCGAGGTCCTTCACGAGGTTAGCGACGTCCAGAACGGACTGGGCGCTGAGCCACTCGATGACTTGGTCTTTGGTGATGTTGCTCATGGTATCTTGGTTCCTTGAATGGTTAGCGTCCGATGAAGGACATTTGAGGGCGCGAGGCCCCTAACCGGGGTTCTTTGGATGTGTGTTGTTTTTTGGTTTGGATTCCCCCCGCTCGGACGCCGCCACATGGCGAAGCCTCCGCGAGGAAAGGGGTTAGGCAGCTGGCTCGTCCTTCTGGCGCTTGGCGTCCAGGAGGCGGACGAACTGCGAGGCAGGGGTGGAGAGCAGCGAGAGGAGCTGGGCGCGGATGCCGTCGAGGGACGGCAGCTTCGACAGGTATTCCACTTCGGCCTTGGTGAGGATCTTGGCGTCGAGGACGCCGCCCTTCACTTCGAGCTTGGAGAAGTCCTTGAAGAAGGTGACCAGGATCTTGGCGACGCCGGTCGGGTTGTTGCCGCCGGTGACGAGGGCCGTGTGGCCGCTCAGGTGACCCGAGATATCGGGGAGCTTAGCCTGCTTCGCAGCGATGTTGAGGATGCTGTTCTTAACGACGTGGTACTCGGCACCGTGGGCACGGAGCTGATTACGGACGGAAGTAGCATTCTCGACGGTGACGCCGGTGAAGTTGGCGAGCAGCAGGTAGTTGGAGCTGGCCAGCTGGGCGGCGACTTCGTCGACGAGGAATTGTTTTTCAGCGCGCATGTTCGTGGATTCTCTTTGGCGTGGTTAGGTTAGGCGGACGCAACGGCGGCCGAGTAGGGCTTGAGGTCGACGGCGACGCCGGGGCTCATGCTGGCGCTGATGGTGATCGACTTGATGAAGCGTCCACCGGCGAAACCGGCGGGCTGGGCCTTCACGAGAGCGGACAGAGCGGCCTGAGCGTTCTCGGTGAGCTGGGCGGAGCTGAAAGACTTCTTACCGATGACGATCACGATGTTGCCGGTCTTATCCATCTTGAATTCGACGCGGCCAGCCTTCACTTCCTTGATGGTCTTCGGGATGTCATCCGAGACCGTACCCGACTTCGGGTTAGGCATGAGGCCTTTCGGACCGAGGACGCGGGCGACCTGACGGACGTCCTTCATCGCGGAGACAGTGGAGATGGCGACGTCGAAGTCGAGGAAGCCACCGTTGACCTTGGCGATCAGGTCGGCGAGGCCGGCGTAATCAGCACCGGCGGCGAGGGCTTCGGCCGGATTTTCAGTAAAGGCGAGGACCTTGATCTTCTTACCCGAACCATTCGGGAGGGAGACGGTACCGCGGACCATCTGGTCCGATTGCTTGGGATCGACGCCGAGGAAGGCGGAGATCTCTACGGTTTCGTCAAACTTGGTACCGGGCATCTTCTTGATGATCTCGGTAGCTTGGTTGACGTCATACTTGGCCTTCAGGTCGGCGACCTGGAGGGCGGCGCGGTAGCGCTTGCTGGTTTTTTTGCTCATAGCGACTTTTGGTCTCCTGCGGGATGCAGTGGTGGGTGTTGGGTTTGGGTTGGGTTAAATTAACCGATGACTTCGATGCCCATCGAACGCGCGGTGCCGGCAATCATGCGGGCGGCGTTGTCAGGGTTGACGGCATTGAGGTCCTTCTTCTTCAGCTCGACGATTTCGAGGAGCTGCTTCTTGGTGACCTTGCCGACCTTATCGCGGTTCGGGACCTTGGAGCCGGACTCGATCTTCGCGGCCTTCTTGAGGAGGACGGAAGCGGGCGGGGACTTCAGGATGAACGTGAAGGACTTGTCTTGGTAGACGGAGATGATGACCGGGAGGATCATACCAGCCTGGTCCTTGGTCTTGGCGTTGAATTCCTTACAGAACGCCATGATGTTGACGCCCTTCGCGCCGAGCGCGGGGCCGACAGGAGGAGCAGGGTTAGCGGCGCCTGCGGGGAGCTGGAGCCTGATTTCGCCGATTACTTTCTTAGCCATGGTGGTTGATTAGATGGTTGGGTTGAAAAAGGATCAGTCGCGGTCATCGCGTTCGACCTGCCAGAACTCGAGCTCGACCGGAGTGGAGCGGCCGAAGATGTCGACGGAGACCTCAAGCTTGCCGCGGTCGGCGTCGATCTTGTCGATATTGCCGGCGAGATTGGCGAAGGGTCCGTCGGTGATTTTAACGCGCTCACCGATATTGAAGGTGATTTTCGGGACGACCTTGTCCGCGGCGTCGGCGACCTGCTGGAGGATCGTGTTGATCTCCTCGGTCTTGAGGGCGATGGGATTCTGTCCGCCGATGAGGCCGATGACGCCATCGGTCTTGCGGAGGAAACTCCAAGGAGCTTCGAGCAGCGAACCTTCGTCGTCGTAGAGGCGGGCGCGGACGAAGAGGTACGAAGGGTAGAGCTTCATCTCGCTCTCGCGCTTCTTGCCGTTGCGGAAATCTTTGACGGTCTTGACCGGCATCAGGATTTCGGCAACGAAGTCGCCCATCTCCTCGTCCTTGATAGCCTTATCGAGCAGGCGCTTCACCTTGCTCTCGTTGTTCGAGAGGGTCTGGAGGGTGTACCAGCGGAAATCAGAGGGAGAGGACATTGGGGGGTCAGCGAACGAGCGAGGTCGCGAACTGGACGAGATTGGAAAGGGAGAAGTCGCAGAAGAAGACGACGGCACCCAGGAGGGCGACGGCGGCGATGACGACCAGCGTAGAATCGACGAGTTCCTTGGCGGTGGGCCACGAAGCTTTGACGAAGACCTCGGTGATGGTCTCGTTCCAGAAAGCGCGAAGGCGTCCGAGGAAGCTGATCATGGTGCTGGTGGTGATGAGGTGAGAGTGGCGGGGCGGGCGGGCGGAGAACCCACAACCAACGGTTTTGAGACCGTTTCTCTGCCAATTGAGCTACCGTCCTGTAATGGTGATTAAAGAGACAAATGCCGGGGCCCTTTTTAGGGGGCCTCGGCACCTTGGTAGGTCGTTTGGCGTCAGGAAATCACTTGACGATTTCGAGGATCTGGCCGGCGCCGATGGTCTTGCCGCCTTCGCGAAGAGCGAAACGCTGGCCCTTTTCCATCGCGACGGGCTTCTGCAGCTCGATCGTGATTGTGACGTTGTCGCCAGGCATCACCATTTCCACGCCTTCCGGGAGAATCACGGTGCCAGTGGCATCGCAAGTACCGAAGAAGAACTGAGGGCGGTAGTTATTGGCGAACGAAGTGTGGCGACCACCTTCATCCTGCTTGAGGACGTAGATCTGGGCCTTGGCCACGGTGTGAGGCTTGATGGAACCCGGCTTGGCGAGGACCTGGCCGCGCTCAATCTGGCTCTTTTCGATACCGCGGACGAGGAGGCCGACGTTGTCGCCAGCCTGACCCTGGTCGAGCTCCTTGCGGAACATTTCGACGCCGGTGACGGTGGTCTTGAGGGTGTCACGGAGACCGACGATTTCGATTTCTTCGCCGACCTTGATGACGCCGCGCTCGATACGACCGGTAGCGACGGTGCCGCGGCCAGTGATGGAGAAGACGTCTTCGACGGACATCATGAAGGGCTTGTCGGTTTCGCGCTTAGGCTCGGCGATCTCGGTGTCGAGGGCGGCAAGGAGGTCCTGGATGGACTGTTCGCCTTCCGGGGTACCTTCGAGGGCGGCGGTGGCGGAGCCACGGACGATCTTGGCGGTGTCGCCTTCGTAGTTGTACTTGTTGAGGAGGTCGCGGACTTCCATCTCGACGAGGTCGATCAGGTCAGGCTCGGAGAGGTCGACCTTGTTGAGCCAGACGACGATCTTCGGCACGCCGACCTGGCGGGCGAGGAGGATGTGCTCCTTGGTCTGGGGCATGACGCCGTCAGCAGCGGAGACGACCAGGATCGCACCGTCCATCTGGGCGGCGCCGGTGATCATGTTCTTGACGAAGTCGGCGTGGCCCGGGCAGTCGACGTGGGCGTAGTGACGGTTGACGGACTCGTACTCGACGTGCGAGGCGGCGATGGTCACGGTCTTGGTGGCGTCACGGACGGTACCACCCTTGGTGATTTCCGCGTAGGACTTGTTCTCGGCGAGGCCGCGACGGGCCTGCACGGCCACGATAGCGGCGGTGGTGGTCGATTTACCATGGTCAATGTGGCCGATGGTACCGACATTGACGTGAGGCTTGGTGCGATTGAACTTCTCTTTGGCCATGTTTTTGGTGGTGAGGAGGTGGTTAGGTTTGGTGTGTGGAAAGTGATGGAGCCCCCGACTGGAATTGAACCAGCGACCTCGTCCTTACCAAGGACGCGCTCTGCCAACTGAGCTACAGGGGCGAACCGTCGACGTACAGAAGACGCGAAGGGAAGGGTTTGAATGACCATCCAAAACCCCACCGTCAAGCGGATTTTTGCAAGGGTTTTACACCCCTTCTAGCCCCCTTACGGACCCACGATCAGACGGTACGCTCCCGGGGGAAGTTGCTTGGCCCAATCGACCTCAGCTGCCCACCGTCGGATTGCTTCATCGACAATTTTTGAGCCTGAATGTCTCACTTCACTGCCGAGGGGGGCTTTACCAAGGGAGTCCACGCTCAAAATTACCTCAAATATGGAATTAAATGGGTTATTTTTTGATATTAAATCGTCTTTAATGCCTTTTTTATCACTAAAATGGGTGATTTTCCCACTAATAATAGGCTTATTACTCCCACTCATCGGGTAAATCTCAAAAAAAGCGGCTCGCGCAGGGAGGCCCTCGCCGGCGTAGCTATGGGTTCCGAAAGTGGTAAAAGGGGCGGCCTCCGCCAATGGGACTGCGCTGGCCGGCCCGGGAGCTTCCCGGCGAGGCACTTGGAGGGTGGACTCCTTCCCCAGAGGCCGAGAAGGGTCGAACTGGAGGGCGGGGCTGAATTTGGCAAAGGGGGCATCCTCAGGCTGGCCAATCTCGGAGCGCCCTCCTCCCCCCAAGGCTGGCTTAGAGGGAAAGTACACGGCCGAGGTATCCAGGAGGACGACGCTCTCCGTCCGGGCGTCGCCCGGCACCACTAGGCGCACCCCATTGGCCAAAGGCTCGGCCGGATCATTGCCCCCGGCACCTGGCTTGAAGACCAGGAGGGCGAGCAGGAAGAGCCCGAGCCCAGAAAGCAATGCGGTGCGGGTCAGCGGCGGAATCCTGCCACCGGTCAGATTGCGGAATGTGGAGAGCGCCCGCATGCTCAGCGGTCGAGCGCGCGCTCAGCGACCGTCACGCGTGCCAACGAGCCGCGACCTTCGCGGATGAAGTTGACCATCAGGACTTCACCCGGCTTGCGGCGGGAAATCGCCAGACGCAGCTCGTTCCAATTCTCGAAAGGCTTTCCGTCCAAGGCCACAATGATGTCACCGACCCTGAGGCCCGCCTTAGCCGCGGGCAGGCCGTCACTGATGAGCGAGACGCGCACGGCGCCGTTCTTCCCGAGATTGAGCTTGGTGGCTTCCGCGAGGGAGATGTCTTCGCCTTGGACTCCAATGAGCCCGCGCACGACCTTACCGCCGTTCGCCAGATCCGTCGCGACGGAAACAATGAGATTGGCGGGAATGGAGTAGCCGAGGCCGATGCTCCCGCCGGTGCGGGACTTGATAGCGGTGTTCATACCCAGCAAGCGGCCTTCGAAATCGATGAGAGGCCCGCCACTATTGCCTGGATTGATGGCTGCATCGGTCTGGATGAAGTCCTCGAAAGCCATGCCCATGCCCTGCTTACCAGAGCGTCCAAGCGCGGACACGATGCCGGAAGTGACGGTAATGCCGGCGTCGAGGGGGTTACCGATAGCGAAGACGACGTCGCCCACGCGCGCCTTCTCGCTGTCGGTGAACTTGGCGAACGGGAGGTTGCGGCCCTCGATCTTCAGCACAGCGATATCGCTGCCGGCGTCGACGCCGAGGACCTTGGCCCGGAATTCCCGGCGATCCTGCAGCTGGACGATAACGGTATCGGAAACGGTGGCGCGGTCGGCCTTCAGTACGACGTGCCGGTTGGTGATGACGTAGCCCTCCGGATGGATGATCGTGCCGGAACCCAGGCCAGTCGGCATGAGCGTCTCGCCGGTCTTCTCGTCCTTGAGGACACTATCTTTATCGATACGGCCGCGGTAACGATCCAGGACGGCCTGAGGGATGACTTCGGCGGTGCGGATGCTGACGACCGCCGGCATAATGCGGGCCAGCATATCAGCGTAGCTCGCACCAGGGGCGGTGCGGTTGATCGGGCGGACATCGGTATCAAAGGATACGCTGGCGAGGGCCATGGCCGGCAAGAGGACAAGCGCGGTGAGATGACGAATCATGACTCCCTCATCCTACCCCTCAGGCCACCCAAAGCAAGCGACCTCAGCGGGCCATCGTGAACCCGCCACCCGGCTGGTTCGGCTCGGCCTCGTCGCGTTCCTTATTGAAACGCATCGAGAAGAGGCGCGTGACGCCCTTCTCCTGCATGGTCGCCCCAAAGATGGCGTCGGCCGCGGAGACGGTACGCTTATTGTGGGTGATCACCAGGAACTGGGAGAAACGGGTGAACTCGCGGATGATATCCGTGAAGCGGTTCACGTTGGCGTCGTCGAGCGGAGCGTCGAGCTCGTCGAGCACGCACAGCGGCGAGGGCTTCACCATGTAGATGGCGAAGAGCAGCGCGACGGCGGTCATGGTGCGCTGGCCGCCGGAAAGGAGCGAGATGCCACGCAGCTTGGTGCCCGGGGGTTGGGCGATGATTTCGATGCCGCTTTCAAGGGGGTCCTCGGCCTGGACCATGGTGAGGTCGGCCGTCCCGCCGTCGAAGAGGCGCTCGAAGGTGAACTTGAAGTTCTTGCGCACCTGCTCGAACGTGTCGGTAAAGAGCTTAAGGGAGGTCTGGTTGAGTTCCTCGATCGCCTTGGTGAGTTCCTCCTTCGCCTTCCAAAGGTCATCGCTCTGCTTGGTGAGGAAGTCGTGGCGGTCGCGGAGAGACGAATATTCCTCAACGGCGACGAGATTTACCGAACCCATGCCAGCCATGCGTTCGCGTAGTTCGGCGATCTCGCGGACGAGAGGTGGCCAATCGGCGGACTCCATCGAGGCAAGGTCTTCAGCGGTCGGTTCACCTCGGCGGACGACGGCCTTCGGGGCCGGGCGGGAGCCTTCTTCATCGGTCTCCTCGAGGTCGTCGAAACTGGAAATACCTTCAGGTTCGCCGTCGGAGAGCCAGAGCTGCAAGCGCCAGTCGACTTCGGCGACATCGAGCTGATGGTCGGACTGCACCTTCTCGACGATGAAGCCGCACTGCGAAGACTGCTCGGCGAGCGAGACTTCTAGGCCCTTGAGGCGGCTGTCGGCAACGCGCAGGCGGTCGCGGTCGACAGAAAGCACGCGGTCTTCAGCTTCGACGGACACATCAGTCTCGCTGAGGGAGCCTCGCACTTCGTTGAGTCCGGAGTTGGAGGTCTCGATTTCGCCGGCGAGACGGGCGGAAGTCTCGCGGGCGGTGGCGGCCTGAGCCTTAAGCTCGCCGATGAGTTTTTCGTTCTGCTGGGCCTCGATACGACGTGAATTCAGACGCGCCACGGCTTCGGCCCGGCGCGATTCGAGGTCGGCCAGTTCGCGGCCGACGAGTTCGAGGCGCTGACGCTGTTCGGCGTGAGCGAGGCGAGCTTCACCTAAGGCGTTGCGGCGGAGGTCAGATTCGGCGCGCGAAGACTCGAGCTGGACTTCGCCGGAAGTGATCGAGGCACGGAGCTCGGCGACTTGGGCGTCTTTGGCGGTGAGGGTGACCTGGGCGCGGTCGCGACGCTGCAAGGCTTCCGACTTCGAGTTATCGATTTCGGCCAGCTGGCGCTCTTCGCGGCCGATACGGTCATCAGCAGTGGTAAGGACCTGGCGGGCGGAGCGCTCATCGGCCTGGGCGACGGAAAGTTCCTGTGCGGCGAATTGCGTGGCGTCGCGGGCGGCCGAGACATCGAGTTCATTGGCGTCCATCGCGGACTGGATGCCGAGGGCCTTCTCGTTGAGCGTCGTCAGCTGGTCGTTCTCAGACTCAAGGCTAGCGCGGACAGAGCGGATTTCGCTTTCGCGGGAGAAGACGCCTGAACCAAGAACTCAAATCCTGGGTTAGCGCGCCACCAGCTAATGAAATCGCCGAGGGACGGGCAGACGTAGCAGCCATCAAAAAGATTGGCGACGAGGCGGGCGTGGTCTGGAGACTTCGCCTGGACGGCGGAGGTCGCGGGACGGAGCCAGCTGGGAGCGGCGGAACCGGAGCGGGAAGCCGGCGGAGCTTCGACCTGGAAGACCGCGCGGCCCAGCTGACGTTCGCCCATCTTGGCGACGATGCCCGGCAGAAATTCAGCGGAGTCGAGGGCGACGGCTTCGGAGGCGGCGCCTAGGATATTCTCGAGCGCGGCAGCGGCGGAGATGTCGACGACCGTGACGAGATCGGCGAGGGCCGAAGCCTTGCCCGAGCGGAGCTCTTCGGAGAACTCACCGCGAAGGACGGCCTTGGCGGCCTCGGAAAAGCCCTCAAGTCGGGACTGCATCTGCTCAAGCAGACCGAGCTGAGCGGAGAGCTTGGCGACTTTGCGGTCCTGTTCGGAGATCGTCTGCTGGAGGGCGCGGAAATCGTTCAGTAGGTCGCGGCCTTTCTCGGTGGCTTCCTGTTCGGCGGTACGGGCGGCCTGGAGTTCACCGTGGCGGGTCGTGACGACGGCGCCGCACTCGGTGACGCGGCGTTCAAGCGCTTCGCGCTCCTGCTTCGCCTGGCTGAGGGAAGCGGAGAGGTCTACGTGACGAGACTGGTAGCCGCGGAGGTCGACTTCGAGATTGGTGACGTCGCCGCGGGCGCGGGTCATCTCGCCTTCGGCAATCAGGATATCCTGGCGGGCCCGGCGGAGGAGGTTTTCGGCCTCGACGACCTGGCGCGCGACATCTTCGACCTGCGCGGTCTTCTCGCGGTAGGCGGCGTCGGTGGCGGAGACGGAACCGGCGGCAGTCGACTTAGCGTCGGAGCTGCCGCGCAGACGCATCTCGAATTCGGCGAGCGAGAGCTCAGTTTCCTGAGCTTCGCGGCGGACTTCGCCGAGACGGGAGGAAAGATCGTCCGAGCGAAGGTCGGAAGTGCGGGCTTCGTTCTCGGCGTTCTCGCGAGCGGTCCGGAGTTCGAAAAGAGCCTGCTGGGCAAGCTGAACTTGCTCGGCCAGTTCAGTGCGACGGGCGCGCATCTGGAGAAGCGCGGCCTCGCGGTCGCGCAGGCCGTCGGTCAACGCGGTGACTTCGCCGCGACAGGCGGTGGCGCTAGTCTCAAGCGCGGCAACCTGGGAGCGACGATCACCGAACTGCTTGGCATGCCAGGCGAGGTCGAGGTGCGTGAAGCGGTGGCGCAGACGACGGAAGCGGAGAGCCTTGGCAGCCTGACGGCGGAGCGTAGCGATTTGGCGGCCTACTTCGCTGACGACGTCGGTGATGCGGGCGAGATTGGTGTCGACGCCGCCGAGCTTATTGAGGGCTTCGCGACGTTGGGCCTTGTAGCGCGTGATGCCGGCGGCTTCTTCGAAGAGATAACGGCGCTCGGAGGGATTAGCGGAAAGGATCTGGTCAATCTGCCCCTGCACCATGAACGAGTAAGACATGCGGCCGATACCGGTGTCCATGAACAGGCGTTGGATGTCCTTGAGTCGGGATGGCTTGCCGTTGATGAAATAGTCGCTGGACCCTTCGCGGTGGAGGCGACGCATGATCGAGACTTCGGCAAAGGCCGTGCCCAGCTCCTTTTCGCAATCGGCGAAGATCAACTCGACCTCACACTGGGGGAGGGGCTTGCGGCGGTCGGTTCCTGCGAAGATGACGTCCTGCATCGCCGGGGCGCGGAGGGACTTGGCGGACTGCTCGCCCAAGACCCAGCGAATGGCGTCGACGATGTTGGACTTACCGCAGCCATTGGGTCCGACCACGGCCGTGACCCCGGGACGGAGCTCAATGCGGGTCCGGTCGGCGAAGCTTTTGAATCCGTTGGCGACGATTTCCTTGAGGTACATCGAGGGGTGAGCCGCACGATTGCCCTGCCCTACCCCCGCCGCAAGCGTCTAGTGCCCTCCAGGAGGCCCACTTATTCACGGCTTTAAATACCCTTGGTTTCGGGGTTGACGAAAGGCCTCCCCCCTTGTTCTTTCGACCCTCCAAACGCTCACATGTCCGTAGAAATCAAGATCCGCAAAGGCGAGACCGTCGACAAGGCTCTCCGCCGCCTCAAGAAGAAGATCGACCGCGAAGGCATCATCAAGGACGCCCGTGCCAAGCGCGGCTTCGAGAAGCCGGCCGAACGCCGTCGCCGCAAGAAGAAGGTCAAGAAATTCGGCGCCTACCTGCGCAAGAAGTGGGACAACGTCTAAGCGTACGTCCTGAACCAAGCACCCGAAGGCCCGTCATCACGACGGGCCTTCTGCTTTGGAGAGGTCACCAGCCCGTCCGGGCCACAAAAAGGGCCGAACCCGGAGGTTCGGCCCTTGGTCTCGGCAAAGCCGGCGAGGCTTAGCGGAGGAACAGCAGCTCCTGGTAGGACGGCAGCGGCCAGTACTCGTCGGCGACGATCTCTTCGAGGGAGTCCGCGGCGGTACGGACCTTGAGCATGGCCGGGAGGACCTTGTCGCAGGAGTGCTTGGCCTGGGCGTGCGTATCGGACTTGGTGACTTCGCGGGCGGAATCAAGCGCGTCGATGGCGGCGGCGAGTTCGTCGGCGAGGCCGATGACTTCCTTGCGGAGCTTGCCACCGGACTTGGTCTTCTCGACCGGGGTCAGGTCAGCGGCGAACTTGAGGGCAGCCGGGAGGAGCAGCGTCTTGGCGATTTCCGATACCAGCTTCGACTCGGTGTTGATCGCGAGCACATAGGAGTGCGTGTAGATCTCTTCGCGGGACTCGAGTTCGGCCTTGGAGAGGACGCCCTGGCGCTCGAAGACCTCGATTGACGACTTGGAGACGATCTCCGGGAGAGCGTCGGGGGTCGTACGGAGGTTCTTGAGGCCGCGCTTGGCGGCTTCCTTGTGCCACGCATCGGAGTAGCCGTTGCCGTTGAAGATGATTCGTCCGTGCTTGGTGAGGATGTCCTTGAGGACGCTCTGGAGCGCGGAGTTGAAATCGGAGTTCTTCTTGAGGGCGGCGGCGAGTTCGTCGGCGAGCTTGTCGAGCGAGTCAGCCATGATCGTATTGAGCACGGTGAGAGGGCCAGCGACCGAGAAGGCGGAGCCCACGGCGCGGAACTCGAACTTGTTACCGGTGAAGGCGAACGGGCTCGTGCGGTTACGGTCACCGGCGTCCTTCGGGAGGACGGGCAGCGTGTCGACGCCAAGGGTCATGTGACCACCCTTGCGGGAGGACGAAGCGGAGCCGCTCTTCTTCACCTGCTCGATGACTTCGTTGAGCATGTCGCCCAGGTAGATCGAGATGATGGCGGGAGGAGCTTCGTTGGCGCCGAGACGATGGTCGTTGCCGGCCGAAGCGACGGAAGCGCGGAGCAGGCCCTGGTGGAGGTCGACGGCGCGGACCACCGCGGCGCAGAAGGTAAGGAACTGGGCGTTCTCGTGCGGGTTGTGGCCGGGCTCGAGGAGGTTGCCGACGCCGGCACCACCAATGGACCAGTTGACGTGCTTACCGGAGCCGTTGACGCCCGCGAAAGGCTTCTCGGCGAGGAGGCAGACGAAACCATGCTTGGTGGCGACGCGGCGGAGCAGCGTCATCGTGAGCATCTGGTGGTCATGCGCGACGTTGGCGGATTCGTAGATCGGAGCCACTTCGTACTGGGCC
>JBEEKW010000018.1:0-32119 GCA_041168485.1 Verrucomicrobiota bacterium
AATCCGTAAGGGATAAACGGGTGGGGTTTCCAGCCTTGAATGAGCCTCCAAACCCCTTCAAAAAGGTCACATGTCCGACAAAGAACTCGAAGAAGGCCTGGCCCTACGACTCGACTTCGGAAAATTGCGAAAAATCGCTTCCGGGCAGGCTGATGTCATCCCGGCCGTGGCTCAGGATGCCCAGACCGGCGAAGTGCTCATCCTCGGCTATGTGAACGAGCTCGCCCTGCAGACCGCGCTCCGTGAAAAGAAGGCCACCTTCTGGAGTACGTCTCGCAATGAACTTTGGATCAAGGGCCTGACTTCCGGCGACTTCCTCGAGCTCCTTGAAGTGCGCGTCAACTGCGAGCAGAACTCGATCCTCTACAAGGTTCGCCCCGCGGGCCAGGGCGCGTGCCACACGAAGGAGAACGGCAAAGCCCGTTCGGGTTGCTACTACCGTCGTCTTAACGCCGACGGTTCGCTTGAGAAGGCCTGAACCTCAGCGGTGGCGCAGCGCCTGGAGGACGAGATCCGTCTCGATATCGAGCCGAACCACGAGCAGCTTGGTCTGACGCGTGATGCGGTCGGTGCCCGGTCGCGCGGCGAAGCCGAGCGCTTCGTAGTCGCCTTGTTTTTCCGTCAGGCGAGCGAGCGCGGCTTCAGCTTCGTCGCCGGTCCGATAGGCGAACGCGATCGTCACGACAAGGAAGGCGCCGCCGTCGCTTTCGCCGACTGCGATGGTCGCCGTCTCGGCTTGGGCACCGGCTTCGATGAGCGCGCGCCCGAGCCAGCGGCGGCGGGCGGCGGTCTCGAGTAAGGCATTTGCCGGTGCCGCGTGAACAAGCAGATAGCCATGCGGGACGCCGCTTAACTGCACGCGCGCGAGTCCGGGGATGACCTTACCGCCGACGGATACCTCAGGCGGGTTCTCGCTGAGTTCAGCGGGTTGTCCCGGGATGAAGCCCACGGTTGCCCGCTCGGCTTTTTCCAAGGTAGCTCGGCCGAGCCCTACGCGCAGGGTTTCGCGCTGTTCTGGCGGGGCGAGTTCGGCGAGTGCCCGGAGGACAGCGGCGGAAGTCCGGAGTCCTTGGGCTTCTCGGGGCAGGATGAGCGCGACCTCGCGGCTACGCGGGTCGATGCGCAGGCGCAGGTCGCCAGGATGCATCCAGAGCCACGCTGCGCCGCACGCTAGGGCCAGGACTGCGAGCAGGAGGAGAGGGCGACGCATACGCGCTTACTTGGCGCCCGGAGTGGCAGCGCTCTTTTGGGCTTTGTCGACCACCTTTGCGATTGCCTGCGCGAGCTTGTCCGCCGGGTAATCGAGGTCGAGGGTCGCCTGCTTGCCTTCGCCGCCGATACGGATCTTCTGCACGAGTTCGGCGAGCGTCCCCATTTCTTCCTTCTCCTCGGGCGATTTCCCATCGTCGTTCGAGAGTCCCATCATTGAGAGCGCTTGGAAGCCTTGGAGCTGCTTGCGCATCGTCGAAGCCTTCTCGGCGCTCACGAAGTTGGCGGCGATCGCGAGCTGCAGGTCGGTGGCGTTTTCGCCGAGCACCAGCGAAAGATCTTCCACGCCGACTTCTTGCTTCGTGTTAGGCATCTTCGCGGCGTCGGCGTACAGAGTGAGCCAGCCGTTCTGGGCGGCGGCGAATTTAGCGGATACCGCGGTGGGCAGCTGCGCGGCCTTCTCGCCGCGATTGGCCGCGGCGACGGCGCGTTCGAGGAATTCCGCGCTGGCGATGACGACGAGATTTTCCGAGTGGGCGACGACGTAGGCATCCTTGGCGTCTTCCTTGGGCTTTTCGCCCGAAAGTTTCTCGATGAACGCGCTGGCTTCCCAGGCCTGGTGCTGGCCGATGGTCTTTGACGGGATGTTGTTCGACTTACCGAAGGAGTTGATTCTTGCCGGCAAGAAGTTGCCGCGAATCAGCACAACGCCAGAGGCGCTCTTCTCGGCAACCTTGCCGTCAGGGCCCGGATAGATTGCGACGACGATTTCCTGCAGGTCTTTCTTGGTGTCGATGCCGAGCTGCTCGCTGAGCTTGCGGGAGGCCTCGAGATCTTTCGCCTTCATGCTGGCGAGCTTCTCGAGGGCCTGGCCGACCTTGGAGGCCCGGAAGGCTGCGACGTCGATGCCGACGATGGCGACCGACCCAGCGGGAAGGCTGTCGGTGTTCAGTGCGGCTTGGACGGAACTGAAGGAAAGGGCGAAAATCAGGGCAAGTAGGGGGCGCATGACGGTCGGGCATTAAGCCCGCTGTGCAGGAGGGGACAAGTGGATAGCCCCTTTTGCTGGGAAATGGAGATTTCAACCCATCCGGGCACAAAAAAGGGCGCCGAAAGGCGCCCTTGAGGAGGGTGTTAATCCGAGGATTAGTAGCCGCCGCGATCGCCGCCGCCGAAGCCGCCGGAGCGACGTTCGCCGCCGCCGAAGCCGCCACGAGAGCCGCCGCCACCGCCGCCGCCGAAGCCGCCGCGAGAGCCGCCGCCGCCGAAGCCGCCACGATCTCCACCGCCGAAGCCGCCGGAGCGGGGACGGTCGCCACCGAAGCCGCCGGAGCGGGGACGGTCACCACCGAAGGACGGACGTTCTTCGCGAGGACGAGCGACATTGACCTTCAGGGGACGACCCATGAAATCGATGTTTTCAGTCTTAGCGATCGCATCCTGAGCGGCCTGAGCATTGGCCATGGTCACGAAGGCGAAGCCACGAGGACGACCCGTGAACTTGTCCATCATAACTTCCACGGAGACCACTTCGCCGCCTTGGGAGAAGTGAGCGCGGATGTCGGATTCGGTTGCGGCCCAGGGCAAGTTGCCCACGAACAGTTTGTTTTCCATATTATCTTTTGTTTTGCTTGTTTTACCTACACCGCATTGCCCGTTTCCGACTTTCGGATTTCGATTTGCCGTCTTAACGACCGTCAACTCACCGGATTATTGCGGGGTTGTCTCTTACTTTGGTTATTTTCCGAGACAAACCTGACCACCTTTAAGTCAGTTTAGCAGGGCTTCGGCAAGTTTATTCACAATAGGGGGGTTCCCTCAGCCCTGCGTTGACTCCGTTAGCGGGGTGAAAGAGGCTGTTTTCATGAGCGCAGCTTTGACCCAAAGCCAGATCCAGGAGGCCCTCCAAGGCCTAGATGGATGGGGAATTGAACACGCTAAGTTGTTGAAGGTCTATAAGTTAAAGGATTTTAAAGCCGCCTTGGCCTTCATTAACCTAATCGGAGCCGAGGCCGAACGGCTCGATCACCACCCGGAAATCCATAATAGTTGGAATCGGGTGACCCTGCGGCTTTGTACCCATGACGCTGGCGGGCAGATTACGGAGAAAGATTTGACCCTCGCCCGTGCCATCCAATCCATCTCCCTCCCGTGATCGACGACCCCGCAGAGGCCCTGGATATCCTCCTGGAGGAGCTTAAACGCCAGAAGGCCGCTGGGCTCCGTCGGGTCAGCATTTCGGATGAAGCGGTGGCGACATTGAAGGCCCTCGCCGGGGCCCCGGTGGTCGCACCTGCGCCTGCCTCCCCGGCCAAGCCGATCTTGGCTTCGGCCGCCACTGTCCGCCCGGCGCCAATCCCAGTCGCGCCGAAGCCTGCCGTGGTTGCGACGACCCCGGTCATCGCCGATGCGCCGATCTTCACGTTGCCGGCCGGCACCAAGGCCGAGCGCATGCAGGCCCTCCGCCAGCTCGTCGACACCTGCGTCGAGACGAAGAAGCATCTGAACGGTTCGCATCGTGCTCTGCTCGGCCATGGTTCACTCGACGCCAAAGTCGTGTTCGTCGGCGAAGCCCCTTCGCTCGAAGAGATGGACGCGGGCAAAGCCTTCGCGGGTGCTTCGGGCGAACTGCTTCAGAAGATTCTCGGCGCCGCCGCGATCAGCCCCGCCGACTATTATCTCGCGCCCGTGATGGTTTGGCGGCCCGAGCCACCGACTCAGTATGGCAAGCGCCCGCCCACCGCGCGCGAAATTGCCTTCAATCTTCCGTACCTCCGCGCTCAGATCGACGTCGTGGCCCCGCACATCGTCGTCGCGCTCGGTGCCCAGGCGTTCGAGGCGCTACACGGTCGCACGCCGAGCATCACGCAGGCCCGCGGCCAGTGGTTTGATCTTTCCGGTGTGCCGTTGATGCCGACGTATCATCCGAATTACCTGCTGCATAACCCGAGCGCGTCCGCCAAGCGGGCCGTCTGGGAAGACTTCCTGCTGGCCATGGAGAAACTCGGCCTCCCGATCAGCGAGAAGCAACGCGGCTTCTTCGCGACGAACTGAGCCTCAGCGCACCGAATCGCTCAGGCGGCTGAGCGAGAACGAGAGCACCTGCGAATTACGGCCGCTTTCTTTGAGCGCTTTGCGACGCTCGGCGGGCAGGTCTGTCAGCGCGCCCGGTACGAAGTTGCAGGCGGACTGGAAGAAACCCTGCGTCTGCGTGGTGAGCGCGATGAGTTTCTTGGCGCCGAGTTGCTTGGCGCGACGTTTGGCGAATTCGACCAGTTTACTGCCGACGCCGCGACCATGGTAGAACGGCTGCACGTACACCGCCCCGAGCTCCATCGACTTACCGCCGGGATAGGGGCGCAAGGTGGCGCAGCCGATGATGCTGTCATCAATCTCGTAGACGTAGAAGTCCGCGAAGGACTGCTCGATCTGCTGGCGCGTGCGGGCGACGAGGGCGTCCGTCTTTGCGCCGTGCTTGGCGAGGTTGTAGAGCGCCTGCGCGTCCTTCTTCTTGGCCTGGCGGATGCGGTCGTAGTCGTTGGCGTGCACCATCGTGCCGAGGCCGACTTTATCGAAGATTTCGGTGAGGAGGCAGCCGAAGACGCGGCCATCGAGGATGTGGGCGCGCGGGACGTCGTTATCGAGGGCCTTGGCGGCCTGGACAGCCTTGCTGCGGATGCGCGGGTCGAGCTTGGCGGTCTTGTCCGCGAGGAGGCGTTTGAGGTCGTCCTCAGGCAGGTTGAGCTGCACCTCGCCATTGACCTGCAGTCCGCTGAAGGGCGTGAGGTAGATGAGCTTCGAGGCGCCGAGTGCCGAGGCGAGTTCCATCGCGAGGTGGTCGCTGTTCACACGCAGCGATTGGCCTTCACGGTCGCACACGATGGGCGTGACGAGGGGCAGGATATCCTGCGAGAGCATCGACTTGAGGATCGCGGCGTCGACCTTCTCGACCTTGCCGGCGTAGAGATGGTCCACGCCTTTGATGCGGCCGATCTTGGTGGAACGCACCGCGTTGGTAATCGCGCAGCGGAGGCCGGCTTGGGAAAGGTTCTCGAGCACCGACTGCGAGACGAGCGCCGAAGCTTCACGCGCGAGTGACATCGTGGTGGCGTCGATGGGTCCTTCGCCTTGGACGTCGGAGAGTACGATGTTATGTGCGCCGGCGAGGCCGACGAGCTGCTGGCCGATGCCGTGCACGAGGACAACCTTGATAGACAGGCTGCGGAGGACCGCGATGTCGGTGACGATGTTCGCGAAATTCTCGTGGGACACGATCGAGCCATCGACCGCGATGACGAACACGTGGTCGCGGAACATCGGGACATACCGGAGGATTCCCCGGAGGTCGGTCGGCTTCATGGCGCGCTCACGCTGGCTGGACATGCTCAATCCTTATGGACTCCCCGGGGGGCGGGGCAATACTGATGACGCATGCCGAAGCCGCCCCGAGTCCGCCGAGAGACGGTGCCTCCTGACCTCCAGGAGTCGGTGGACGCCTTTCTGGCCCACCTCTCGCTCGAGCGTGGCGCCGCCAAGTTGACGACGGAGGCCTATGAGTCGGATCTGGTCCGCTTCGCCGCCCACTGTGGCCGGGCTGGCCGGACGAACTGGATGGAAGTCTCGCTGGCGGACGTGGATTCCTGGACGCGCGCGCTCGATCGCAAAGGCCACGCCGCCGCCTCGATGGCCCGCCGGCTCTCGGCCGTCCGTTCCTTTTCGGCCCATCTGGTCCGCAGTGGCCTGCGTCGCGACGATTTCACCGAACTCGCCCGCGGCCCGAAGCTCCGCCGCAAGTTGCCTGGTATGATCAGCGCCGAAGAAGCCGCCAAGGTCGTCTCCGCGCCCGACACCAGCACGCCGCAGGGCCTACGCGATCGCGCGATGCTCGAGATGATGTACGGATCCGGTCTGCGTATTTCCGAACTCTGCAGCCTGGAGATTCAAGCGGTGGACGCCGACTCGGCGCTGGTGCGTGTCACGGGCAAGGGCTCCAAGGACCGCGTCGTACCCGTCGGTGAGACGGCGCTCGTCGCCTTGCAGGCTTATCTCAAGGCCGGCCGCCCTAAGCTCGTCCGCCCTAAGACCGGCAGTGCGCTCTTCCTGAGCGCCCGGGGCGTTGCGATCTCACGTAAGACTTTTTGGTTGGGTGTGAAGCAAGCTGCCCAGCGCGCCGGCGTCTCGGTACCCGTGAAGCCGCACCTTCTGCGCCACGCCTTCGCGACGCACCTGCTCGAAGGAGGAGCCGATCTGCGTTCCATTCAGGAGATGCTCGGCCATGCCGATATCGCCACGACGCAGATCTATACGTCGGTCGACCGTACGGCCTTGTCGGATGCGCACCGTCGCCACCACCCTCGCGGGCGCGGCAAGGGGCGTTAACGTCCGAACAGGACGAAGAGTCCGCCTATGATCGAGGCCGCGGTGAGCGCGCCAATCAGGAAGCGGGTGCCGAACGGGATCTCGAGCGGAGCCAATTCCTCATCGGAGTCGGTCGGACGCACCACCGCTTCGCGTAGGATCGAGAAATAGTAGTGGATGCTAATCGCGACGCCGATGAGGGCGGCGCCGAGGATCCACCAAAGCTTGGCGGAGACCAGCAGGACCAGCACAAGTAGCTTCGCGATGAAGCCGAAGGAGGGCGGCACGCCGGCGAGTGAGCCGATGCCGAACCCGAGCGAGCTGGCGAGGAGCGGCGAGCGACGGAGTAGTCCGCGGAGCGCGAGTTGCGGACGGCGATGGTCTTCGACGGCTGGCAGCGAGACGAGCGCTTGGGCGGTGAGGAACGTACCGATGACGTAAGCGAGGAGGTAGATGACCACGACCTGTTCGACGTCGTAGCCGAACGCGTTGGCGCCCGGGAGGGCGAGCGCGGCCGTGACGGCGGCGAGGATGAAGCCGGCGTGCGAGACGCCGGAGAGCGAGAGCGTACGCTTCACGTCGGTCGTGGCGAGGGCGCCGAGGTTACCGACGAGAAGGGTCAGGACGGCGGTGACGCCAAGGAGCGGCGCGAGCTTCACGGCAATCGGGGCGAACGGTCCGGTGGCAAGGAGTACGAGGGTGAACGCACCGGCGGCCTTGGAGGCCGTCCCGAGGAAGGCGGTGGTAGGCGTAGGAGCGCCTTGGTAGACGTCCGGAATCCAGGTGTGGAACGGGAAGGCGCCGAGCTTGAAGGCGACCCCGCTGAGAATGAGCGCGATGCCGGCGAGCGTCAGGGGCGAGATCGTGTTCGCGACGGATTGGGCGGCGAGAGCGTTGCCAATCTGGGTGAAGTTGAGCGAGTCGGCGACACCGGCCGAGCCGAGCGCACCGTAGACAAGCACGATGCCCATCAGGAGCAACGCGGAGCTAAGTCCGCCGGCGACGAGATATTTCACGCCAGCTTCAAGCGAGGCCTCGCTGCGGCGGAGGTAACCAACGAGCACGTAGAGGCCGACGGCGGCCGTCTCGAGCGAGAGGAAGAACGTGACGAAGTGGTTCGACTGCGCGAGGAGCATAAACGCAGCGGTGACGACCAGGAGTACGTGATGGTAATCGGCGACGGCCGCATCGCGCTCACGCAGGAAGCCTTCCGCGAGGAAACTCGTCAGCAAGGCCGACAGGAGGAAGACCATGCGAACGCCATCGGTGGGCAGGTTCTGGCGGAGAAGGCCGGCGAATGACGCAACGTCGGTCGGCTGAACCCAGGGCCCGTTGGTCAGCGCCATGATGGCGACTAGGACAAGACCGACACGAGCGGTGATCGGGATGAGTGAGCGGAGCGCCTTGGGGAGGAACATCGCCTGCACGAGGCAGACGAGCGAGAGCCCAGCGACGGCGATCTCGGGTAGGATGGATAGCCAGTCAGCCGGGCGGGGGGCCAGGACCTTGAAGACCGGATCGATATCGGCGAGGAAAGGAATCATCGGACGGAAGGTTTAGCGTTTGGCGGGCTGAGCTGGGGCAGCCTGGACCGGCGCCTTGGCATTGTGCTGCGAGAAGGTGGTGATACCCGCGGCGACGGGATTGACGGACTTCGTGATCAGCGAAGGCACGAAGCCAATCGTCAGCGAAGCGCCGAGGAGTATGCAGGCGGCGAAGCGCTCGGCCCAACCGAGGTCGCCGAAGGGCGCGGAAGCGAAGCGCTTCTCGAGCGCCTCAGAGGCCGGACCAAAGAACGTCGAAGCCACGGCGCGGAGGGCGTACACGGCGGAGATGACGACCGTCGAGGCGACGAGGGCCTGCAGCCACAGCGACTGGTCGCGGAGGGCGAGGAAGATACCGACTTCACCCCAGAAGTTACCAAAGCCCGGGAGGCCAATGGAAGCCATGGTCGCGGCGATGAAGAGCGCGGCCAGAATCGGCGTACGCGTGGCGAGGCCACCCAGTTCGTCGAGACGGTAGGTGCCGGCACGGGCGCGGACGGCGTTGGCGAGCAGGAAGAGCGCGGCGCAGGAGAGGCCATGCGCAACCATCAGGAAAGCCGCGGCGTCGAGGCCGTCAGCCTTGCCAGAAGCACCGCAGACCCAGATGCCGAGGAAGATCGGACCCATGTGGGCGACGGAGCTCCAGGAGAGTAGCTGCTTGAGGTCGCGCTGGGCGAGGCAGATCAGGCCAACGAGGACGACGTTCGCCACGGCGAACCAGAGGAACCAGGTGCCGAGTGAGCCGCCAGTGATGTCGAGGCTGCTGAGGCCGAGGAGGATGATGCCGTAGAGGCCGAACTTCTTGAGGGCGCCGGCATGGAGCATCGAGACCGGCGTCGGAGCGGCGGTGTAGCCAGGCGCGGCCCAGGAGTGGAACGGGAAGAGCGAAGCCAGCGTGCCGAGGCCGAAGAGCACCAGCGCACCGGTGGCGGCTGGGATGGACTTCGCGTTCTGGAGGCCGTGCGCGACGCTTTCGAACGTCGCGGCGCCGTAGTCGACGCCGGACGCGTAGATGGCGATCAGGATACCGGCGAGGGATACCATGGCGCCAGCGGTCAGATAAATCGCCATCTGCATGGCGGCCGGACGACGGCCTTCGCCACCCCAGAAAAGCGTGAGGATGAACGTCGGGATGAGCGCGAACTCGTGAAAGAAATAGACGCCGACGAGGTGATTCGTGCCGAACACGCCGAGCGTGCCACCGAGCATGAATAGAATGAGGCCGAGGTAGGTGTTCCGTCCTTCCACTTCCTGTGTGAGTGCCTTGATGCCCGCCGCCAGACCAACGAGCGAGGTCATCGCGAGCAGCGGCGCGCTGAGTCCATTGAGCGCGAAACCGAAGCCCCAGAATCCTTCGGACTGGAACTGTTGTGGAGCGGTGCTCGGGTTGGACCAGAGGATGAGCAGCCAAGGGCCGAGCACGGCCGGGATGGCGAAGCCGCCGAAGGCGAAGCCCGAGGCGAAGCTGCGAGGGAGGTCGCGTCCTGCGAGCAGGATCAGGCCGACGAGAATCGGGGCCGTGATGGCGAGCGCGAGGAGGGTGGCAGGAAAAGTATCCATGAATTAGCGGGCGATGAGGAACCAGGCCAGGAAGAGAGTACCCACTACAATCCAGAGCGCGTAGGCGCGCGTCTGGCCGCGATGGAAGGAACGACCGGTGAGGTAGCCCAACACGGCGGGGACGCCGCCACCGATCCAGCGCACGGCGACGCCGTTGATGATCAGGAGGTCGAGGAACGCGACGAACTCGGCGAGGCGACGCTGCACGGCGTCGACGTACCAGCGGTAAAGTCCGTCCATCCAGCGGTGCTCAAGGAGATGATAGGTGCGGGGCGAGACGACCTGGAGGGCGTCGGCGCCGCGGACGGTGCCGTAGAACTTGAGCGCGCCGAAGAAGCCGACGACGAGTGAGAACAGGCCGACGATGGTCGAGGGGGCGGTGAGGTGAAAGACGATCGCGTCGAGGGCGGGCTTAATCGGCTGCAGAGAACCGGCGGGCATCAGGGTCGAGGCGAGGAAGCCGCCGGCGACGGAGTAAACGAGGCCGAGCACGACGAGAGGCAGGGTCATCGTCCAAGGCGACTCATGGGCGTGGGACGCTTCTTCGGAGTTGGCTTCGCCAAGGAAGACCAGGCGGATCATGCGGCCGCTGTAGAGGCAGGTCGCGAGCGCGGCGAGGGACAGGAACGCGAAGATCACGAAGTGGTGCCCGTGGTAGGCCGCCTCGATGATCGCGTCCTTGGAATACCAGCCGGCGAGGAAGGGCACAGCGCAGTTCGAAAGCGTCGCGGCGATGAACGTCGCGGCAGTGAGCGGCATCTTCTTCAGCAGGCCGCCCATCTTGAGCATGTCCTGTTCGTGGTGGCAGCCGTGGATGACGGAACCGGCGCCGAGGAACAGCGTGGCCTTGAAGAACGCGTGCATCGCCATGTGCATCAGCGCGAGCTCGGGGTGGCCAAGGCCGATCGCGCATCCCATGATGCCGAGGTGCGCGAGCGTCGAGTAGGCGAGGGACTTCTTAATATCCGTCTGCGCGAGGGCGCAGAGGCCGGCGAGCGCGGCCATTCCAGCGCCGGAGATCGCGATTAAATTCAGTACATCAGGGGCGAGCAGGAAGCTCACGCGGGCCATGAAGTAGACGCCGGCCGCCACCATCGTCGCGGCATGGATGAGCGCCGAGACCGGCGTCGGGCCAGCCATGGCGTCCGTGAGCCAGACATGCAGCGGGAACTGGGCGGACTTGCCGAGGAAGCCGCACATGAGCAGCGCGCCGACGGCGACGGGGATGGTCTTGGCGGCAGCGGCGTGGTCCTTGAGGGCCACGAAATCGAGCGTGCCGTAAAGCGAGAGGCACATCGCGATGCCGAGGATGAAGCCGAGGTCACCGACGCGGTTGACGATGAACGCCTTCTTCGAGGCGGCGGCGGCGTAGTCCTTATCGAAGTAATGCGCGATCAACATGTATGAGCTGAAGCCCACGAGTTCCCAGTAGATGAACGTCATGAGCAGGTTGTCGGCGACAACGATGCCCAGGATGGAGAACATGAAGATGGAGAGACCGGCGAAGAAACGGCCACGGGCCGAGTCTTCCTTCATGTAACCGACGGAGAAGAGGTGAATCCACGCAGCGACGAACGACACGACGAAAAGCATCAGGCGCGCGTTGGCGTCGATGAGGTAGCCGAAGCCGAGGCTGACGTCGCCGAACTTCGCGAGCTCGACGTGCCAGCTGACGTCGACGCCCTTACCGAGCAGGAGGAGCGAGAGGCCGGCGATGACGAAGGCTGTGCCAGTGGAAAGCCAAGCGGCAAGGCCGCCGGCACGGCGCAAGAACAGCGCGGAGAGCACAGCGGCTCCCAGCGGCAGGAACAGGATCCAGTGGACCAGAGACGAAAGGTCGGAAGGCATCGGAAAGGCTTAGTCGCGGAGGGTGGTGAGCGCGTCGGACTGCACGGTGCCGCGCTTGCGGAACAGGGCCACAATCAGCGCGAGGCCGACGGCGACCTCGGCGGCTGCGACGGTGATGACGAAGAAGACGAGGACGGCGCCGTCCATGGTGCGGTTGAAGCGCGAGAAGGCGACGAGCGCGAGCGTGGCGGCGGCGAGCATGAGCTCGAGACACATGTACACGACAAGCAGGTTACGACGGATGAGCACGCCAGTCAGGCCTAGGACAAAGAGTAAGCCCGCCAGGAGGAGGTGGTGAGCGAGGGAGGTGTTTTCCATGGCGGAAAGATCAGGCTTTGTTTTCGGGGTTGTCCTTGCTCAGCGACACGACGCCAACGAGGGCGACTAGGAGCAGGAAGCCGGCGATTTCCAAGGGCAGGAGATACTTCGTGTAGAGCAGGCGGCCAAACGCCTTGGCGGCAGTAACGAACTCGGCGGGGTTGGCGGAGAGTTCGGGCGGCGTGGCGCCGGCTTTGACGGCGGAGACGGCACCCGACCAGTGGAAGAGCCAGAGCACACCGGCGGCGAGGAGGAAGAAAGTCGCGAGACCGAGCGCCGCGGTCTTCCAGGGATAGGCACCTTGCGCGTCCTCGGTATCGAGGAGCATGATGATGAAAAGGAAGAGCACCATCACGGCGCCGGCGTAGACGAGGACCTGCAGCACGCCGAGGAAGTAGGCGTCGAGGAGGAAGAACTCGGCGGCCACCCCGACCAAGGCCAAGATCATCCCCATGGCGGAGGTCACCGCATTGCGGCTGAGGACCAAGAGAAGGGCAGCCCCGAGGGTCAGTGCTGCGAAGAAAATAAACAGGCCGTCCGGCATGGGTCGGACGGTAGGGCGGGGGGAGGTATTGGAAAGGAGAAAACGCCCCTAAATGCCCTTTTTTGCCACTTTATGGGGGTCATTAGCCCCCTTCCGCCCGAGACCCCTTAAATATGACTGAAAACGCTCAATACCTCAAAGCGGCCGGTGCCGGCGCATCACACAGGTGGGGTGCTGGGCGATAACCTCTCCGGCGTCGAACGTTCCGGTCCAATCGGGGAAAAAGGCGTCCGCCTCGGGCTCCATGTCCACATGGGTAAGAATCAGCTCGGCGCACCAAGGCAGGGCTTCGGCATAAAGCGCAGCGCCGCCGGCGAGAAAAAGCGTCTTAGTCGGTTCGACGAGTGCGGCCTCCTGCCAATCCTTGGCGACGATCACGCCAGGCGCGGTGAAGCCGGAGCGACTCAGCACGACGGTCGTGCGTCCGGGGAGCGGCCGGCCGATGGACTCATACGTCTTGCGACCCATGAGGAGCACCTGGCCCATGGTGGTCGCCTTGAAGAACGCGAAGTCCTCCGGGATGCGCCACGGTAGCTTATTATTCAGGCCGATGCCGCGATTGCGCGCGACGGCCGCGATGGCGATGAGCGGGCGACCGAGGTCCACGACGTCAGATGGCGACGGGCGCCTTGATCGCCGGATGCGGGTCGTAACCTTCGATCACGATGTCCTCGAACTTGAACGCGAAGAGATCCTTCACGTCGGGGTTCAGCACCAGGCGGGGCAGGGCACGCGTCTCGCGTGAGAGTTGCAGTTCGACCTGCTCCACGTGGTTGGAATAGATGTGCGCGTCGCCGAAGGTGTGCACGAAATGCCCCGGTTTCAGGCCCGTGACCTGCGCAATCATGTGCGTGAGCATGGCATAGCTCGCGATGTTGAACGGCACGCCGAGAAAGAGGTCTGCGCTACGCTGATAGAGCTGGCAGCTGAGACGCCCGTCGGTCGAGACGTAGAACTGGAAGAGCGTGTGGCAAGGGGGCAGGGCAACCTGGTCGGCTTCCTGCGGATTCCAACCGGTGACAATCAGTCGGCGACTCGAGGGGTTGCGCTTGATCTCGTCGACGACGCGGCGGATTTGGTCGACGCCATCGTTCTCGTAAGTGCCATCAGGCTTTTTCGTCGCGCCGAAGCTACGCCACTGGTGGCCGTAGACCGGTCCGAGGTCGCCTTCCAGACGGCCAAACTTCGCGCACTGCTCGGCGCTGGCCCATTCGTTCCAGATGCTGACGCCGCGCTCGGTGAGCCAGGCGTTTTGCGTGCTGCCCGAGAGGAACCACAGCAGTTCATGCGTGATCGACTTGAGGTGGACCTTCTTGGTCGTGAGCAGAGGGAAGCCTTCGGCGAGGTCGAAGCGCAGTTGCGCCCCGAAGATGCCAATCGTACCCGTGCCGGTGCGGTCGCCCCGGATTTCTCCGTGCTGCCGGACGTGGCGAAGCAGGTCGAGATAGGCCTTCATGGGTCTCGGTTATTCTCCGGAAAGCCCCCGCCGCAACACGGAAAGCCGAACCTTTCGCCCTTGCCACCCCGCCTGCTCGGAGGCACCCCTTTGGGGTAGCCAACATGAGCGAAAAGCCCGACCTCAACGCCATCTCCCACGACCTGCATGCGGTCCGTAAGGAGAAGCTCGCCCTGCTTCGCGCCGCGGGCGAAGACCCCTTCCGTGCCGAGTGGAATCAGACCCATGTCTCGAACGAATGCCCGGCCCTTTTGCCCGAAGGCGTCGAAGAAGGTCCCGAGGTCTCTGTCGCCGGCCGCATCGTCGCCCTGCGCGTGATGGGTAAGGCCAGCTTCGTCAAGATCCTCGACCGTGGCGGCCTGATCCAGACCTACTTCACCCGCGACGCCCTGGGCGACGCGTACGACACCCATTTTAAGAAGATGGTCGATTCCGGCGACTTCGTCGGCGTCCGCGGCAAACTCTTCCGCACCAAGACCGGCGAGGTCACGGTGCGCGTGTCCGAATACAAGATGGTCGCGAAGTCCCTCCGCCCGCTGCCGGAAAAGTGGGCCGGCCTGACCGACGCCGAGAAGATCTACCGCCAGCGCTATCTCGACCTTGTCGTCAACGAGGAGTCCCGCCGCCGCCTCTTCACCCGCAGTCGAGTGGTCGAATCGATCCGCCGCTTCCTCTGGAGCCGTCAGTTCACCGAAGTCGAGACCCCGGCCCTGCACGCCATCGCCGGCGGCGCTGCGGCCCGTCCGTTCGAGACGCATTCCAACGCACTCGACTGCGATTTCTATCTCCGCATCGCCCTCGAACTTCACCTGAAGCGCTGTCTCGTCGGCGGAATGGACCGCGTCTTTGAAATCGGCCGCGTCTTCCGCAATGAAGGCGTCTCGGTGAAGCACAGCCCTGAATTCACGATGCTCGAGGCCTACCAGGCCTACACCGACTACCGCGGCATGATGGAACTCGTCCGCTCGATGATTCAAAAAGTCTGCGCCGATGTCCTCGGCACGACCAGCGTCGTCCGTCCGGACGGCGTGGCCATCGAGCTCGGTGGCGAATGGCGCGAAGCGAAGTATAAGGACCTGATCGTCGAGCGCACGGGCGACCCGCAGTGGTTCTCGCGCACGAAGGAAGAAAAAATCGCCGCGTGCAAGGCCCTTGGTCTGCACGAGCCGCGCACCGACTGGGAGGACTTCGAGGTCACCAACGAAGTGTTCGGCAAGCTCATCGAGCCCGGCCTCATCCAGCCGACCTTCGTTACGCATATCCCGAAGGAACTCTGTCCGCTCGCTAAGGTTACCCTCAGCGATGACTCGACCATCGACGTCTTTGAACTCTGCATCAACGGCCAGGAGATCGCTCCGGCCTACTCCGAGCAGAACGACCCCGGCGTGCAGCGCCAGATGTTGCAGCTCCAGGCCGGCGCCGAGACCCAGAAGATCGACGAGGACTTCCTCCTCGCGCTCGAGCACGGCATGCCCCCTGCGGGCGGCCTCGGCATCGGCATCGACCGCTTGGTGATCCTGCTGACCGGCGCAGCTAACATCCGCGACGTCATCCTGTTCCCGACGCTCGCACCCGAAGCGCAGGCCTGAGTCCTTTCCCTTGCCCTGGTTCCTCCATCTCGCGCTCCGACAGCTCTTCCCTCCCGGTAAGCGCTTTCCCGCGTTCGCGACGGTGTCGATCCTGGGCGTCGGCCTCGGCGTAGCTTCGTTGCTCATCGTGCAGACGGTAATGAATGGCTTCGGCGAAGAACATCGCCTGCGCATCCGCGAATCCTTCGGCGACTGCCAGGTCACCGGCGCCGCGCCCATCGAGCGCGCTGAAGCGCTCGCCAAGCAGCTCGCCGCTAGCCCAGAGGTCGCCTCCGCGTCCCTTTATGCCGAAGGTCCGGCGCTTGCCCGCAATGGCGATTTCTCCGGTATCGCGCAGGTGCGTGGCATCGATCCGTCCGACCCCACCCAGCCGGCCCGCAAGTATGTCTATGGCGGCAGCTTCGATGAGCTCGACGACGGTCGCATTATCCTGGGCGCTGGCCTCGCCCGCGCTCTGCGCGTGCGCATCGGCGATCGCATTGAGATTTGGTCACCCGCGATGGCCGAGCGCGCCGAGAAGGGCAAGGCCCCGCTACCTGCTGAATTCGAAGTCTGTGCGGTCATCGTCACCGGCTTCACCGAAGTCGATAACGCCGCCGCGCTTATCCCGCTGCGCCGCTTCCGCGAAATCTGGAACCTCGGCCCGCGCGCCCACGGCCTCACGCTCCGCCTGAAGGAGCCGGCCCTCGCCGAGGCGGCCGCCGGACGTCTCGCAGTCGGCTATCCTGAACTGCGTTTCCGCCCTTGGCAGGATATTAAGAAGGACTTCCTCGCGGCTATCCGCTTTGAGAAGACGATGCTCTTCTTCCTGATGTTCATCATCACGCTCGTCGCCTCGTTCTCGATTGGCAGCACGCTCTTCTCAGCCGTCATCCGCCGCTCGCGCGAAGTCGGCGTACTCGCCTCGCTCGGCGCCGCGCGCTGGCAAGTCGTCGCGCTCTTTGGCCTGCAGGGCCTGCTTATCGGCGCGCTCGGCACGCTCCTCGGCTTCGTGCTCACTTGGACGATTCTCGCCTTCCGCGATGGTATCCTGGGTACCATCAATCGCCTTTTCGGCGGCGGCGATATGGTGGCTAATATTTATCAGTTCTCGAAAGTGCCGCTGCATTACGACGCCACGGATTTTGTCATCGCGGCGGCGTTCACCTTGCTGACCACGGCGATCGCCGGCCTCGTGCCTGCGCTCTGGGCCGCCGGTCGCAAACCCTCGGAGGCCATGCGCGATGCCTGACATCGTCCTCCAAGCCCACGGCCTCGCCAAGGCCTTCGCCTCGCCCGCCGGCCCGTTGCCGGTGCTGACGGATGTCTCGCTCGAGATTTTCGCCGGTGAGTCCGTCTCGATCCGCGGTTCCTCTGGTTCGGGCAAGACCACTTTACTCCAGCAGCTCGGCGGTCTCGATCAGCCGGACTCCGGTGAAGTCCGCATCCTCGCGCCGGGTTCCGGCCTTGTCGCCCCGCGCTCGTCGCTCGGCCGGGGCGTGGGCTTCGTCTTCCAGAATTACCAGCTAATGCCGGAGCTTACTGCGCTCGAGAACGTTGCGCTCGCCGCTCGTATCGCTGGCGTGCCTTCGGTTTCTGCGACCGCCGCCGCCCGCTCCTTGCTGACGCAGGTCGGACTCGGAGCCCGTCTCGAGCATCTCCCTTCGAAGCTTTCCGGCGGCGAATGCCAGCGTGTCGCCATCGCCCGTGCCCTAGTTAACCGTCCCTCGGTGATTCTGGCCGACGAACCGACCGGCAATCTCGACGAGCGCACGGGTGCTGAGATCATGGACCTCCTGCTGGGCGTTGTCGCCGAGCGTGGCGCCGCCCTGATCCTCGTCACGCACAGCCGTGAGTTCGCCGAGCGGGCCAATCGCCGCTTCGTGCTCTCGGGCGGCGTACTTACTCCTGCCTGATTTGACAAAAGGGTGGGGCGGTGTTGTCTGGGCGTAACATGAACGCCGCCCTGACGCCTGCCCACCTCCTCGCTTCCCTTGAATGGCGCTACGCCACCAAGGCCTTTGATACGCGCAAGCTTCCGGACGCCACCTGGGCCGCCCTCGAGGAGTCCCTACGCCTGACGCCTTCATCCTACGGCCTTCAGCCCTGGAAGTTCTTCATCATCTCGGACCCGGCCGTTCGCGCCCAGCTTCGTCCAGTTTCCTGGAACCAGACGCAGGTCACCGACGCCTCTCATCTCGTCGTCTTCGCCCGTCGCACCGAGATCACGGAGAAGGACGTGAACGATTTCTTCCACCAGATGGTCTCCGAGCGTAACGCGGATGCCTCGAAGCTCGAACCCTACCGCCAGATGATGCTGGGCGGCGTGGTGAACGGCAAAGATGCTACCGGCCAGAAGGAATGGGCCGCCCGTCAGGTTTATATCGCCCTCGGCCAGCTCATGGGGGCGGCTGCGGCCCTTGCCGTTGATACCTGTCCGCTCGAAGGCATCGACCCCGTCGCCTACGACGGAATCCTCGGGCTCAAGGGCAGCGGCTATGAGGTCGTCGTCGCGTGCGCCGTGGGCTACCGTTCCACCTCGGATAAGTATGCCGGGATGAAGAAGATCCGTTATCCGGCCAGCCGCGTCATCGGTCGCGTCTGATCAGCTGCGGGCAGACCAGCGCACGAATTCCTCGTCGTCGGTCAGCACCTGCGGGTCGCCGTATTCCGTCGAAAGCAGGCTGCGATACGCCTCGTCGGCGAAGCGACGGCAGTGCAGGAGTACGCGCGCCGAGTGACCCGGCGCACGGACGAGTCGGCCGAGCGCCTGGTTGACCTTTCGCATACCGGGGCGGACGTAGGCCAACGAGAACGCGTCTTCGGCACCGGCTTCGACGAACATCTTGCGACGGGCTTCTTGGAGAGCATTGACCTCGGGGAGCGCTGGACCGATCACCACCGCCGAACGGATGCGTCCGCCGAGCATGTCGACGCCTTCGCCGAGCGACCCGCCGAGGATGAGGCAGAGGATCGTGTAGCGGTTGAGCGAATCCTCGACGAAGCGCGCGGTGCCATCAGGGCCGAGACCGCGGGGTTGCAGGGCGACGTCCGCCTTGGGGTCGAGATTCTTGACTTCTTTCACCGCGGCTTCGGCGTACTTGTACGAAGGGAAGAAAGCGGCGACCGCACCTTCCTGGGAGAGGCGGAGCAGAGCGGCGGCGGTCCGTGCGATGTGCGTGTCGCGGGTCTTGAGGCGCGTGTCCACGCGACCGTCAATCGCGACGGTATAGGCGCCTTGACGCCACGGCGCGAGGGCGTTGACCGTCACGAGATTATCCGGGTCGAGGCCGCAGTCGGCCGCGAGCGAGCCGCGCGGCCCCGGCGTCGCGGTCATCAGCAAGGTGTGCCCGAAGGCGCGGAGGCGTTCACCGGTAGCCTTGGCGGCGGAAAGGCAATCTAGGCTGAGCAGGCCCGGACGGGGCGACCAGAGGAGCCAGCCGAGGTCAGCGGCTTCGAGGCGATCGGACCAGGAAGCGGCGTTCCAGACGGCCTGCTTGGCGGCGTCCGGGAGGTCGTCGGTATTGAACGGGTGTTCGGCGGCGAGCACCGACATCCGTTCCGCGATGGCCATCGCCTCGATGCGGTCGTCTGGCGAAATGGCGTCGGCCTTGGGCAGGCGATGGAGGAAGTCGGCCCACATCTGGGCGGTCTGACACCAGGCTTCCGGCGCGCGGAAGCGGGTGAGCGTGAAGGCGAAGTCGGCCGCCGCCTGCTCGTCGTCGCGGAGCGAGAGACATTCCGCCGCACGGTCAGGCAGATTGTGCGCTTCGTCTACGATGAGTACCGTGTCATGGATATCCCACCCTGGCACGGTCTCGAGGGCCGCGCGGTTGCGGGGCGAGAAGACGTAGTTGTAGTCGCAGATGACGACGTCGGCGTGCGCGAGCATCGCCTTGGTGATATCCCACGGCGGGACACCCGCGATGCGGCCGATCTCGCGGACCCGTCGGAGATCGGCGGCTTCCTCGAGGAGGTGTTGCGGGTCGATCTTCGCGTTGGCCCAGTTGCGCCGGATCTGCTCAGGGTCATCGGTGATTCCTTCGACCTCATGCTCAGAGCGCGGGCGGAGGAGCACCGCGCGCAGTTCGTTACTGCGGGCGAGGCGGCGGAGCTCGGAGAGGACTTGGATTTGGCCCGTACCCTTGCCAGTGAGGTAGAGCAGGCGTCCGGCGCGGCCGCCGCGAAGGAGGCTCAGGCCGTGGCGTAAGGCCGCGGAGGTCTTACCGAAACCGGTCGGCGCGACGAGGAGCCGCGTGGGTGAATCCAATCCGGCTTGGTCGAGGTCCGCACAGCATTGCAGCCATTCCGGTCGCGGTTCCTTGAACGGCAGTCGATCGGGGAGATTAAGTAGCCGTGCGTGACTGGCCCGACGGTTCTCGGCGTGCGCGGCGAGCGTCTCCGCCTGCGTGAGTAGGTCGGCTTCAGCGGAGCGGGGCAGGGCGACCGGCTGGCGGGTGCCGTCAGCGGGGTCGATGAAGATGAGTTCCCCTTTCACCTCGCGGGCACCAGAGGCTAAACGGGCTGCATGACAATAGGCCGCGAGCTGGAGGAAGTGGTGCGCGAAGCGCCCGATGAGGAACTCCGGTTTGCGCGGGAGCTTCAGGCTGATCGTTTTAATTTCGCGGATGCGGACCTCATTGGCTGTCTCGAGCCATTGGTCGGCACGGCCCGTAATGGCGATCGTCCAACCGAGGGCGCCGACTTCGCAGGCCACGGAGCGTTCGAATTGCCAGCCCTGACCTTCGGCTTCGGCGACCTTGCGCATGGTCTCGTGCCATTGGCGGCCCGCTTCGGCGCGCCAAGGAGCACCGCCGGCACCTGCGCCTGGTCCGGGTCGGAAGGTCGCGAACTCCTGCGCACTCAGCTCGACGCGCTTCGCCGTGATATCGATGCGCATCAGGGCAGGACGTAGTGGGCCTCGCCGGCGGCCCAGCGTTCGAGGTCCGTGGCGAGCTTCGCGACGGTCTCTTCGTCCGTCGTCTGCGCGTCCAGCGGTTGCCCGAGGATCGCGGACGCGTGTTCCTGACGGGCGCCGAGGCGCGTGAACCACTGCTCATGCACGCCCCAGCCGCCGTCCTTGAGGATGAGCCAGAGGCTTTTGAAGTAGGCGCAATCGGCCCGCGGGCGAGCGGCCATCGCATCGAACGTTTCGAGGGCGATGCGGTAGCAGACCTCGGCGGATTCGGGTGGCGGCGGGTTCTTGCGCAGCATCGACGCGAGGCGACAGGCGCGCTCGAGCGTGCGGTGGTCGCGGGCGAGGCCGGCGCGGCGCGTGAGGAGACGATAATCCCGGGCGAAGCGGATGCCGCCGTCCTTGGCGCGTTCGAGACTCACTTCACCTTCATCGAAGAGGTCGGGCAACGTCGTGCCGTTGCCGCGTTGGGTACGGATCAGGCAGCGGACGATACCTTCGGCGGGCTCAAGCAGCGTGAGCAAGGAATGCGATTCCCCGGAGGGATCGCGACCCAGCACCAGGCAGCGGAGGCTCGACGCGGACATCCGGCCTACTCCTTGCTTGCCGGCTTGGGGACGACGGATCCGAAGCTCATCAGCAGGCCGAGGGCTTCGCCCACCGTTAGCTTCGTTTCACGGACTTCTTCGGGAGAGAGGTGCAGGATGACGCCGGTGGTCGGCGCGGGTGCGGCCGGAATAAAGACGTTCACGACCTGTTTACCGATCGCCTCGCTGAAGACCGTCGGTTGCTCGTGGGTCACGAAAGCGATGGTCCACATGCCCGGGCGGGGGAACTCGACCATCACCACGCGGCGGAAGGTGTCCTTGTTGCGGCCGCTGAGGGCGTCGACCATCTGGCGGATGGTTCCGTAAAGGGAGCCGAGGCCGGGGATGCGTTCGAGCACGGCGCCGAACCAGCGGTGCAGTAGTTTTCCGAACAGACGCTTGGAGAGATAGCCGACGAAGATCAGGATGAAAATCATCACCACGGCGGACGATATCACCACGAGCTGGCGGTAGAGGCCGACCGTGAAGTCGGGTACAGGGATCTTCGCGTTATGCCAGAGCCACGCCAAGCCGAACTCGATCGCTGGTTGGACAAACTTGCCCATCAGGTCGAGTAACACCGAGACCACGTAGAGCGTCAGGCCAATTGGCATGAGTAGGAAGAGGCCCGTCAGGAAGTTATGACCTAGGCGGGAGGCTAAGGTGGTCTTTTCGTTCGTTTCGCCCATGTGATGACAAAAGGAAGTCCCGTGGCCGTGGCAAGGTCGGTCACAGGATTCGGAGATTGGAAACGTGGCGGCAGGCCTTTAAATGACTTTATGAAGATGTTCCTCTGGGTTGCTCTCGCCCTTGCCGTGGCGTCGGCCAGACTATCCGCTGTGTCCGAAGCCTATCCTCGCACCGCACCGGGCGACCTCGAGCTCAAGACCTTGCCGGCGGCCCGCTGGATGCGCACGGAGTCGTCGACGGATTATTTCGCGGCCGACAATGGGCTATTCATGAAGCTCTTCCGCTACATCGACTCGAACAAGATCCCGATGACCGCGCCGGTCGAAGCGGGCATCAAGCCGGGCACGATGGTCTTCTATATGGACGACGCCTCGGCTAAGCGCGCCGACCTCGCGGAGACACCGCAGGTGAAACTGTCCTCGGTCTCCGAGCGTCGCGTGGCCGCCATCGGTATCCGGGGTTCGTACAGTCGCGAGAATTACGAGGAAGCGTTGACCGAGCTGAAGGCGTGGCTAGCGAAACGGACCGACGTGAAAGCCGCTGGTGAGCCTTATGCGGTCTACTGGAATAGCCCGTTCGTACCGTTCTTCCTGAAGCAATCGGAAGTGCACATTCCCGTCGCGCCGACGAAGTGATTAGGCCCAGGCGCGCTGACGCCAGGCGAGTCCTTCGGCGACTTCGCGGGCGAGTTCCGGGCCGCGGAAGATGAGGCCGGAATAGACCTGTACCAGGCAGGCGCCTTCGTCCATGAAGCGACCGGCGTCCTTCACGGACAGGATGCCGCCGCAGCCGACAATCGGGATGCGCCCGTCGGCTTCCTTGGCGAGGAAGCGTACGACCTGCAGGGAACGTTCGAGGAGGGGGGCGCCGCTGAGGCCGCCGCGTCCGGGCGAGCACGCTTCTGTGCCCGCGGGGCGGGTAGTCGTGGTGTTCGTGGCGATGATGCCGGCGAAGCCGCATTCGCCGACGACGCTGACGATGTCGGCGAGTTGGTTCGGATTGAGGTCCGGGGCGATTTTGAGAAGGAGGGGCACTGGGCCGCCAGCGACCGAGCGGTTCTCTTTTGCGAGGCTGGAGAGTAACGTCACGAGCGGGGCGCGATCTTGGAGGGCGCGCAGGCCGGTGGTGTTGGGGCTGCTGATATTGACGGCGACGTAGTCGGCAAGCGGGGCGAGGAGTTTGAAGCAGGCGAGATAATCTTCGTGCGCCTGCTCGTTGGCGGTCACCTTGTTCTTGCCGATGTTGATGCCGAGAGGGCAGACGCGCTGGCCTCGGCCGGGCTGCTTGCTTAGACGGTCGTACAGGGCTTGGGCGCCGCTATTTGGGAAGCCGTAGGCGTTCACGACGGCGTTGAGCTCAGGGTAGCGGAAGACGCGGGGCTTCTCGTTGCCCGGCTGGGCCTTCGGGGTGACCGTGCCGACTTCGACGTGGCCGAAGCCGAGGGCCGCCGCGCCGCGCCAGCCAATACCGTCCTTGTCGAAACCGGCGGCGAGACCGATATGGTTAGGGAATTTCAGGCCAAAGGCTTCAATCGGGCGACCCCCCTTGGGGGTCAGCGAGCGCTCCATCAGGAGGCGGAGGGGGGCACAGGCGCCCAGGAGACCCATGCCGAAGAGACCGAGCTGGTGGGCCTTCTCTGGGTCCAGCCTGTAGAGGGCCTTGGAAATCACCTTCTCATACAGGAAAGACATGCTCAGCAGTTAAGGGAGGAAAGGGCGAAAGGAAAGCGGAGAAGCCCACCATTTGGACTCTTCGCTGACCCCTCTTGACTCCCGCCCAGACATGGACACATCACCCCCCATGGCTGTGACTACCTCGAAGCTCCTTTGGTGCACCATCCGATTCAAGGAGAAGGAAGGCAACTGGTGGGTGAAGGAGAACTCCGACCCCAAACACTACGAGCCGGACGGCTTGGGCATCCTCGACCCCTTCCAGTTCCCCTGGATCCTCGACATGATGGACCCGCTCCGCGAGTACGGCCTCTCCAACGAAGTCCTCGAAGCCGCCTTCGTCCCTTTTCAGCCCCAGGAAATCGATAAGGACAAGGACCAAACCGTCCGCCTCGTCCGCGTCGCCGAACACATCCTCGATTCCGAGGAGCAGCTCTTCGCCCTGCCGAACGTCAAGGACGGCGATAAGGGCGCGTACGCCGATTTCCTCGAGCACATCATGCGCCTGCGCGTGAAGCTCATCAACGACACGATCAAGCTCGAGCAGAAGCTCACGGTCGAAGACGTGGATGAACAGCTCAGCGAGCTGCGCAACCAAGCCTTGATCGAAGGCCGTGACATCCATCCTTTCGAAGAGATCACCGACATCCTCGAGTTCGTCCCCCTCGGCCATGAAGTCCCCGGCGACGATGATGATGACGACAAGCCTGCCCGCGCTCAGGGTGCGGCCGAAGATATCGCCGACCTCCCTGACGTTGAAGAAGTCGACAAGGACATGGAAAAGAACCTCCGCTGGGATGACGAAGATGAGCCGGCCGAGGCGGGTGCCAGTGAAGAAGGCGGCGAGTCCGAAGGTGGTGGCAAGGCTTCCGGTAAGTCCGGTCGTCGTCGCTAAGCCGGCTTACTTAGATGTCTCGTCCTCAGGCCTTGCGGCCACCTGTGGCTCGAAGAGCCAGAGGCGGCGTGCCGCCATGTCTACTGCGATCGGATGGGCGATCAGGAAGTCATCCCCCAGCAGGTTGTGCTCTTGGTCGCGGATGAACTCGACGCCCGTGAGTGGGGCTCCGCCAATCTTGAGGGACTTGATCTTGCAGACCTCGACGCGGGTCAGGCTGGTGCCCCGCACGGTGGCCACGGGCAGGAAGCCGCGAAACTCAGTTTCTCCCCGGAACTTCAGCGAGCTCATGTAGGACTTCGATGCGCCGGAATCGATGATCATGGGGATCTTCACGCCCTCGACCTCGATGTTCACGCCACAGTGACCACCACGGCTGTAGCAAGGAACTTCATGGGCGCCGGACGTGTCCGGAATCTTGCCGAGGATCATGACCTTATTACGCAGGTCCATGTAGAAAGGACGGCCGAAGAGGATGTCGGCTCCGAGCAGGCCATCGATTTCCATGCCGTCGAGCGGCATGATGCTCACGTGGAAATCGCGCCAGGTTACTTCACCGGCTTGGAGTTTCTCGACGAGTCCGTAAGTGGATTCATTGCGACCGGAGTTACCCATCGTGGGCAGGCTGAACGCCGCGGTGATACCGCAGCGGGCGGCGGCTTGCGGCGTGATCACGGCGGTACCTTGGCAGCCGGTGTCGACGCCCATGAGCACGGTGACGCCGTTGATCTGCATACGCAGCATCGGGATGGATTTGATGCGGAGGCGGAATGAAGCCATGCCGCTTTCCGGGAATTCAGCCTTGGGCTTCTTCAGCTCCTGCGCGGGCAGGGTGATGGCGACGCAGAGGCTGAGGCAGGCGAAGAGGGTGCGCAGGGGCTTCATCGGTGAGCGGCGGTGAGGCGCGGATGCATCCGCGCCGGGGTTACTTCACCTTGGAGGGTTTCCGAGAGAGGTCGACAAGGACCTGCGGTTTTTTGGCTCAAGCCCCGCGTCGCCGACGCCAGATGTAGGTCAGGGCAAAGAGCAGGCCGCCGAGTCCGACGGCCCAGTCGCCGTGGCGCACCCAGAGGGTGTCCGGCTGGCGGTCGCGGGGGAGACTGACGGGGAGGGTCGCCCGGGAACCGCGGAAATAGATGCTGCCTTGCTCCAAGAGTGGAAAGGCCCGGCCGAGCGAATCAATCGTCCCGCTCCAGCCAGCGTTGCCACAGCGAACCACCGGGAGGCCAGTGGCGGCGGCCAGGAGGACGGAATGGGCGGCGTGCTGATAGGCGCCGGCCTCGCGGCCATACCAAGCGTCGTTGGTGATGACGACGAGGACGTCGGCCCCGGCGAGGGCGTGCTCGCGGGCTAGTTCTGGAAAGACATCTTCATAGCAGACGAGCGCTCCGGCCATGAAGGTATGACCGCGGCGCGTGGTGAGTGGCAGTAGCGACGGCCCCGTGCCAGCGACGCAATCCGTCTCGATCGGCACGACCTTACGCAGCGGCAGGAAGTCGGCGAACGGGACGTATTCGCCGAAGGGCACCAAGTGGCGTTTGGCGTAGACGGGTTTCTGCACGCCTTCCGCGGTGATCACTGCGACGGCGTTACCGTAGCCGGCGCCGCGGCGATCGAGGGTCCCGATGACGAGCGGGGTGTCGGTCGCTTTGGCTAGGCCAGTGAGGCGGCTCAGATACGCTTCGCTCTCGAGCGAGAGCGGCAAGGCGGCTTCGGGCCAGAAGACAAAATCAACGGCCTTATTCGCCGCCACCGAGGCGGTCATTGCTTCCGTCATCACGAGGTGGTCCTGGAGGCGGTTGGGGTCCCACTTCGCGTTTGGATCAAAGTCGGTCTGCACGACGCCGGCGGTGAAGCTGACCTTATCCACCGAAGCCTTGGCCGCGTTGGCGGCAATCAGGGCGAAGAAGCCGAGCGCGATGGGTAGCAGGCCGAGATAGAGTTCAGGCGTGAGCCGACGCAGCCAGCCCATCGGACCGACGGGCTTCAGCGCGCTTTCTTCGCGGTAAAATTCAATGAGGCGGATAATCCAGCGGGCGAGCCCGAGATTAAAAAGCACGAGCGCGATGGAGAGGCCAATCGGTCCGACCCAGGCGCAGAGGCTGAGCATGACGGGATTACCAGTCTGCGAAGCCGCGAGCGGCAGCCAGCCGAAGCCGGAGAGGATGGTGCTACGCGTCCATTCGAGCAGTCCCCAAGCGCCGGCGAGGCCACCGATGGCAAGTAGGCGCGCCGGGAGTGAAGCGCCCGCGCAGGCGGGAAAGATCCAGCGGGCCAGCAGCAGCCAGACGAACGGGTACAGCGCGCAGTAGGCGGTGAGGAGCACTAGGCCGATCCAGCCGAGCGGCGGATAGACGTGGCGGAGCCAGACGAGCAACGCGATCCAGAGCACCCAGCTCGTCACGAAGCTCGCGCGACGCCAGGTCCGCCAGTCAGGACGGAGCGTCGTGGCAATCGTCGCGGGCACGAGCGCCACGAACGCCCAGAACGGATTTCCAACGGGTCCAAACGAGAAGAAGAGCAGCAGGGCGGTCAGCGATGCGCCGACCCAGGCGAGCCGGGCGGCAGCAGGGCTGCTCGTCGGCTGGTCGGTCATTCCGAGAGCGTCTCAACCACTTCCCAGCCTTCGTCGCGGACGAGCGCTTCGGCCTTCTTCCACTTCAGGTCCTGGGTCTCAGGTCCTTTGCGGATGCGGACGACGGCGTTGCGGCCGATCTTCGGGGTTAGGCGGCGGAAAGGTTCGGGCTTGGGCGCGTTGGCGGGCGTGGTCGCAGTTGTTTCAGTCGCACCTGCTCCCGCGGGTCCGGTGGCCTTGGCTTGGCCTTGGGCGCGACGCATGAGGGACTCGAGCGCTTCCATCGACGAGGCGGTACGGAAAAGGCCGGCGCCGGTATCGGTACGCAGCTGCTGCATGAGGCGTTCGAAGGCCTTGAAGGCTTCGGCCTTGTACTCGTTGAGGGGATCCTTCTGCGCGTAGGAGCGCAAGCTGACGCCACGACGGAGGTCTTCCATCTCGGTCAACTGGTTCTGCCAATTACGGTCGATGGCGCGGAGGAGGACGTTGCGTTCGAGGTATTGCAGGACTTCGGGCGACTCGTGTTCTTCGCGGCTGGCCTGGAGGGCGCGGACGCGATCGGTGGCGAGCAGGATGACTTGGGCCTTGGTGCGGGCGAGGATGTCCTCGAGGTCGATCCGCATGTGGAAGGTGGTAACAAACCAGTGGACAAAGGTATCGGCGGCGCGACGGTCAGCGTCACCGTCCGGGTCGGGGAAGACGATATCGAGGCGGGCTTCGATCTCTTCTTCGACGATGTTCATGATCGTCTCACGGCTATCCTCGGCCTTGAGGGCGCGGTTGCGCAGTCCGTAAATAATCTGGCGCTGCTGGTTGAGCACGTCGTCATACTGCAGCAGGCGCTTACGCATCGTATAGTTCTGACCTTCGACGCGCTTCTGGGCGGTGCCAATCGAGTGGTTGAGGAACGGGTGTTCGAGCGGCTCGCCTTCCTTGAAGGACTTCTCGAGCATCGAGGAAATGATGCCCGCGTTGGCGAACAGTCGCATCAGGTCGTCCTCGAGGGAGACGAGGAAGCGGGAACGGCCGGGGTCGCCCTGACGGGAGCAGCGGCCACGGAGCTGGCGGTCGACGCGGCGGACTTCGTGGCGTTCGGTTGCGACGACGTAGAGGCCGCCGAGTTCACGGACGCCTTCGCCCAGTTTGATGTCGGTACCGCGACCAGCCATGTTGGTGGCGATGGTCACCGCGCCGAGCTGGCCGGCCATGGAGACGATGTCGGCTTCGGCTTCGTGGTGCTTGGCGTTGAGAATCTTGTGTGGAACCTTGGCCATCGCGAGCATGCGGCCAAGGGTTTCGGAGGCTTCGACGGAAGCGGTGCCGACGAGCACGGGCTGTCCGCGCTTGTGGGCTTCAGCGATTTCCTTGATGGCAAACTGATACTTCTCCTTGCGGGTTTTGAAGACGATATCGTTGTCGTCGATACGGATGCACGGACGGTGCGTCGGGATGGCGACGACGGTCAGGCGATAGATGTCATTGAACTCGGAAGCTTCGGTCTCGGCGGTGCCGGTCATGCCCGCGAGCTTCTGGTACATGCGGAAATAATTCTGGATCGTGACCGTCGCGTAGGTCTTGTTCTCCTTCTCGAGCGCGACACCTTCCTTGGCTTCGACGGCCTGGTGGAGGCCGTCGGACCAGCGGCGACCTTCCATGATGCGGCCGGTGTTTTCGTCGACGATCTTCACCTTACCCTCATGGACGACGTACTGTTTGTCCTTTTCGTAAAGAGCGTAGGCCTTGAGCAACTGGCCGATGGCGTGGATATCTTCGGAAGCCTGGGCGTAGGCGACTTCGGCTTCGGTGCGGAGTTCGGCGCGGCGTTCGTGGGTCAGCGACTCATCGTTATCGAGCTCGACGTAGCGGCTCGGTAGGTCGGGCAGCACGAACGCATCGGGTTCGCCTGGGCGGAGCGTGTCGCGACCGAGCTGGGAAAGGTCGGCCTCGTGGTTGCGTTCGCTGATGGAGAAGTAGAGGCGTTCCTTCAGGTGGAAGCGGCGGTCCTTCTCGATTTCGGAGGCGAGCACGCCTTCATGCTTTTCGAGCAGCTTGCGCCAGCGGCCGTTCTCCATCAGGCGGAGGAAGATGCGGTTGCGCGGCATGCCGTGGGCGGCGAGCCAGAGCTTATCGAGGCTATCGGCCGAAGGCTCCTTGTTTTCGGCGATCTTCTCGAGTTCCTCGCGGGCCTCGTTCATCAGGCGGGTGACGAGGCGAATCTGCAGTTCGAACAGGCCCGCGACCGGCTGGCGGAGGCGCGGGAAAGCCGGCTCGCGTTCTTCGGCGACGGGGCCGGAGATGATCAGCGGGGTGCGGGCCTCGTCGATCAGGATGGAGTCGATTTCATCGACGATGCAGAAGTAGTGATCGCGCTGGACCTGCTCGTCGGGCGCGAGGGCCATGCCGTTGTCGCGCAGGTAGTCGAAGCCAAACTCCGAGGCGGTGCCGTAGGTGATATCGCAGCCGTAGGCGGCTTTGCGTTCGTCGCCGGGCATCTGGTTCTGGATGCAACCAACCGTGAGGCCGAGCCAGCGGTAGAGATGACCCATCCACTCCGAGTCGCGGCGGGCGAGGTAGTCGTTGACGGTGACCAGCTGGCAGTTCTTGCCGGTCAGGGCGTTCAGGTAGAGGGGCAGGGTGGCGACGAGGGTCTTGCCTTCGCCGGTCGCCATCTCAGCGATCTTATTCTGGTGGAGGGCCATGCCCCCGACGAGCTGGACGTCGAAATGGACCATCTCCCAAGCCAGCTCATGTTCGCATACGGTGGCATTAGTGCCGCAAAGACGGCGGGCGGCGTTCTTGACGACCGCGAAGGCCTCCGGGAGGAGGGCATCGAGGGACTCACCCTTGGCGTGGCGATTCTTGAACTCCTCCGTCTTGGCGCGGAGCTGGTCGTCCGACAGTTTCTGGTACTCGGTTTCGAGGGCGTTGATCCGCTTGACGATGGGCGCACACTTACGGAGGAATTTCCGGTGGTGGCTGCCCGCGAAGAGCTTGAGGATGCTGAGAAACATGGGTCCGGGAGCGAGAGGTAGCAAACCCCGACCCCACCCCCCGGGGCAAGCCTTGACTCGGGTTGTTCACATCGGGTTTTCCGCCTTGCGGCTGTGCTCCCGCCCTCAAGATGGGTTATGACCATGGCTGAAAACGTCCTTATCCTCGGTACCGGCTGCGCCGGCCTCACCGCCGCAATCTACGCCGCCCGTGCCGGCCTCACTCCGTTGGTGCTCGAGGGCGGCCAGCCCGGTGGCCAGCTGACCACGACCTCTGAGGTCGAGAACTTCCCAGGCTTCGTCCACGGCGTGGATGGCAATGAGCTTATCACGAACATGAAGGGCCAAGCCGAACGCTTCGGCGCAAAGTTCGCCTGGGACCGCATCGACTCCGTCGACTTCTCCGGCCCGATCAAAAAGCTCAAGGGCGGTGAAGCCACCTATGAAGCCAAGGCCGTGATCATCGCGACGGGTGCCTCGCCCCGTCACTTGGGCATCCCTGGTGAAATGCATTATTACGGTGGCAACGGCGTGACCACCTGCGCGACCTGCGACGGCGCCTTTTACCGCAACGTCCCAGTCGCCGTCGTCGGCGGCGGCGACTCCGCCTGCGAAGAAGCCCTCTTCCTCACCCGCTTTGCCTCCAAGGTCTATCTCGTCCACCGTCGCGATAGCTTCCGCGCTTCCGATATCATGGTGCAGCGCGTCAAGAAACACGAGAAGATCGAACTCGTCCTCAATGTCAGCCCGACCGAGATTCTCGGCGACGAGAAGGTGCACACCCTGCGCGTCATCGAGAAGTCCGGCGCCGTTCGCCACCTCGCTGTGAAGTGCGTCTTCGTCGCCATCGGCCACGTGCCCAATTCCCAGGCCTTCACGCCGGCCCTCGAGGTCGACGCCGGCGGTTATTTCGTCGCCGGTGCCAACACCGTCAGCACCAATATCCCTGGCGTTTTTGTCGCCGGTGATTGCTCGGACCACGTCTATCGCCAGGCCATCACCGCTGCTGGTATGGGCTGCCGCGCTGCCATCGAAGCTGAACGCTGGTTGGCCGGACACTGAGCCTTGCGACGGAGTCGCAAGCCCTAGGTATTAGCGGTTGGCGGTTAGCGGTTGGGAAAATGCATCGAGGTAGGGGCGCGACGGCGTCGCGACCTTACGGCGTAAGGTAGGGCGGCGATTGCCATCGCCGCCGTTCGAGGCCGCAGTTCTAGCTTCATCGGCTCTTAGCTAGTGTCATCGATCCTTCATCTGCGCGTGCGAACGGAAGTGATGGCAATCACGTCCCTACCCGATGCAGCCCCAAGTATCAGGCCCGGGACCTGTACCTGAACCTGAATACCCGAACCCGATCCCCGATGGCCGAGACCTGAGACCCGAAATTGTATCTACCCGCCACCCGCCACCAGGGGCCGCCACCCGCCACCCGAAACGAATCTAGTCGTTAGGTAGGGCCGAGCATCCCTGCTCGGCCGCGGCCGGCCAAGGATGGCCAGCCCTACCAAAGCATCAAGGGCGCTTGCGCGCCCTTGTTCATTCCATCCTTCGCGCGCTCCGCGTTTACTTCGTCAAAATCTCCATCGCCGACTTCTTTTGCGGGATGAAGGGCAACACGTGCTCGGTGTACGGCACGATGACGTCGAGGAGGTAAGGTCCGTCGTGGTCGAGCATCTCGCGCATGGCGGCGCGAAGGTCTTCACGCTTCATGACCTGGCGGGCCTTGATGCCAAAGCCATTGGCGATTTTAACGAAGTCAGGGTAGAGGCCACCCGGGTTGTCGGGAGAGCCGATATTCTTGGCATCTCCGAGGATCGTATGGCCGCGGGTGCCGGCATAGAAACGGTCTTCCCACTGCACCACCATGCCGAGGTGCTGGTTGTTGAGGATCAGGATCTTGGCGTTGATCTTCTCGATCTTCATGCACGCGAGTTCCTGGATGTTCATCAGGAAGGAGCCGTCGCCATCGATGTCGATGACTTGGACGTCCGGGTTGGCGACCTTGGCGCCGATGGCGGCCGGGAGGCCGAAGCCCATCGTGCCGGCGCCGAGCGAGCTGATGAAGCGACGGGGCTCGTTGAAGCGATAATACTGCGGGGCCCACATCTGGTGCTGGCCGACGCCGGTGGAGATGATGGCGTTACCCTTGGTCTCTTCGAAGAGGACTTCGATAGCTTCCTGCGGGAGGATGTGCTTGGTCTTACGCTCGTAGCTGAACGGATACGGGTGCTCCTTCTTCCAGCCGTTGATGGTCTCGTACCACTTCTTCAGGTCGGGCTTCTTGAAGCCCTTCTTCGTCAGCGCGGTGAGGCGGGCGAGCGCGTGCTTGATGTCCGAGTGGATCGGGTAATGCGCGAACTTGTTCTTCTGGTGCTCGGAGCGGTCGATGTCGATG
>JBEEKW010000019.1:0-40147 GCA_041168485.1 Verrucomicrobiota bacterium
CTCGAAGGCCGGGTGCTCGTACACCTCGGCATCCCGCACTCGCTGGGCGCCGTCGGTCAGGTCTATCCGCGTTCGATGGATATGGAAGTCGTCGCCGCGCTGCTCTCCGCCGCCTCGGGCCCGTCGTCCTTCGCGAAGACCCTCCGCCTGATGGCTGGTCATGAACTCGCCAGCGAAGGCTTCCTGCCTGGCCAGGTCGGCTCGTCCGCCATGCCCCACAAGATGAACGCCCGCACCTGCGAGCGCATCAACGGCTTCCATGTGATCCTGCGCGGCCACCTCGCCATGGCTGCCTCTCTCTCCGGTGAACAGTGGAACGAAGGGGATGTGTCCTGCTCCGTCGTCCGACGCGTGCTCCTGCCCGACGCCTTCCTCGCCATCGACGGTCTCTTCGAGGCTTTCCTCACCGTGCTTGGCCAGATGGAGGTCAATCGCCCCGTCATCGAGCGCGAGTCGCGCCACTACCTTCCGTTCCTCCTCACGACGACTTTCCTCATGGAAGCCGTCAAGGCCGGTGCCGGACGCGAAGAGGCCCACGAGGCCATCAAGGAACACGCTGTGGCCGTCGCCAAGGACCTCCGTTCGGGCAAGACCGAGCGCAATGACCTCGTCGACCGCCTCGCCTCCGATAGCCGCCTCCGCCTCCCGAAATCCGTCCTCCTCGACGCCGTGACCAAGGCGGGCGAGCTGACTGGTTCGGCCGGTGCCCAGGTGGACGCTTTCGTGAAGCAGGCCGCGGCCTGGTCCCAGAAGGTGCCCGAGTCGGCCCAGGTCAAAGCCGGACGCATTTTGTAGGCCTTAACAGGGGGGTGCGAGCAGGGGAGGGTTTTCCGTGTTGCCAAGGGGGGTGGGGCTTCCCACAACCCACTTTTCAACTCGTTCACTCCCATGTCTTCTCCCCTCATTGGCAATCTTCTCGTCGCGCAGAGCGGCGGTCCGACCCCCGTCATCAACGCCAGCCTCGCCGGGGTGATCTCGGAAGCGCTCAAGCATGAGGACGAAATCGTCGAAATCTATGGTGGCCTCAATGGTATCCAGGGCATTCTGAACGAAGAGCTCGTCGACCTCGCCGCCGAGTCGCAGCAGACTCTCCGCGCCCTACGTCACACCCCCGGCGCCGCTCTCGGCACCTGCCGCTACAAGGTGAAGAAGGCCGAAGACTTCGACCGCATCCTTCAAGTCTTCGAAGCGCACAACATCCGCTACTTCCACTACATCGGTGGCAACGACTCCCAAGACACCGCCGCCAAGATCGACGCCCTCGCCAAGGAGCGCGGCTACGAACTCCGCGTCGTCGGCGTGCCGAAGACCATCGATAACGACCTTCCCCTGACCGACCACTGCCCTGGCTTCGGCTCCGTCGCCAAGCACATCGGCGTGACCATTCGTGAGACTGCTCTCGACAACGCCGCCATGGGCCAGAACGACTTCGTCTCAATCCTTGAAGTCATGGGCCGCAACGCCGGCTGGCTCGCCGCCTCGTCCGTCCTCGCGCAGCGTCGCGACAAGGGCGAAGACAAGGCCGTCAAGAACACCCACTACAACAACACCGCGCCGCACATCGTTCTGCTCCCGGAAGTCGCTTTCAACGCCGACAACTTCATCCGCCGCGTCGAAGAAGTCCTCAAGGCTAACGATCATTGCTTCGTCGTGGTCTCCGAGGGCGTTCAGGACGCCACCGGTAACTACCTCGGCGCCGACACTGCCAGCACCGACGCTTTCGGTCACGCCGTCCTCGGCGGTGCCGGCGAATACCTCCGTACGCTCGTCGAGTCCCGCTTCGATGGCGTCAAGGCCCGCTCTTCCAAACTCGGCATCACCCAGCGCGCCGCTTCGCACAATGCTTCGAAGACCGACGTCGATGAAGCCGAACTCTGCGGCGGTGCCGCCGTCAAGGCCGCCCTCGAAGGCGAGTCTGGCAAGATGGTCATCCTGACCCGCTCCGAAAAGGAGAACTACGCCGTCCAGACCATGCTCGCCCCTCTCGACCAGATTGCCAACGGCGTGAAGGTCTTCCCGGAAAAGTGGATCGGCGAAGACAAGATGTCCATCCACCCGGACTTCGTGCGCTACGCTCTCCCCCTTATTCAGGGTGAAATGCAACTGCCTTTCGACCAAGGGCTTCCGAAATACGCTCAGCTCTCCGCGATCGCCGTCCAGCGCCGCCTTGAGAAGTACGTTACGGCCTGAACGCGTTCAGGTTACGAGGATTTGACCCTCTTTTCGGGGGTCTTTTCCTTTAAAGGGGTTGCCTCGGTTATGGCGGGGGCTAGTTTACCTTCCCCCCACCCGTCGCCATGAAACCTTTTATTAAGTTCCTAGGAATCTTCGCCTTTGCGCTGCTCCCTATCCTTTCTTCCGCTGCCCTCCAGAGCGGCAAGGTCCAGGTCGGCAAAGTCAGCGGCACCGTCACCATCATCGACGCCAAGGCCCAGCGTAAGCCGCTCGCGAACGGTGTGACCTTCCAAGAAGGCTCCCTCGTCGAGACCGGCGTCAATTCCACCGCTGAACTCGTGTTCTCCAACGGTGCTTCCGTCGTGCTTACGCCGAACACCTTGCTCGAGCTGCGTACTTTCCGTCAGGTTCCTTCCGCCGACATTACTGATCCGTATCGCCAAATCGAGAAAGACCCGAGCCCGTCCGTCACCGAACTCGAAGTGCCGCGTGGCAAGATTATCGGCGAAGTCCGTAAGCTGAACGCCCTTTCCACTTTCACCGTCAAGACTCCGGCTGGTCTCGTCCGCATCCGCGGTACGGTCTTCACTGTCGAGTATCGCGTCGGACCTGATGGTATCGGCCGAATCGTCGTCGACTGCGTCCGCGGTTCCGTCGAGACCACCGTCTTCAGTTCCAACGCGGGTCCGGTCACCGTCGAGCCCGGCATGCAGGCCTCCAGTGCCGTCGCCTCCGCCGCCCTCATCGATATCCTCACCAAGGCTTCTGCCGCCACTCCGGGCGCGCCCCAGCCCGCCGCTCTTTCTGCTGCTACGCTGGCCATCCTCTCCAACCCGATCCAGATCATGGTGTATCCGATCCCGGCCGAAGACATGGCGGCGATCGCCGCCCTCCTCGGTGCGAACTCCACGCTGAACGTTGAAGTCGCCACGACCATTAACGCGATGGCCCAGACCATGCCGACCCGCACGCAGATGTTCCCTAATGGCGCAGGCGGCGCCCCGGACAAGCGCTACGTCAAGGTGATTACCGATTCCCAGGTGACGGACACCGTCGTCAAGGACAAGATCGGCGGACCGAGTGGGCCGACCACTACCACCACCGGTGGCAGCTCGTCCCTCGACGAGACCCTTAAGAAGATCACCGATAACGTCGACCGCACGGTCGAGCAGAAGCAGATCAATCCGAGCGGGACCTGAAGCTGATCCTCGGCTCGCTTCGCTCAAAAAGGCCCGGCTGATGCCGGGCCTTTTTATGCGCAGAGGGTTTCTCCGCTCGCTTTGAGCCTTTCGACGGGCATCTTGAGGGCGCATGCCGATCGCTGGTAAATTCATCACGTTCGAAGGAGGGGAAGGCGCGGGAAAGTCCACGCAGCTGACCCGGCTGGCGGATCGTCTCCGTGCTTCCGGTGAAGGGGTACTGAGCCTCCGTGAGCCCGGCGGTACGCCCTTTGGCGAGAAGATGCGGGATGTCCTCAAGCATCCCGGCTCGGTCATCCAGCCGGCCGCTGAGGCCCTCCTGTTCGCGGCCTGCCGGGCACAGCTCGTCGCCGAGGTCATCGCGCCGGCCCTCGCTTCTGGCCAGGTCGTGCTCTGCGATCGTTTTATCGATTCCACGGTCGCCTATCAGTCGGGTGGTCGTGGCCTTGATCGCGCGCTCATCGAATCCGCCAATCGCCTCGCTTGCGGAGCCGTCCGCCCAGACCTGACCGTCCTGCTCGACCTCGACTCCTCCCGCGGCCTCGGCCGTGCCTCGGTGCGCGACCATGGCCAAGCCGACCGATTCGAGGTCCTCGGCGCTGATTTCCACCGAAAGGTACGCGACCTTTACCACACGCTCGCGCAGGAGGAGCCTGGGCGTTTCTTCGTGGTCGACGCCGCCCGCCCGCCCGAAGCCATCGAAGAGGAGATCTGGCATGAAATCGCCCGCCGCTTCCGTTAATCTCGCTGACCTCCCGGTCCTCAAGGTGCTGGCCCGTGCCCGCGCCGAGGGCCGGATGCCGCACGCCGTCCTGCTTACCGGCGCCGACGGTACCGTGCTGGCCCGCGCCGCGGAACAGCTCGCCGCGCTGCATCTCGACGTCGCCGATCCGCTGGGCCATTCGGATTGCCGCGTGCTGCGCCCGGCGAAGAAATCGCGGCGTATCACCATCGACAACACCCTTGAGATTGTGGCTGCGCTGCGCCTCACTTCGCTGTCGCCGCACCGCGTCGTGATTGTCAATGAGCCTGACCGTTTCCAGCCCGATTCCGCCAATGCTTTCCTGAAGACGCTTGAGGAGCCTCCGCCCGGGACGCTCATCATTCTCCAGACAGCTAATTATTATCGCGTCCTCCCGACGATCCTCAGCCGCTGCCTGCGTTTCCACGTCGCCGGCGATGCTCCCGTGCTGACCGATCCCTCCTGGTCCGACTGGCTCCGGGAGATGGAGAAACTGCTCGCCCGCATGGTCAAGGGTCCGGCTTCGCCTACGGCGCGCGTCTCCGAGGTCTTCATTCCGCTCTATGCCCTGTGCGCTCGCTTCGAGGTACTGTTAGAACTCTTCGTCGACGAAGCCCTGAAGGCCGCGCCTCCGCCTCCGCCGACCGACGAGGACGAGGATGACGCCGAACTCGCCTACGAGGAGTCCGTCCGCCGCGGCGTCCGTGCCCAGATGCTCGTCTCGGTTGAGGAAAAACTCCGGCTGATTGGCCGGACTCACCCCGGCTGTGCCGAGCAGGTCGCGCTCTCGGTCGGTTACCTCGAGGACGCCCGTCATCGCATGGAGCTCAACTACCAGGTCGTGGCTGCCTTCGAGCAGTTCCTCCTGCGTACCCTGCGCGCCTTTGCTCTGCGTCCCCGCGCAGCGTAACTTTACCCCCTTCCCAGGAGTTATATTAAAGAGATGTCCCAGGAAGAGCCCACGCTCCCCGACGACGAGGACGACAAGCGCTTGATGGCGTTGGTCGCCGAAGGCGATGACGACGCTCTCCGGTTGCTCGTTCACCGTCACCACGCGCGGCTGGTCGGCTACCTCCGCGGCGAGGTCGGCTCCCAGGCTACCGCCGAAGAGCTGGCGATGGAGGTCTTCATCCGCTTGCACCGCGCCGCTTCCCGCTGGCGTCCGGAGGCGAAACTGAGCACCTACCTCATCCATATTGCCCACAACCTCGTGCTCAACGAGTGGCGCCGCCGCGGCCGTAAGCCCACGACGGCCTTGGAGTTCGCGGCGGAGCCTGGTGATTCTACGCAACAGTCCGCCCGGCGCGTGGCCGAGCTCGACGAAGCCTTCCAGCGGGCCATCGCCCAGCTGCCCCCCGAGCAGCGCACCGCCATCCTCCTGGTCGTCCAGCAGGAGCTACCCTATGAGGAGATTGCCGAGATCATGGGCGTGCCGGTCTCCTCGGTGAAGACCTGGATTCACCGCGCCCGGAGTCGCCTGCGCGAGCTCCTGAAAGACTTCTATGGAAACGAATGAACCCTGCAACTTACCGCCTTCGGTGGTGTTTAACCCTATGAACTGAGCCATGGACAATCCTCACCATAAGACTTTCGAACAGGAACTCGCCGCTTCGCTCAGCCGTGGCCGTTCCGTCGCCGTCACCGGCTTCGCCGACCGCGTCGTCGGGGCCGTGCGGGCCGACCGTCGTCGCCGCGTTGTGATTCGCTGGAGCTCCGTCGCCACGGCCGCAGCCGCCTGCCTCGTTGCCGTCCTTACCTTGTCCACTCCTTCCGAGGAAGCACTCAATCGCCAGACGTTCGCCCTGTTCGCCCACGACGAGTCCGCCCAGTTCGCCGACCTGCTGGGCGCCTCCGCCGACCTTTCGCTCCTTTCGCCCGCGGTGGAGAAGTCCAGCGTGGCCGAGGTGCTTAACGCCCCCGGCTCCTGATCCGATGAAGAAGTTTTCCCTTCTCGCGGCTCTCCTCTTGGCGGCCGCCGCTTCCTTTGCCCAGCCGGCTTCCGGCCGTTCGCCCGAATCCGAGCCGACCGCCGAGGAGATTCAGACTATCCGCAAGATTCTCGAGCTGCCCCCCGAGCGGCTCACACGCATGCGTTCGGCCATCGAGAAGATGGAGCGCATGTCTCCGGAATCACGCCGCGATTTTGCGGCCAATCTGGCCAAGTACGAGACCGCCACGCCCGAGGAGCGCCATAAAATCATGAAGGAGATGCGCGAACGCGGCGGCTTTGGCTCTCGCGTGCTCGAGCACCACTTCAAGACGCTAAGCCCGGCGGAGGCCAAGGTCGAACGCTCCCGCATTCAGGACCTCACGACGGAGCAGCGGATGGAATTTCTTCGTAAGCTTGCCGAGAAATATGGACCGGAGATCGACAAGGAAAAAGGCAAGTCGAGCGACGCTAAGGAAGCGGAGAAGAAGCGCCGCAAGTTAGCTGAAGGCGAGACCCCAGCCGGACCGCGCGCCGCCCCCAAGCAGTAAGGCTACTCGCCGAGCTTCTTGAACGGGAGCTGGCCGTGCTTCCAGCGGTCGTGCGCCCAGAGCCAGTTGGCGCAGGCGTCATCGCCGGAGCGCAGCTTACGCTCGAGCCAGGCGTTCGATTCGATCGTCAGGCCGATGGAATCCGTCGCGTGCAGGGCTTCCATGCGCAGTCGGCAACGCCAGAAGCCGGTGCGATCTGCCCAGAAGATGCGGCTCGGGCACTTGAAGCGCTGCGCAATGATGCCGGGTAGTTCGGTGACCGCGCAAGGCGCACCGAGGAACTGCCAGATGGAACCGCTCTGGGTGGTCTGGTCGAAGAGAATCACGGTGGCATGTCCCTCGCGGACGGTCTTCATCGCACGCGCAAAGCCGTCGCGGCGCGAGGCGAGCTTCATGCCAAAGCGCTCGCGGGCTTGCTTGACCCAGCTTTCGGCTGCGGGCTGATCGAGTGGGCGGTAGACGGCGACCCATTCGCGCTTCGCCAGTTCGGGGCTCAGGATCGGGGCGGCGGTCATCATCTCCATCAGGGCGAAGTGGGGTACGAAGAGTACTGTGCCAGTGCCCTTGGGCGGCATCCCATGTTCGGCACTCAGCATGCTATCATCCACGCCGACGCGGTCGCGGATTTCGGCCTCCGACATCAACGGCGAGGCAATCGAGAAGAGGCCCATCTCCGCTGTGCGGCGACAGGAGGTGCGGCCGATGCGGCGAACCCAGGAGGCGTCCTTATTGGGGAAAGCTTTCGCGAGGTTGCGGCGGATCACCTTACCGCGGAGGAGCCAGAGGATCTCGCCGAGCAACACGGCGTTGAGGCGGGCGAATGCTTCGGGCAGGCGGGTCAGCAGCCAAGCGTAGGTGACGATCAGCGGCCGCATTGGGTAAGCGTTCAGCCGCGGCCCTCCTGCTTGAGCAGGTCGCCGATTTCGGGGACGAGGATGTTGCGGCGTCCCAGTTCATCGCGCGCGAAATACTTGTCCACCTGCCGGACTAGGTCGAACGGTTCGTCGGGTAAGTTATCCTCGTCGAACTCCATTTCATCGACGGCGTCGATATCGTCGAAGATATGCGACAGGCGTAGCGGCTCGCCGTCGATGACGGCGGGCGGGTTGGCGATGGCGCCAATTTTGGTGAGGTTGAAGAAGAGGCAGGGATAGAATTCCTTCACGTACGGCTCGAGGAACTTGGTGACCCACTGGCCGGGGACTTCCCAGCGGCGATTGATGATGACCGCGTCGGAGAAGTGGACGCACGTACGGTACCACTCCTCGACAGCCTTGTGCTTCATCGTCAGGGGGCAGTCGACCACGGTAATAATGCGCGCAACGCGCCACACGGCGTCAGGCATCATCGGGCGGATGGTGCGGTGGAGCGCCTCCATCTGATCGATCACGTGCAGTGAGCCATTGGTCACCAGGATGGTGGCGTCTTCGTCACCCGGTGCGGGCAGGATGGCCTGTCCGCCTTTGAATTCCCATTGGTCGGGAGCGATACCGCCTTCGCGCGCTTCGCGGAGGATGCGGATCTTGCGACCTTCGGGCCAAGCGTTCTCGGCCAGCTCGCGCACCGTGTCAGCCCGGCCAGCGCCCGTGGGGCCGAGGATGATGATGATCGGGGTCATGCCTTACGTCCGCAGCGGCCGAAGGGGGCGTTCTGTCCGCGGTCGCGGATCCAGTGATCCACGGCCATCCACGGCCACCAAGGCGGCCATGGCTTCGACGATGGGCACGGCGCGCGGGAGTACGCAAGGGTCGTGGCGACCCTTGGCACTGAGCTCGGTGGCCTGGCCGTCGGGACGGACCGTCTTCTGCGGCTTGAGCACGGTGGCGGTGGGCTTGAAAGCGATACGGAAGACAACGTCTTCGCCGTTGGTGATGCCGCCCTGCGTGCCTCCAGAACGGTTGGTCGCGGTGCGGATGCGGCCGCCCTTGCGGATGAACTCGTCGTTATGGGCGCTGCCGCGCAGCACAGTGCCGGCGAAGCCGCTACCGATTTCGAAGCCCTTGGTTGCGGGTAGCGAAAGCATGGCCTTGGCGAGGTCAGCTTCGAAACGATCAAAGACCGGTGAGCCGAGTCCGGCGGGAAGGTTTTCGATGACGCAACAGATGACGCCACCGACGGAATCGCCGTCGGCGCGCGCTGCGCGGATGAGCGCATCGATTTTGGCGGCGGTGGCGGGATGTGGGCAACGCGTCGGCGTGGCCTCCACCTGCTTCAACGTCGGTGCCTTGGCGCCGGCGGGCATGCGCACGTCGCCGACACTTTCCACCCAAGCGATAATGCGGGCACCGCACGCGTGCTTGAGCACGGTCTTCGCGACCGCACCGGCAGCGACCCGCGCGGCGGTCTCGCGAGCGGAGGAACGGCCCCCGCCTTCGACGGCGCGGATGCCATACTTGGCGTCGTAGGTGAAGTCGGCGTGCGACGGGCGATAGGCCGCCTTCATCTCAGCGTAGGCCTGGGGGCGCTGGTCGCCGTTGCGGATGACGATGGCGATGGGGGAGCCGAGGGTGAGCCCGTCATGCGAGACGCCCGAGAGGATTTCCGGTACGTCCGCTTCCTTACGTTGCGTGGTCAGGGCGCTCTGGCCGGGGCGGCGACGGTCGAGTTCGCTGCGCAGGAAGGCGGCGTCAAACGGTACGCGGGGAGGGCAGCCATCGATGATGACGCCGAGCGCGGGTCCGTGGCTTTCGCCGAAGGTGGTAATGCGGAAACTGTGTCCGTGGATATTGCCCATTGGTAATGTGGTTAAAAAAGAACGCCGCCTAGCCAGGTGGCTGGGCGGCGTCCGTTTGGCGGTTCCGCCCCGGCGCTTAGCGCAGGTTAGAAGTGATCTTGGAGACGATCTTCTGGCTCTCCGGCAGGTTGCCGAAGAAGCCGTACTTGACCTTCACCTGAGTAAAGACGGCCTTGGTGACTTCGTCTTCGCTCTTTTCGATGGTGATTTTGATTTCCAGGTCACCGATGGTGCGGGCGTAGGCCACGACGCTGAGTAGCTCCTTGTTGGCGCCGACCTCGTCGGTCTCGCCGGTGCGAAGCGTGCCGGGCATCGCGTCGATGGTGCGCTTCACGGCGTTGAAGACGGCGGTCGTGTCCGCGGTGTAGCGGGTGGTCAGGATACCAGTGACGTTGGAGTAGGAGGCCTCGTTGTTCTGGGAGTTGTCCACGCCGAGCTGGGTGGAGCATCCGGAGAGGACGAGGACGGCGAGGAGGGCGAGGGCGGTTTTCATGTGCAAGAGTCGTGGTTGAGTGGTTGGAGTAAAAGCACAGCCGGGGTCCGTTGGCAAACAGTTTCGCCCTCGGCCCGTGGCTGCGAAAGGCGTCTTTTTGTAATGGTAAAACCATTACACATGGCGGTCGCGCCCGGCGCTGGACCGATCCCCGGGGGCGGCCTGGAGGGGGGAGGGGAGCACCCAAAACGGTTATTTTGTGTTTTTATACACTTAAGTTACTGTAAATTAGATACTTACGTAAATTAATGACTGGATTCAGTCATTAAGTTACCCCTAGTCGCGCTGTGAACAAGAAATTGGGCAGATCTGGGGCTAAAACCTTGACGGGTGGAGGACTGTGGGGAAAAGTGGGTCATCTGGGGGCAACTCCCCATACGCAATGTCTATTGGCGCCAACAACGGTCTCTTCACCGGCATCCACAACGGAAAGTTGGATGAGAAGAACCGTGTCACCATTCCGGCGGCCTGGCGTTTCGATGCGGAAGCGACTTTTCTCGCGATGTTCCACCCCGCGCTGGGATCGATCGTCGTGTTCCCTCCGTCGATGGCCGAACGCATTCGCGACGCGGCCCAGCAGGTCACGGTGAGTGACCCGGTGAAGATGGACGCACTCAGCCTCCTCGCGACGAACAGCATTCAGGTCACGTGCGACAAAGCCGGCCGCATCACGCTCAACGATCACATCGTCAAGGAAGCGAAGCTCGAGCACGAAGTCATCTTCCGCGGCGGTTTCACCACCTTCCACCTCTCTTCGCCGACGCCGCCCAAGGCTGATCGCGAGTCCGAGTCCGCGCTCACCATTCTCCGCGCCTTGCGCGAGCTTGGCTTGTGAGTCGTATCCAAAAGTTACTTACACTACTCACACTTTATTCACAGCCCGCCGAATGACCAACCACGTTCCAGTCTTGCTTGAGGAGTGCTTGACGCTTCTCGCTCCGCAGGACGGCCGTGCTTATCTGGACTGCACCTTCGGTGGCGGCGGCCACACGGCGGCGATTCTGGCCCGCGCGCCGCTCTGCACCATCGACGCGATGGATCGCGATCCCGCCGCTGCGGAACGTTCCGCCGCGCTGCTCGCCGCTCATCCCGGCCACCTCCGTTTCCATTCTGAGAATTTTCGTAACCTTGACCGCGTTCCGGGGCGATTCGACGGTGTTCTGATGGACATTGGGGTGTCCTCGTACCAGTTGGATGTCCCGGAACGCGGTTTCTCCTTCCGCTTCGACGCGCCGAACGACATGCGAATGGATACGCGCGTCGGCCGCAGCGCGGCTGAGTTCCTCGAGCGCGGCGACCGCACTGAGATCGAACGCGCGGTCCGCGACTACGGCGAGGAGCCTCGTTGGTTCCGCGTGGTCAATGCGATCATTGCTTCCCGCGGTACCGGCCGGCTCGCCCGCACCTCCACTTTCGCCGAACTAGTCGCCGAAGCCGCGCCCCCCGCCCCTGGGCCGCGCGGCCCGCACCCGGCCACCCGCACCTTCCAAGGCGTGCGTATCGCGGTTAACGATGAGCTCGGCGCTCTGGCCGACGCCCTTCCGCTCGCCTTTGGTAAACTCACCGCCGGCGGTGTGCTCGCCGTCATCTCCTTCCACTCCCTGGAGGACCGGATGGTCAAGCGCTACATGAACGAGGTCGCCGGCCGACCGGTCGACCGCGATGACGCGCGCAATCAGGACGACCGCGTGAAGCAGGCCGACCTCCTCACTCGTAAGGCGGTCCAACCCTCGGACGATGAACAGGTACGTAACCCCCGCAGCCGCTCGGCTCGCCTCCGCGCCGTGCGCCGCCTCGCCGCATGAGCCCGCGCTTTTTCACTTGGGTCTGCGTGTTCGCCGCTGTCGGTACCTTCGCTGTCGGGACGATCAACATCATGCGCTTACGTGTTGAGGCTGACACCATCGGTAGCCGCATCCAGCGCATGGAGCGCGATATCTCCCTCTCTAAGAAGGAGCTCGAGAAACTCCGCCGCACGCGCGATGAGCTCCTCAATACCCTCGAGCTCCAGCAGCGCATTGGTGATGCGCTGAAGCCTCCGGTCCCCGAACAGGTGGTCTGGGTACGTTATTTCCCGGCGGTCGCATCCCCGCCGCCCATGCTTTCCGCGAGCCCCCGGATGACGGCCCGCGAAATCGCCTCCCTCTCTTGGGGTGGGCAGGGAGGACCGCGCTCTCGATGAGCCTCCCCCACGCCAGGCGAACGCGCTACCGTTTCCTGGCTTGGGCCGTTTCCCTCTGCTTCCTGGCCGTAATCTCGCGGCTGGTTTGGTTGCATTGGGTCGACGCCCCTCGTCTGCGTGCGGAAGCTCTGCAGGCTCGCCGAGTGCTCCAGGAGATCCCGTGCCGGCGCGGAGAGATCCGCGACTCACAGGATAACCTTCTGGCGGTGTCCGAGGATGTCTGGGATATCGGCGTGGACCCGGACTCGCTCATCACGGGCGAGGTGGAGCGCGTGCGGGAAGTTGCGACCATCCTTGATCTGCCTTTTTCCAAGGTCCGCGAGGCTTTCGAGACCACCACGCGCCTTAATGAGGCCGGCGAGCAAAAGACGATCCGCTGGACCGTCCTTGCCCATGAGGTCAACGAGGCCACGATGAAGCGCATCAAGGCGCTCGGCATCAAGGCGCTCCGCGCGGAACTGAAGTACCGGCGCAACTACCCGAAGGGTCAGCTCGCCGCACACGTACTCGGCTACGTCAATAAGGAGGCCATCCCCGCTTCCGGGATTGAGAGTGTGATGAACCCGCTCCTCCTCGGCCAGAAGGGCTGGATCGAATCTGAACGCGACGGCCGCCGCCGCGAGATCACGAGTAATCGCCTCCGCGAAGTCGCGCCAGTCGATGGCAGCACAATCGTGCTGACGATCAATAGCCTCATCCAGAAGACCTGCGAGGACGCCCTTGCCGCCGCCGCCGCCCGCTATAATCCGAAAGGCGGCATCATCATCGTCAGCGAGCCGCGCACGGGCCGCATCCTCGGCCTCGCCAACTGGCCGACCTACGACCTCAACCGTTTCTTCGACCCGCAGGCCGCGCCGATGGATAGTCAGCGTAACCGCGCCGTATCCGACGTCTACGAGCCCGGCTCCGTCTTCAAGATTGTCTCAGTCTCCGGTGCGCTCGAGGAACGCCTCATCACGCCGAACTCGATCTTCGACTGCGGTGCCACCACGGTCCCCTACCGCGGCCGCATGGTCTCCATGCCAGCCGACTCGCACGCCATCGGTGCCGCCGACATCCGGCAGATCGTCCGCGAATCCTCCAACCGTGGCACGGTCCAGGTCGGGATGCAGTACGCTGAACGCCTCGGCGAAGATAAGTTCTTCGCGCTCATTAAGTCCTTTGGCTTCGGTGCCCGGACGGGCCTGATCACCGGTGCCGAAATCCCGGGTCTACTCATCACGCCGAAGGATTGGGACGGGCTGACGATCTCGCGCGTGCCGATGGGCCACTCGGTCAGCGTCACGGCGATGCAGATGCACTTTGCGATGTCGGTCGTCGCGGCCGAAGGGCTGCTGATGCAGCCACAGCTCGTCCTCCGCGTCGAGGATCCGAAGACGAAGGCAACCGTCCTCAACTACGGACCGCGCTCGCGCGGCCGTGCCGTCTCCGCCGCTACCGCCGCGCAGATGGCCACGCTCTTGCGTGCTGTCTGCGGCAAGGGCGGCACGGCGCCGATCGCCGATATTCCGGGCTACGAGGTCGCGGGCAAGACCGGCACGACGCAGAAGATTGTCAACGGCCGTTATTCCAACGCGCACCACGTCGCTTCCTTCGCTGGCTTCTTCCCGGTCAACGACCCGAAGCTCGCGATCACGGTAATCATCGATGAGCCGCAAGGGGAGGGCGTCGGCTACGGCGGCAAGGTCTCCGCTCCGATCTTCCGCGACGTCGCCGAGAAGTGCATTCGCTGGCTCGATATCCCTCCGGTCTCCACCGTGCCGCGTGCCCACGTCGCCGACCTCGGCCGATGACGCCTCCTCTTGCGATGATGCCCGCCGCCATGGAGCGCCCCACTTTCAACTCGCTGCTGCAAGGCCTCCCCGTACTCGGCCGCGCCGGCGATGGCTCCGTCCGCATCTCCTCGATCGTCACGGACAGTCGCCGCATCATCCCCGGATCGCTCTTCTTCGCTTTACCTGGCCTGCGCGCCAATGGGCACGCGTTCCTCGACGATGCCATCGCCCGCGGCGCCGCCGCCATCATCTCGGGTGAACCCGTCGCCGGACTGCCCGCGGTCGCCGCAGCCCAAGTCGTTGATCCGCGGCGCGCCCTTGCCGAAGTCGCCCGCCGTTTCTTCGGCCACCCGGAAGCCGCCCTGCAGCTCGTCGGCGTGACGGGCACCAACGGCAAGACAACGATTTCGACGCTCCTCCGCCACCTGTTGCAGTCCGATGGTTCCCAGTGGGGCCTGGTGGGAACGGTCCGCTATCACCTCGGGCGACGTTCGATTCCCTCTTATAAGACGACGCCGGAATCGGCCGACCTCTCCGGCTTCTTCCGCCAAATGGTCGACGCGGGTTGTGCGGGTGCCTGCCTCGAGGTGAGTTCCCATGCGCTCCATCAGGACCGCGTGCATGGCTTCCACTTCCGCGTCGCGGCCTTCACTAATCTAACCCGCGACCACGTCGACTATCACGGCGACCTAGCCTCGTACCTCGACGCGAAGACGGCGCTCTTCGACGGCCGTAACGGCGCCGTGCCCGATGTCTGCGTCATCAACATTGACGACCCGGCCGGACGCGTGCTTGCCGAAGCCTGCCGCCGCCGCGGTAAGGTGATTACCTTTGGTATCGCCGCGGACGCCGAGGTCCGCGCGACCGACCTCGCCCTCGATACGGGCGGTGCGGTCTTCTCGGTCCGCTTCGAAGGCCGCTCCGAAGTCTTCAAGTCGACGCTCCCCGGCGATTACAACGTCTCGAACGTCCTCTGCGCCCTCGCGATGGCTGCCGCCCTTGGGCGTGATCCGCTGGCTCTCGCGCCGTCGCTCGCCTCCTTCCCTGGGGTTCCGGGCCGTATGGAACGCGTCGAGGCTGGTCAGGCCTTCCCGATTTTCATCGATTACGCCCACACCGATGACGCCCTGCGCAATGCCTTGCGCATGCTCCGCGATATCACCCCGGGCCGCGTCCTCTGCGTGTACGGTTGCGGCGGTGACCGCGACCGCGGCAAGCGTCCCGCGATGACCAAAGCCGTTGCCGACCTCGCCCATCTCGCCTGGGCCACCGCCGATAATCCGCGGAAGGAAAGCCTCGACCGGATCTTCGCCGATATGCGGGAAGGCCTCGGAGTGCTCCCGACGGTAGAATTTGTGACCGACCGACGCGATGCCATCGGCCGCGCCCTCGCCGCTGCGAAATCCGGCGACTGCGTTGTCATCGCCGGTAAGGGCCATGAGACGACCCAGGAATTCGCCGACACGGTGGTACCTTTCGACGACCGTCAAGTCGTCCGCGAAATCCTTGAGCTTCGGAGGGGCGCGCAGCCGTGATGCCGACTTTCTCCTCAGCCGATCTTGCCGCCTGGGCCGGAGGCCGTTGGGCCGTCACTCCCCGTACCGCCGTCACGGGTTTCGGCACGGATACCCGTGCCCTCCGCGCGGGCGACGTCTTCGTGGCCGTGCGCACCGAACGCCGCGACGGCCATGATTTCCTCGGTGCCGCCCGCTCGCAGGGCGCCACCTGCGCCTTAGTCGAGCGTCCGGTGGCCGACGACTTGCCGCAGCTCGTCGTGGATGACTCGCTCGCCGCGCTCCGTCGCGTCGCCGCCCGCTGGCGCGCGAACTTCCCAGGTCGGGTCATCGGCGTGACGGGCAGCGTGGGTAAGACCTCGACGAAGGAGATGCTCGCTGCGCTCCTCGGGGCAGAGGCCTTCGTCACGGAAGCCAATCTTAACAACCTCATCGGTGTCCCGCTGATGCTCCTACGCCTCGAACCGGGGCTCCACCGTTTTGCCGTCATCGAGGCGGGCATGAGTGTGCCTGGCGAGCTTGGACTCTCCGCCGCCGTCATCCGCCCCGACCTTGCCATCGTCACCAACGTCGCGGCGGTGCATCTCGAAGGGGTCGGCTCGCTCGCCGGCATCGCTCGCGAGAAGGCCACGCTCGTCGCTGAGCTCTCCCCTGGCGGCCGGGCGATCATCCCGGCCGCGTTACTCGATTGGCCGGAATTCGCGGCTCAGACAGCACGTTGCATTGCGGTGCAGTTCGAGGGTGAAGCCGCCCCGGCCGTCGTGCCGGCCCGTCTCGTCCGTGCTTCTTTTCTCACCGACGCCCGCGGCCAGCGCTCGCTTGTACTCGACGGAGAGGTCTTCCCGCTCGCGCCGATTTCCGACGGGCTCGCCCGCAATGCGGCACTGGCGCTCGTCGCCGCCCTCGAACTCGGCCGTCCGTCCGTCGAACTTGCCGCTGTCACCGCGCACTGGATACCGCCCGCCGGTCGCGGGAGCGTGCACGTCGAAGGCGAACGCACCTTCTACGTCGACTGCTACAACTCCAGCCCCGCGTCGCTCCTCGATTCGGCCCGTGCTTTTGACCGTGTCAGTCGCGTGGCCGCTTCGCCTCGTCTTTTCCTGCTCGGCGGCATGGCCGAGCTCGGTCCCACCTCTGCGCAACTCCACCGCGACTGCGGCGCGCAGCTGCCTCTCCGCTCTGGCGACCATGTGGTCGTCTTCGGCGGTGAGTCGGCTGCCTTGCTGCAGGGAGTTGCGCTCCCCGGGGTGGAGCTTTCCGTCGCGGCTTCCGTCGAGGACGCCGCCGCCCGCGTCGCCGCGCACCGCGGCTTCGTCTTCCTAAAAGGTAGCCGTTCCTTCGCCCTCGAGCGTTGCCTGCCCGATTCCCTGCGCTCCGCGCTCTCTTTCCACTAGGATGCTTTACCGTCTCAGCGAACTCGTCGACACTTGGGGGCCTTTCCGTCTCTTCGAGTACATTTCCGTCCGGGCAATCCTGGCGGGCATGACGGCGTTGCTACTCGGCATGCTTTTCTCCGGTCGCCTCATCACCTTGCTCGCGCGCCTGCGCCAGCCCGAGCGTTCAGCCAAGCTGATGGGTGAACTCGCCAAGGAAGGCGGCAAGGTGCCGACCATGGGCGGCCTGATCATCGCCGTCGCGATGATTCCTTCGGTGCTCCTCTGGGCGCGCCTCAACGTCCTCGTACTCGCCGCGCTCTGGTGCCTCATCGGTATGGGCCTCGTGGGTCTCTACGACGACTGGCTGAAGGTCCGGCATGGCAGTTCCGATGGCATCTCCGCGCGCATGAAGCTGGCGGGGCAGGGGCTCGTCGCGCTCATCGCCTTTGGTATCGTGCTCCTCGACCCAGCCTATCGTGAAAGCCTCTGTGAGATCTGGCTGCCGGTTCTCAACGGTCCGCTCTGGTCGGCCCAGTCCCTGGGCTGGCCCTTTCTGGCCTGCCTCGGCGTCGCCGCTGCGTTTTTCGTGCTCGTCTGCGTGGGCAGTTCGAATGCGGTCAACTTGACCGACGGCCTCGACGGCCTGGCCATCGGCTGCGTTATCATTACCACGATGATTTTCGGAGCGGTTGCCTACCTCGCCGGCCACCATGAGTTCGCGACTTACCTGCGCATCAGTTACGTGCCGGGCGCGGGCGAGCTCGCGGTCTTCTGCTCGGCCCTTGTCGGCGGTAGCCTCGTTTTCCTCTGGCACAACGCGGCCCCGGCCGAGATCTACATGGGCGACGTCGGTGCGCTCGGGCTCGGCGGCGGCCTTGGTGCGGTGGCGTGCCTGATGCATCAGCCCTTCCTCCTCGCGATCGCCGGAGGCGTGTTCGTCGTCGAGGCGCTCTCCGTCATCCTGCAGGTGGCCTACTTCAAACGGACGGGCGGCCAACGCCTGTTCCTGATGACGCCTATCCATCACCACTTCCAGAAGCAGGGCTGGCCCGCGACTAAGGTCGTGGCGCGCTTCTGGATTCTCTCCCTGCTGTGCGGCCTCCTCGGCCTCCTTTCGCTGAAACTCCGATGAGCGAGTTCCCTGAATCTCTCCGCCGCCGGCTCACCCGGCCCGCCGCCGTCTTCGGCGAGGGCGTGAGCGGGCGTTCCGTCGCGGAATCCCTCGCCTTGGCTGGCTTTGCTTCGGTCATCTATGACGAACGCGGGGAGAACCGGCAGTTTGGCCCTGACGAGGCCGCGCGTCACGATCTCTTGGTCTACAGCCCTGGCTTCGCGCAGTCGCACCCCTGGATCCTCGCCGCCCGCCGCGCCGGCCTGCATTGCCTGACCGAGCTGGACTTCGGCGCGTTGCTCTGGACTGGTCCCGCCATCGCCATCACCGGCACCAACGGCAAGACGACCATCACGGAATTCCTTTCGTTCGCCTTCAAGCGTTCCGGACTCGACGCCATCGCCTGCGGCAACGTTGGCCTGCCGTTGACGTCACTGCATCGCACGGTCTCCAACGGTTCGTTCGTTGCAATCGTCGAAGTCAGTTCATTCCAGGCGGAGGATCTCCGCCACTTCACGCCCGAGGCGGTGCTCTGGACGAACTTCGACGAGGATCACCTCGACCGTCATGGTGACCGCGAAAGCTACTTCCGTGCAAAATTCCGGCTGATCGAACGCATGATGCCTGGCGGCATCCTCGTCGTCGGTGAATCCGTCGTCGCCGCAGCCCGCGAATTCGGCATCGAGTTACCGGCGGAGGCGTTTGTCGCCACGCGCACCGAGGTCGCCGATACGGTGCCCGCCGGTTCGGTCTTCGATTCCTGGCCGCAGCGCGAGAACTGGGCCATTCTCTGCAAGTACTGGCAGGCGCGTGGTATCCCACTGCGCCACCTCGAGGAGTCTGCCCGTCTCTTCCGCGTACCGCCCCATCGCCTCCGTAAGGTCGCCGAGAACAAGGGTGTCGAATTCTGGAACGACTCAAAGGGTACCAACTTCCACGCGGTGCAGGCCGCGCTTTCGGAGTTCAGCATCCCGGTCCGCTGGATCGGCGGTGGGAAGTGGAAGGGCGGCGACCTCGCCCGCTTCGTCCGCAACATCGCCCCGCTGATCGACACCGCCTATCTTATCGGGGAGACGGCCGAAGAATTGAAGCGCCACTTCGACGAGCTCGGCAAGGTCGCCCGTTGCTACCCGTCCCTGCAGGACGCTGTCGTCGCGGCTGCCAAGGATGCGCACGGGCCGGTGGCGATCCTGCTCAGCCCTGGTTTCTCCAGTTTCGACCAGTTTCGCGGCTATGCCGAGCGCGGCCTCGTCTTCGAACGCGCCGCGAGTGCCCTCGCCAAAGCCGTCTAATCTTTCCAACCCAACCCACCCAACCCACCAGACCCACCAACATGCGTCCCCTCATCACTGTCACTGCCGTCGTGCTTCTGCACCTCTGCGTCATCGCCGTCCTCGTCGGCGTCAACGGCTGTCGAAGCACCAGCGGCTTCGAGCAGTCCGGCGATCTCGCCGCCTACTCCGGCGGCGCCCGCCCCGCCGGCACTACGGCGGGCTTGCCTGTCGCGGTCGCCCCGATTTCCGACCGCATCCCGACTCCGGTCCCGACCAAGCTCACGCCCGTGGGTCCTGTCGGCAACGGTGGTAAGCGTACCGTGGTGAAGGGCGAGACCCTCATGAGCGTCGCCGCTAGCGAGAAGGTCACCCGTGCTGATCTCGCGAAGGCCAATGGTCTTACCCTCAACGCCGACCTCAAGATCGGCCAGGTGCTGAAGATTCCGGCCGCCTCCAAGGCTCCCGTGAAGGCCGCGACGAAGTCCCCGACGACCGCCACTAAGACCACGCCCGCCGCGCCGGCCCCGACCTTCGCCCCCTTTAAGCTCATCCCCGTCGGCAAGGCGGCTGAAGCCGCTTCGGCTCCTGCGGACAAGAAGTAAGCTGACGCCCGCGCCGCGCTATGGTCATCAAGGAGAAGCAGGAGAGTCCGGGAGCCCTGGGTGGGTACTCCTTGGGCATCCTGCTGCTCGCGATGTCCCTCGCGGTGTTCGGTCTGGTGGTGCAGTACAGCGCGGGCATCTCGCTTTCGTCGAGTAATCGCACCGGGGCGTTCTACCGTCAGCTGGCCTACGTGCCGATTGCCTTCGTCGCCGGCTTCGCTTTCTTCCGGCTCAACCTCGAAAAAGCACGCGAGTGGCGCTGGTGGATTCTTGGCGGCGCCTGCTTGGCGATGTTCCTCGCGCGCATCCCGGGTGTCGGCGTTTCGGTCAACGGTTCCTGGCGCTGGATCGATTTCGGTTTCTTCCGCCTGCAGGCTTCGGACCTCGGCAAACTCGCCTTGGTGATTGTGCTCTCCGATTTCCTCGCGCGCATGCAGCGGCACACCTTGCCGAACAAGTTTTCGATCTACCAGTTGAGTTCACGTGAGCCTTACATCTTCACGCGCCGCGGTTGGATTGATTGCCGCGAAGGCTTCGTGAAGCCCGTCGCCATTCTGCTGGTCATCGCTGGTTTCATTGCGCTCGGTCCGGACCTCGGCACGATTATCCTCTGCTGCGCGGTGGGCGGCACGATGATGCTCGTCTCAGGCGTGCGTTGGGCCTACGTGATTCCGAGTTTCCTGATCGGACTAGGCGGCTTCACGGTCCTCATTCTTAACTGGCCGAACCGTCTGCGCCGCTTCACTTCGTTCCTCGAGCCGTGGGAGAAACGCGGTGACGAAGCCTATCAGCTCTTCGAGGGCTTGGTGGCTTTCGGTGTCGGCGGACTCACGGGTAAAGGAGCCGCCAACGGTATCCAAGGCCGCGCATACCTCCCAGAAGCGCACACGGACTTCGTGTTCTCCGTCATTGGTGAGGAATACGGTCTAGTCGCGACTTCGCTCGTGGCGATGGTCTACCTCGGCATCTTCTGGTGTGCCTACCGCGCGATGCGGTATTCGTCGGACCTCTACCGTTTCAACCTCTGCCTCGGCGCGACGCTCTTCCTCGTCCTGCAGGCGCTCATCAACATGGGTGTCGTCACGGGCTTGCTCCCGACCAAGGGCATCTCGCTCCCGTTCATCAGCTACGGCGGCACTAATCTTGTCATCATGGGCTGCATGGTCGGCCTCGTCCTCAACTGCATCCGCGAATCGGCCCAACCGGCCTTCGTGGCCAAGGAGGCGCGCGCATGAGCCGCGTGCTGCTCGCGTGTGGCGGGACCGGTGGCCATCTCGCCCCGGGTATCGCCCTCGCGCAGCGGCTCACGGAGGACGGACACGAGTGCCTGCTGATCGTCAGCAGTAAGATTGTCGACGCGCGTATGACCTCCAGCTACCCGCGCCTGAACTTCGTCCCGGGCAAGGGTCGCGGCTTCGGTCCCAGCCTCGGCGCGAAGTTACTTTTCTTCCCCGCGCTGCTTGGGGCGGTCTGGTCTTCCTGGCGCCTACTTCGCCGTTTCCGCCCCGACGCGCTCGTGTGCTTCGGCGGCTTCATGAGCCTGGGGCCGTCGCTGGCCTGCCGCCTCTGTGGTATCCCGGTGTTGGTCCACGAAGCCAACCGCAAGCCCGGCAAGGCCGTGCGCTTGATCGCGTGCTTCGCCGATGCGGTGCACCTGCCCGCCGGCGTGCGTATCCCTGGCCTCGCCGCGGAGCGTCAGCATGATTCTGGTTATCCCGTCCGCGCCGAGATCCGTCCACAGGCGCGCGATGCGGCCCGGCGCGTGCTCGGCTTGCCGCCGACGGGCCGCGTGGTGCTCGTCACCGGCGGGAGCCAAGGCGCTCACTCGCTCAATCGCTGGGTGGAGGACAATCTCGAGGAGTTCGCCATCCGCGGCATCCATGTCCTATGCCTCACTGGTCCGGGCGGCCGCGAGGATGAAGTCCGCTCACCCGACTCGCTGGTGAAGTTCGTCCCGTTTTGCCATCAGATGGCGATGGCCTATTCCGCGGCTGACCTCGCCGTCACGCGCGCCGGGGCGGGCACGCTTGCCGAGCTGGCCACCTGCCGTACGCCCGCGGTGCTCGTCCCTTATCCGCGTTCGGCGGACGACCATCAGACGGCCAACGCGCGCCAGAGCGAACTATCCGGCGCGGCGATTCTGCTGCCAGAGACGGAACTCCCGCGGCTGCTCCGCATCGTCTTTGACCGCCTTGCCGACTCCGCCGCCCTCGCGGTGATGCGCGATGCGCTCGCCCTGGCCGATGCTTCTAATCGCTGGGAAGAACTCGCCCATGAAACCATCACCCTCGCCGGCCGCCGTCGGCTCGCCGCCGTATGAGCGCTTCCGCTTGGATGCTTGGTGCCTGCGGCATGGGTGTCGGTCCGCTCGCCATCTACCTGAAAGGGGAGGGCTGGGATGTCTCGGGCTGGGATGATTCGACGGGCAGCCCGATGGAGCTCCAGCTCGCCAATGCCGATATCCCGCTCCTTCGCGATCCTTGGGCCGCGGGCCGCCATCCTTCTGTCGTCGGCCGTTCTAGCGCTGTGAAGGCCGGCCACGCTGCGCTCGCCCTCGCCGAACGCCATGAGGTCCGCACACTCCGCCGAGGCGAACTCCTCGCCGAAGCCGTCGCGGGGCGCCGCTTCGTCGCCATCTGCGGCAGCCACGGCAAGACGACCACGTGCGGCCTGCTTGTCGCCGCCCTCGCCAGCGCGGAAGCTGATTTCGGTTACGTGCTCGGTGGGCTTTTCCGCGATCCGGCCTTCCCGCCCGCGCGCGCCTCCGCTTCGTCGCCCTGGGTCGTGGCCGAGGTCGACGAGAGCGATGGCACGATCGGCGCGTTCTCGCCTGATGTCACCGTAGCCGTGAACCTCGATTGGGATCACCCCGACTATTATCGCGACGAAGCCGCGCTCGAAGGTGTTTTCCGAGCGCTCTTCGAACGTACCCGCACCGCGGTGATCATCCCGGTTGGGAATGAACGCCTCGAACGGCTGACCGTCGGCCTCAAGGTACCAGTCATCCGCGTGGGCGAGGGCGGTGACTATTCCTTCCGTCTCGTCCAAGGCGGTCACGCCTCTTCGGTTGTCGCACTCGAAGGGCGTTTCCCCGCCGGCCAGTTCAACCTGCCGGTGGCTGGCACCTTCAACCGTTCGAACGCGTCACTGGCGCTTGCCGTCACGCACTTTATCACCGGCGGTCTCGTGGCCGAGCCGCTCGCCCGCTGGCGCGGTATCCGCCGCCGTCAGGACGTACTCTTCGAACGTACCGGCCTGCGCGTGCTCGCCGACTACGCGCACCACCCGACGGAGATCGCTGCTCTGCTGAAGTGGGTCCGTGAGACCCACCCCGGCCGCCTCATCGTCGTCTTCCAGCCACACCGCCACACGCGGACGCGCCAGTATGTCCGCGAATTCCGCGATGCGCTCGCCGTCGCCGATCATGCCCTCGTCCTGCCGGTCTATTCCGCCGGCGAAGCAGCCGTCGAAGGCGGTGGCTCCGACGCCATCGTCAACGGCTCCGCGCATCGTCTCGTCGAGGACCGTCGGACCTTGCCTCATATCCTGGACGAACTTTCGGCTGGCGCCGACACGGTCGTGGCCTTCGTGGGCGCGGGTGACATCGAGCGCGACGCCGAAGCCTATGCCAAGGTGCTCCGTCGACGCGGCGCCGACATTGTTTCGCTCGATCTGCCCGACCTCGTCACCGGCCGCCTCTCCGCGGAATGCGCTCTGCGTGCTAACGAGCCGCTCGCTCGCCGCACTACGCTCGGTCTCGGTGGCGCTGCCCGCTGGTATGCCGAACCGGCGAACGTCGACGACATCGTCTTGCTCCTGCGCGCCGCCGCGGAGCTTGACCTACGCTGGTTCGCAATCGGCCGCGGTTCTAACCTCCTCGTGCCCGACGAAGGCTACGATGGCCTCATTCTGCACCTCGACGCGGCTCATTGGGGGGCCGTGGCCGATCTCGGTGAAGGCCGCTTCCGCGTCGGCGGCGGTACCCGCCTCAAGGAACTCTGTGGTTTCGCCGCGCGCGAAGGCTGGAAGGGTTTCGAGTTTTTGGAAGGTATCCCCGGCACCGTCGGCGGCTCGCTGCGTATGAACGCTGGCGCAATGGGTGGGTGGATTTTCGACGTCGTCGAGTCCATCGAATGGCTTACGCCAGAGGGTAAGGTGCGCGCTGCGCGTCGCGACAGTTTCGACGCCCTTTATCGCGACTGCCCGCAGCTCCACGGCTCGGTGGTACTCTCCGCTGTGCTACGCTCCGCTGGTCGCGATGAACCCGCCGCGATCCGCACACGCATGGACGAGATGGGGACAAAGCGGCGTGCCTCTCAGCCGCGCGAGGCCAGCGCCGGCTGCGTATTCAAGAATCCCGAAGGAGATAAGGCCGGCCGCCTCATCGATCTCAGCGGACTCAAGGGTCGGGCCGTCGGACCAGTCTCCGTTTCGCCCACCCACGCCAACTTCCTCGTCAACTCCGGCGCCGCGCAGGCCGCAGATTTCATCGCGCTCATGCGCACCGTCCGCGCTGAGGTGAAATCCCGCCAAGGCGTCGAGCTCCAGCCGGAGATTGTCGCGCTCGGTCGAGAATGGAAGGAACTCCTATGACTTTAACGCCCGAAATCATCGTCCTCTGCGGCGGCCTCTCCTCCGAACGCGAAGTCTCGCTGCGCTCTGGCCAAGCCATCTCGTCGGTCTTGCCGGGATCCCGGCTCATCGAGCTCGAGGCGGACGCCTTACCCGAGTGGCTGGATGGCGCCAAGCACGTCGTTCTCCCTGTCCTGCACGGCGGCTGGGGCGAGGACGGCCGCGCCCAGGCCGAGATGGAAGCCCGTGGCATCGCCTTCGCCGGTTGTTCCTCCGCCGCCAACCAGCTCTGCATGGACAAGGTCGCCACCAAGCGCGCCATGCGCGGGGCGGATGTCCCGGCGATCCCTGAGGTCGCCTTTGCCGGCGCCGCCAAGCCCACGGCCGACGCGCTCGTGGCCGCCTTGGGCGAATCCATCGTCATCAAGCCCTCGGACCAAGGCAGCAGCGTCGGGCTCTATATGCTGGAAGGCCGGGTCGCCGTGGCCAAGGCCTTGGCGGAAATCCCGTCCTCCGGCCAATGGATGGCCGAGCGCCGCCTCCGCGGGCGCGAGATGTCCATCGGCCTCCTGGATGGTCTGCCCATGGGTATCGTCGAAATCGTCCCACTTACCGGGGTCTATGATTATAAGACCAAATACACCAAAGGCGCCTCCGAGTACCGCTTTCCCGCCGCCGTGGGTCCAGAGCTGACCGCTGCCATCGGTGCCGCCGCCGCCCGGCTCTTCGCCGCCTGCGGATGCCGGGACTTCGCTCGGGCAGATGTCTTCCTTGAGCCTGACGGACAGTTCTATTTCCTCGAGATCAACACGATGCCCGGCATGACCGAAACCAGCCTGATGCCCAAGAGCGCTTCCTGCGTTGGCCTCGACTTCCCTTTGCTCGTCCGTCGCATGGCCGCTCCGGCTCTCGCGCGCGCCGCCCAACCCGTCCGACTCTGAACATGGGCCTCTTCGAAAATCTTTTCCGCAAACGCCGTGACGTCTTTATGGGTCCGGCCGATCGCGACTGGCGCGCACTCGTGCCGCAGGACATTAACCGCGTCCCTGAAGGCGAGATTGGCCGTAAGCGTGCCGTCCGCTCCAAACTGCCTACGATCCTCGCGGTGGGTTTCTTCGTCGTTCTTGTTGGCGTCCTTTGGTTGGCCGTCGATGGATCCGTGCCGACAGCGGGCGGGTTCAGTTACAAAACCGAGGGGTATCTCTCGAAAGATTTCGTGAAGAAGATTATCGATAACGGGCCGGAAGGGTTTGCCCGCGACGTCCGTTCCATCAAGGCCGACCTCGAGGCGGACAACCAAGTCGTCACCGCCGACGTCCGTCGCCGGGGTGACGGCACGCTCGATATCTCGCTGCGCGAACGCCTCGCGATCGCCAAGATTGCGTCGATGTCCGCCAAGGGCGCAATGCAGGTTCGTCTCGTCGCTTCCGACGGCCAGACCTTCGCCGGCGCGGGTTACCCCGAGCAGGTCGTCCGCAATCTCCCCGAGATCACCGACCCCCGTACCACCGGCAGTGACGACAAGATGCTGATTGAAGGCATCGAGATCGCCGCTCCGTTCCTACTCGCCGTGCGCACAACGTACCCGAACCTGTATAAGCAGTGGTCGGCGGTCTCGCTGCGCGACTGCTTCGGCGCGCAGGAAGATTCGCCCGGCTCGAACCTGCGGGTAGCCGTGCGCCCTGGCACGCAGCCGATGGACCGCCCCGCGGTCGTCGAGATCATCTTTTCCACCGCCAACTGGCGCAACGAGCTCGCGCTGCTCTCGCGCATCAACGTCGACGAGATGCTGCGACGCCCCGGCACGACCTCGCAGGCCTACGTTCTGAAGATGTCGATCCAGAACCGCACCAACGGCTCTTCGCCCGTCCCCGAGCCTCGCCTCGTCCCCCTTACTCCCCGATGACTTCCAAGCCCCTTCCTTCCCTTATCGCCGTCATCGATGTCGGCACGCACAAGACCGCCAGCCTCCTAGGCCAAATCATCGACGGCAAGGCCCGCATGCTCAGCTTCAGCGAACGCCGTACCGACGGCGTCGTGAAGGGCACCGTCACCGACCTCGAAAAACTCACGCAGTGCGTGCATGAGGTCGTCAACGATATCGAGCGTGGTTCCGGCCGCGCGGTCGAGCAGATCTACCTTTCTTTGTCCGGTCCTGCGGCCGAAGGTGAACGCGTGAAGGGCTTCGTCGCCGTGCCTGCGCACGACGGTAAGGTCACCGCCAAGGACGTCACCGAGGCGATTCAGTCTGCCAAGCGCCTCGAGCCCCCCGCGGGCCGTACGACGATTCTCTACATGCGCCAGCCGACGATGCTGGACAACCGACCGGTGAGCAACCCGGTGGGCATGGCGGGCAAGCGCCTCGAAGTGAATTTCTGGCGCGTGACGATGGAGGAGGGCAATATGCGCATGCGCGTGGGCATGGTGAACGGCATGAGCATCAAGGTACGCGATTTCATCCTGGCCTCACATGCCGCGGCCTGCGCGACCGCGAGCGATGCCGACAAGCAGGGGGTGTTGGTCATCGATATGGGCGCCGGCACGACCGACTGGATTCTCTACTACAAGGAACATATTCTCTGTGCCGGATCGATTCCCGTCGGCGGCGAGCACCTGACCAATGACCTGAGCGTGGCGCTGCGCATCAGCCGCGAGACGGCCGAGGACCTGAAGCTGCGCTTCGGTTCTGCGATGCACCGCGAGAACGACGTTAACCAGACTATTTGGAAAGACGGTGACAAGGGCGTGGGTGATCAGCAGTTCAACCGCGGCACAATCACGCAAGTGCTCTCGCTCCGCTACCAGGAGACCATTGAGTTCGTGCGCAAGGACGTGCTTCGCCGCCTGGAGGCGATCTTCCCCGGCCATGCCGTGAAGCTCGACCAGAATATGATTCCTTCCGGCGTCATCCTCACCGGTGGTTCCGCCAGCCTGGCCGACGCGTCCGAGGCGGTCCAGGTGGTCATGGGTCTCTCCGCCCGCGTGGGTATCCCGAACTTTGAGAACGAATCCCTCCGCAAGCCCGAGTATGCCGGCGTGGTGGGCCTCATGACTGCCGCAATCACGGATGCGCCGCCCCCGGTGCGTCGTCCGCGTGGGTTCCTGGCCCAGCTCAAGGAACTCTTCCGACTCTAAAATGTCCTCGCCCGCTTCCATCCTCCTGGTCGGCCTCGGTGGGGCAGGGTGCTCGATGGTCACGCGCCTGTCGGCGCAGTTGCCGCCGGAAGTCGCCGTCGCGTTACTCGACACCGACGCCCGTTCCTTGTCCGCCGGCATCGCCGCGACGTTGCAACTCGGACGGGCGCAGACGCGCGGCATGGGCACCGGTGGTGAAGCCGCGCTGGGCCTTGCTTCTGCGGAATCCGAAGAAGCCGCGCTCCGCCGTCTGTTCGCGAGCGTTCCCGTGGTCGTGCTCGTCACCGGCCTGGGGGGCGGCACCGGTAGCGGGGCAGCGTCCGTGGTCGCCGGCTATGCGGCCGAGTGTGGTGCGACCGTCCTCTCTTTCGCGACGATGCCGTTTTCGCACGAAGGCGAACGCCGCATGCGCCAGGCCAACGATGCCACGGTCAAGCTTGGGCAAAAGTGCCATGGGCTCGTCGTGGTGCACAACGATCTCTTGCTGCAGCAGGTCTCGCCCGACGCACCTCTGTCCGAATCGTTTGCCGCGGCGGATAACTGGGTTGGTGGTGCGCTCCGCGGCCTCGCTTCAGCCTTCGCGCCCGGCGCCCTCATTGCGGTCGACCCGGCCGCCTTACGCTCGCTTCTTTCCACTCCCGGATCGCCCACGCTCTTCGCTTACGGCGTCGGCCAGGGCGAAGGTGCCGCGATGAAAGCCGCCCGTGCGGCCTGCGATTGCCCGCTCGCGCATGCGCCGGGTGCGGTTGCTAAGGTCGCCTCCCTCTTCGTTACTGTCGCGGGCGGTTCGGCGATGACCTCGACCGAGGCCTTCGAGGCCGTCGCGGCAATCCGCACGCGGTTTGGCGGCGAAACTTCGACGGTTCTCTGCGCCCGCATCGAACCTTCGCTCGGTGATCGCATCGAAGTCTCGGTGCTGGGCGCTTCGTTACCCGCGCCGAAGGCGCCGGCGAAGCCTAAGAAGGGGGCCAAGTCGGAGGATCCCGCGCAGCCAATCTTCGAGTTTGCGACGGAGGAATCGATGCGTCGCGGTCTGTTCGGCGGCACGCCGATGACCTTCATCGATGGGCAGGATGTGGACGTGCCGGCCTATATTCGGAAGGCCGTGCGCCTACCGGCGGCACCCTGATTTCGCTTCCCGGTTGCGCCCCGCCCAGGTCCGCTTACGTTCGGCTCATGCCCGTGTTCGACGTCGCCGCTCTTCGCAAGGACTTCCCCATCCTGGGGCGTTCCGTGCGCGGACGTCCGCTGACTTACCTCGATAACGCCGCGACTTCGCAGAAGCCGCTGGTCGTGATCAAGGCCCTCGAACGCTATTATTCGGAGCAGAACGCCAACGTCCATCGCGGCGTCCACCTCCTGAGCGAGGAGGCCACCACGGCTTACGAGGCTGCCCGCGCCTCGGTCGCAAAGTTCCTTGGGCTTAAGGATACCCGCGGCTGCGTCTTCGTGCGCGGCGCCACCGAGGGCATCAACCTCGTCGCTGAATGCTGGGGTCGGACGAACCTCAAGGCTGGCGACGAAATCCTCCTCACACATCTCGAGCACCACGCGAATATCGTGCCCTGGCAGGTCATCGCTGAGCGCACCGGTGCCAAAGTCGTCGTGACGCCCGTCACGCCGCGCGGCGAAATCGATCTCGTCGCTTTCAAGGGCCTGCTTTCGGCCCGCACCAAGCTCGTCGCCTTCTCGCACGTCTCGAACGCCCTCGGTACCGTCAACCCCGCCGCCGAGATGACGCGCCTCGCTAAAGCCGTCGGCGCCGTGGTGTTGGTTGATGGGTGCCAGTCCGCTGCGCACTTCAAAGTCGACGTCCCGGCGCTCGGTTGCGACTTCTATGTTTTCTCCGGCCACAAGACTTTCGGACCGACTGGCATCGGCGTGCTCTGGGGTCGACCGGAGCTGCTCGACGCCATGCCGCCTTACCAGTTCGGCGGAGACATGATCCGCAAGGTCGACTTCGACGGCACCACTTTCCGCGAGGCACCGGAACGTTTCGAAGCCGGCACGCCCGATATCTCCGGTGCCATCGGCCTCGGCGTCGCCTTGGAATACTTCATGCCCATCCAGGCCGCCGCGCATGCGCATGAGCAGACCCTGCTCGCCGCGGCGACCGAGCGCCTCAAGGCCATCAAGGGCCTCACTATCGTGGGCGAAGCGCCCGAGAAGGTCGCCGTCATCTCTTTCAATATCGAAGGCGGCCATCCGCACGACATCGGCACGTTGCTCGATGCGGACGGCATCGCCATTCGTACCGGCCACCATTGCTGTATGCCGCTCATGAAGTATTACGGGCTCAGTGGCACCGCCCGCGCCTCGTTTGCGTTCTACAATACGCTCCAGGAAGTGGATCGCCTGGCCGTCTCGCTCGAGAAGGCGCGGAAGATGATGGCCTAAGCCTTGGCGGCCGTTTCGGCGCTAGCCATTGAACGGCGCAGGATATCCAGGATGCCTTGGACTTCCCAGTTTCGGGCCGACCCAGACAGTCCGATCAGGGACCTAGCCTCATGGATATCATCGGGGTGATGACCAGGCGGCCAGTCGAGCCAGCTACGATCGAGCGCGTGTCGCGGGTCTTGTAGCAGGGGGAGGAGCGCATTCACGCAGAGGGTATCGGCACGTCCGTCGGAGAGCAGGCAGGCGAAGACCTCGTCGATGAGCCGGCGGCGGGCGGACACCAGGGGCGAGGAGGGCAGGGCGAGGACCCAGTCGCGAAGGTGGGCGCGCCAGTTGGGCCGCCGGCGATAGAGCTCGAGGTATTGGCCGAGCCGACGGTGCGGGTGGCCGGCGGGTCGCAGTCCGCGGAGGCGCCAGCGCCCGCACTTCTCCATGTAGAGCGCGTCGAGGCCGAGGATGAGCATCTGTTCCGGCGAGTGGCTGCGGGCGAGTTCCGACATCGGAGCGCGGTTGCCGCCTAGGCCCAGCGATTCCACGAAGAGCTCATGGCAGGCCGCATCCCAGCCAACTTCCTTGATGCGGGCGCGGGCGTGCTTGGTCTTATTGCGGAAACGTTCGAGCGCGCGTCGTTTCAGGCCCAGCGCAAGATTCGGTTCCGCCGCGAGCACACGCTTCGCGACTTCGCCTGAGCGGCCTCGCAGTTCGAGGAGTGCGTCTTCTTCGGCCAGGTCTTCGAGGTCGCGCGGGAGGTAGGGCAGGAGAACCACCGTTTCGGGGTGATGGCCGGCGAGCGTTGAGACGTCCTTCGTGCCCGGGAGGAGGACGGCGTGGAGAATGACTCCGCCGAAGTTCGCATCACGGTCGTGGCCGTGGGCGTGCCAGTCGGCGCAGCGCAGGTGGATTTCAATGTCACCGCGGAGGCGTTTGCCATCGACCAGGATTTCTGCGCCCAGGAAGTCGGGGCCCGCGCCGCGGTTCCAATCGCCCGGGTGGACGATCTCGATCTTAGCGCCGGAGGTCGCGGCCATCGGGCCACGGACTTCGCCTGAGGCCCAGAGACGTTGGATGGCGCGTTCGCCGATGGCGAAGGGGCCGTAAGGGCCGTCGATTTCCTCGACGCGGACGCAGGTGCTCATGCGTGCATCAAGGGCGAATCCCTTCCGCTTGGGAAATCAGGAGAAAGCCCAAGGGTAAGGCACCGAATCCGCTTGAGGGAAGACCCCAGCCGCCGTTGAATCCTGCTTACGGAGAGGTGGCAGAGTGGTCGATTGCAGCTGACTTGAAATCAGCCGAGCCGCAAGGCTCCGGGGGTTCGAATCCCTCCCTCTCCGCCAGATTTTAAGAGGACAAGAGGACACGAGGACCCGAGGGCACGAAGATCAAAGAGGGATGAGAACCCTTGGGTTCGGCGAGCCAGTAGGGCGAGCAGGCAATGCCGCTAGGCACTTGGGCCGTCAGGCTCGGAGCAAAGCGCAGCCAATCCCTCCCTCTCCGCCAGTTTCTGTTTAGCGAGGCTTGTTGTTATTCTGATACTCTTTCGCTTCGTCTTTAAGGCTCAAGAACCTCGACTTTCCGGCGTCCGAAGTCGCACGGGTAAAGCTCGTATTCTTTGCCACATTATCTCTTTCGCTTTCGGCCGTGCTTTGAGTGGAAATCTCGAAATCGTAGTCCCGAGTCAAAAGAGCTGGGCCGAACGAAAGCTCTTCAGGCGTCGGGGTCTTTTTGTCGGTCCGGGTGGGGATGGATTTTTCCGCACCAAGTAGGAACCAGGCATAGGCTTCGGAGAGGTTCGAATCGTCTTTTTTGATGAATCCTTCGAAGGTCTTCGATCCGTGGAAGGTACTGTAATACATTTGTCCCATCCACCGCTGGCTTTGTTTACAGCCGAGGAGGGCAGAGGATCGGTACCATTTGAGGGTCAACTCCATGTCCTTGTCGGTTCCCCGGCCCATTTCATAGAATTTGGCCAGGAGGCGCTGGGCCATTCGATGATTTTTCTGGGCCGCCTTTTGCGTCCACGTGAAGGCCTCAAAGTAGTCGATGGCGACGACACGTTCATAATCTTGAGAGTAGAAAAGGCCGAGTTCGTACTGGGCTTGGGAATCTCCGGCCTCGGCTTTCGCCTTCGCGCTTCTGAAGCGTGCGTCGGGCGTTTGTTCTCTGACCACTTCAGGTTCCTTGTATACCGTCGGGGTCGGGGGCGGCGGCGGGGCCGGCGTGGGGGCGTTGACACTCACTAGGCCTTCTTTGATAAGTTCATCGAGCGTCGGCCTCTGTGGGAGGGGTCCGGTAACGATGAGGGCGTAATTCTCCTGCTTAGCGAAACTACCGCGAGCATTACAGTCTTCGCAGGGAACTTCACCCACGGCACCCGTAGGGGTAAACCCTGTCCGCATTCGTTTTCCAGAGCAGCGTTCACACCTCACCATGGAATTGATTGCGATGGCCGGCCGCGCTTCGGAAACATAATGCGCGAATTCATAAAGGGTCAACTTATGGGCGGGCGTGTTTGCCCTGTTGGCTGGAATAAACCTGCCGGCGGTGCTGAGAGCATGACTTTCGCGAAAGGTCTGCCAGATCAGCGCAAATTTTTGATCCGTCTCGATGCGGCCAAACTGCCCAATTTTTCCGAGATCGAATGTCGCGCTACTGTTCAGGGTCTTGAGGGTGCCGAAGTAGTTAGAGTCGAGCAGTGAACCGTTAACGTAATGACGCCAGACGCCGTTCTCATAGTATCGCGTCACATAACCATAGGAAGGCACGGTATAGTTTGAATACTGGTCGGTGGTTTGACCTCCAATCATGGTCTTCGTGGTCTGCGCCTGCATCGCAGCATGGGACGCCACTAGGCAAACCAGCGCGAACAGGATAGATTTTAGGTGCATGATAAGTGTAATAAAGACGTGGTATCCTGGTGAAGCAAGAGCAAGCTTAGGTCAGGTTAGCTTTTTCCAACAACACGATTTATTCATAGCGAATAGGGGTATTGGTTTTATCGATGCGAGCACGCGGCATGGCCACGGCTGAGATCTGAGTCGGGAAGATTTCAGGACTATAAATGGGTTGCGTGGGCTTTTAGTTTTGCGGCCGCCGTCGCCCTTGCCGGGCTGTCCTGAGCAGAGCGCTGCCTTTGGCCAACGGTAAACACGGTCGGGGCTCGCAAAGGCGAGCGAGGCGCATGACCCCGTCGACCTTGATGCTCCATAACTAAAATGCATCCCGCCCTGTCGGGCTTACTTCTTCCTAGCCATCGCGGGGTATTGGTGGCGGCAAAGTCCTCGTTTTGCCTTCTTCCATGGCGAGGCGATTGATGACATATTGCTATCGGCACAGTCCTCGGTGATACTGAGATCATGACCTTAGGCGTGTCTTTGCCGCGAGTGCCTCAACCTGCGACCTCCATGGTGCGGATGTTGGTGGGCCAGGCGAAGGTCGTGGGGATGTTGCCCGAAGGAACGGTGCTACTCTGCGGTAATCACGTCAGCTATCGGGATGTGTTCCTCTTCGGTTTGGTTCGCTCGTCGGCGCGCCTACTCGTGCATCCGCTGGTGTTCTCGTTTCCGTTCCTGAAGAAGTATGCGCTCCGCTGGGGCTTCGTGCAGGTGTCGATCGATGACGCCGTCGCGCTGCTCAAACAGGGGCAGACCGTGGCGATCTGCCCGACCGGGCTGGTCGAGGCACTCGGCGAGGCGGAGTTGCCATTTAAGACCGGTGCGGTGCGCATCGCCCAGCAGGCCGGCGTGCCGATGGTCCCGGTTTACTTCCATTACGGCAGTTATCCTGGCCGCTGGGTGACGCCGTTCTCCATCACCGTGCAGAATATCATTCTGTTCTGCCTTTGGCCGTTCTATCGCCGCGGTGTCACGATTGTGGTCGGCGCCCCGATGGATTCCGCCGGCGATGTGAAGGAGCGGACGAGAGAGTTGAAGGCAGCGGTTGAAGCGCTGAGGTCTCGAGCTTAGCGAAAGATAGGACAGCACGTGCTGCTGTCCCTACCTTTAAGATGTCTATCTTGCTGGCGCGAGCTGCGGGTGCTTGACTGGCTCCATCGCGGCAAAGATTGGGCGGCCGTTGGCGCTGAGGATCGAGACCACTTCATCGCCCGGGGGGAGCAGGTGCCAGAGTTCGGTGCTCAGGATGAAGGTCTTTCCCGACTGCAGCTTCACGCAGAGCAGGCGGGAATAAGGGGCGACGGTGGAAGGGCGCTCGGCACGAGGACGAAGGATTCGGAAAGGCATGGGGAAATCCTCTCGTCCGCCGGTTCTCCGTCAAAGGACAACCTCTGGGGTGTTCTTCTAGGGCGTTTCCTTCTTGGGCTGACTCTCGGCCGCCTTCTTGACGCGGGCCGCCTCCTGCTCGCGACGCAGTTTGCTGGCTCGATAATTTTCTTCCGAGGTCTTCTGGAAGCGCTCGTTGATTTCCTTGGAGCGCTTCTGGGCTTCAGCGACTCGCTCCTGTTCGGCGATCAGCGCGAGGCGAGCGATAGTGGCCAGCAAGACGACCGCCACCACTGCAAGCATGACGAACATCCCTTTGATGAGCGGCTTGAGCGGGTTAGGGGCCATGGGGGAGCAATAAAGGGGAGGGGTTGGGGTATCGAGGATAGAGTAAGCGTTTAGCGGATGGGCCGCCGCAGGGCGGCCGAAGGGTAGGGGCGTGGCTTTGCCGCGCCCTCCTACGATGGAGTGTAAGGCAGAGCCTTGCCCCTACCTAGGTTCGCCCTGCGGCGAACGTGATGAGACACAACCAGGACAGCACGCGGTGTTGTCCCTCCCCGCACTTGCGGGTGGGGGAAGGGGGGATAGGCTTTCGGGATGAAAGCTAGGTTGGCCATCATGGGGGTCGTCCTCGCCGTCTGCGCACAGGCGGCGCCGTCGGTGCGGGTCGAGACGTTCGTCGTCGCCAAACTTTCGCCGTCGGGTGCGTATAGTCAGAGAGATTTCACCGTGCTTTGGATGGCCTTTCGTCAGCAGTACCGCGTCGGCGCGAACGGCACGCTGGTCCAGCAGGATTACGCCCGCACGCTCATCCGCAAGGTCGACGAGAACAGCCCTTTCGGGTTCTCCGATCTCACGCGGCTCTTCGGCGATAACGCCGTGGGTAAGACAGCGCAGATGCGGCCCGAAGGTACTGAGCTGCAGCGGACGCCCCTCAAGGTCTTGCGTACGCCGAAAGAAGCGGCCGAGCATGCGCGCGACGTGACCTGCCGGATGGCTGAAATCCAGATCGGCTCGGCCTTGTCAGATCGATTAGTCGGCGCGCACGCGGCGGTGTTCATTCGCAAGGTGCCCAATGAATTCGACAAGGCGCTCGGCACCGATGATTTCGCCGGCTCGTTCAAGAACACGCCGGTGACGATCTTCCTCACGGACCCCGACCTCGTACCCTTCGGGACAATCAAGGCGCACATCGAACCGACCGATGGTGGTTTCAATCAGGTAGGCGAACTCGCAGACTCGAAGGCCAACCAGGACCGTTTCATGACGGCGCTCAAGGCTGGGGCGGGCTTCAAGGTCTTCTGGTTCAAGGAAGGGTTGTGCTACGGGTGCAAGGGCTCGGGTATGGTGGCGGGTAACTACGACCTGAAAGGAAAGAATACGCGGGCCTTCCAGCTCAGCGGCGGTTCGCTCGCCGTGGATGAGAAGTGCAAGACCTGCGGCGCCAGCGGTCGTCTGCCGCGCGGGTATGTGACCGAGCTGGTGTGGGAGAAGGCTAAGTAGCGGCTCTGCCGCCTCCGTTTGTCGCCTGCTTGTCACCAGATACAGCCCTGATTGCATTGATACGGCCTTATGATGACTAAGTGACGACTCCTAAGCCATTCGCCCTCGGTTGGCGTCTCCTTCGAATCTGTGGCTGGACGTTGCTCGTGGTCGTTGGGGTGCCCCTTTCATTCTACGGTTTTTTGCACTCTAATCATAACCAGCATGAGGTCGTGCCGGGGCTGCTGTACCGTTCGGCCCAGCTTCCGGCGGGGGAATTCGTCAGCCTGGCCAAGCAGACTGGCTTGCGGACCGTGATCAACTTACGAGGCGAGAACGTCGGCCGGGACTGGTATGACGCCCAATATCGTGCCGCGAAGGAACTCGGCGTGGGTTTCCTCAATTACCGTATGAGCGCCTATCGTGAACTGACCGTCGAGCAGATGACCGAGCTAGCGCAGATGCTCAAAGACGCCCCCAAGCCGGTACTGATCCATTGCGGTTCGGGTTCCGATCGGAGCGGGTTGGCCTGTGCGCTGTTCTTGCTGGAGGCCGGCCATCCCCCTGAGGCCGTCGCTCACCAGCTCTCGCTCCGGTTCGGCCATTTTCCTTATTTGTGGAGTCGGTCGGGGGCGATGGACAGAAGCCTCCAGGCCTACGGGGAGAGCCAGCGTCTTCCCGTGCCGAAGCTTGCGGCCCTCGGCGACAACTAAGGCCGCGTGCGCCTTCTCGACCGACACGTCCTGCGCGAGTGCGCCAGTGCCAGCGCCTTGGCCACTGGAGCTTTCGTCTTCGTGCTTCTGGCGGGCAACGTCATCAAGATGGTGCTCGGGGCGGTCTCATCCGGACAGGTCACTCCCTGGGAGGCCTGCGAACTGATCCTCCTCCTGTTTCCGACGGTACTCCCTTACGCCTTACCGATGGGGATCCTGACGGGCTTACTCCTGACTTTCGGGCGGATGGGGGCCGACGGGGAAATCACGGCCATGAAGGCGTCTGGTATCGGCCTTTGGCGAATCGCTGCTCCCGTGTGGATGGTGGCGGCCGTGGTGTCGCTCGGGGCGCTTTGGTTGAATCTCGAGGCTGGACCGGCCTCAGAAGATGATTTCCAGAAAGTGCTACTTGGTTCCGCGCAGCTGACACCTGCAGGCTTGATCCAGCCAGGTAAGTTGAACCGGCAATTCAAGGGCTTGCTGATACGTGCCGAGGATAAAGAAGGGGAGACCCTGAAGCGTTTCCATCTTTGGCAGGTGGATGACCGTGGGCAGGTGATTCAGTCCGTGCGGGCGAAAGAAGCCAAGCTGAGTAAGTTGACGGACTTGGCGGGTCATGCCGTCCTGCGAATTGAGATGCAGGATGCAAGTATGACCACCCGTCCCGGAGGGAACGATACGCTCGCTCATCCTGAAAGTTTCGTGTCCGCGAGACAGACCGTTCTCGAAATGCCGCTCGGACAGCGGCCGGATGAGAAGGGGACCTATGTGAAGAGGCTCCGCATGATGACGGGCGGAGAGTTGCTCGCCGCGATGGAGACTGGCTGGAGGCTGCCGGAGCATCCGACGGCGGAACAGCGCGCCACCGACCGGATGATGTTGGCCGTCCAATTCATGTTCCGGGTTTCGACTGCGATGTCCGTCCTGAGCCTAGCGATGCTGGCCGTGCCGTTGGCGGTCTCGGTCGGACGGTCCGAGACCAGTGTGAGCGCTGGCTTGGCCTTGGGCGTCGCCTTGACCTATTATCTCCTGACTTCGATGGCGACCTGGGTGAAGGATCCCGCTTGGCATCCAGAGGTCCTGGTCTTCGTACCAAATATCCTGCTCGCGGTGATGGCCTGTCTCTTGATGCGCAAAGCCGCCCGTTACTAGTCGCTATCGCCATAAGGTAAGACGCTCTGAGGGCAGTCACAGGGCTTTAGTTTGCCAGAGCGGGGTGGGGTGGAAGACTCGGCTCATGCGTAACCCCGTCTTCTTCCTTAGCCTGCTTTTATCCGTCTGCGGGTTTGCGGCCGAGTCCGTCCTCGCTCCGTTCGTGCAGCGCGAGGAGCTCGCTGGCGCGGTGGCCCTCGTTGCGAGCAAGGATAAGGTCCTCAACGTGACTACGGTTGGCTTCGCCGACCGCGAAGCGAATAAGCCCATGCCGGCTGATGCCATCTTCTGGATTGCCTCGCAGTCGAAGGGCATCACCGCCACGGCCGTCATGATGCTTGTCGATGAAGGCAAGCTCTCGCTGGACGACTCCGTTGAGAAATACCTGCCAGAGTTCAAGGATCAGAAGGTCGCCGCAGGTAAGGCCGCGCCGGTCGCCCGCGTGCGTTCGATCACCATCCGCGACCTGCTTTCGCACGTCAGTGGTCTGCCGTTCAAGTCGGTCGAAGAAACGCCCACGCTGGATGGCCTGCCCCTCGCGGTGGCGGTGAAGCACTACGCCAAGGCGCCACTCGTCACGCAGCCCGGTGTGAAGTATCAGTATTCCAACGCCGGCATCAACACCGCCGCGCGCGTCCTCGAAGTCGTCAGCGGCATGGCCTACGAAGACTTCATGGATAAGCGCCTGTTCGGCCCCCTCGGCATGAAGGACACCACCTTTTGGCCCAACGCCGAACAGGTCTCGCGTCTCGCGAAGACCTATAAGCCGGATGCCTCCAAGAAGAAGCTGACCCTCGGCGGGCTCGGACAGCTTAAGGCCGACCTCACCGATCGCACGCATCGCTTCCCGATGCCGGCGGGCGGCCTGTTCTCCACCGCCAAGGATGTCACCACTTTCTGTCGCATGCTGCTGAACGGCGGCGAGCTCGATGGGCGGCGCTATGTCAGCACCGCGGCGTTGAAGGAGCTGTCTTCGCGTCAGACGCCCAAGGAGCTAAAAGATAGCTACGGCCTCGGCTTCGCGGTCGGCCCGGATTTCTTCGGGCACGGCGGTGCGCAGGCCACCGGCATGGAAGTGCGCACCAAGGACGGCCTCGTGCTCGTCTGGATGGTCCAGCATCAGGGATTCCCGGGGAAGGGCGGCCAGGCCCATGGGGAATTCAAGAAGTGGGCGGCGAAGGAGTTTGGGGTGAAATAGAGGACCCGTTGATAAGTTGGCCAGGGATGCGGTGTGGCGAAGGCTTCCCAGCCTTGTGACTTAGGTGACGCCAAGTTGGCGTATTCCTATGGCAAGATGGACAGATGTCCTCCCCCCAGCGCTCCACTTTCGTAGTCAGGTTTGCGCGCGCGGTGGGGTCGATGTTTCTGTTTGTGCTGCTAGCTCTGGTCGGAGCGTACACTTGGGTGCATGGCGGCGGTAACTTCCATGAAGTGGAGAAGGGCGCGGTCTATCGTTCGGCTTTGCTTGGTTCGGAGAAGTTGGAGCAAGCGATTGACCGCCTCGGCGTGAAGTCGGTCTTGAACCTTTGTGGCGAACAGCCTGGCGTGGAGTGGTATGAAGGTGAAGTCGAAGTCTCCCGCCGCCGGGGGATTAAATTCGTGAGCATGGGCCTGTCGGCGAATACGGCGTTGGATGCGGCGCAGTTGGCCAAGCTGACCGACGCCCTGCGTGACGCTCCGAAGCCTTTGATCATCCATTGCCGGGCCGGCTCTGATCGGACTGGCCTGGCCTCTGCGATCTATGTCGCTACGCATGGCGGCTCCTATCACGACGCCCAGAACCAGCTTTCGCTCTACTACGGTCACTTCCCTTATCTCGGTAGCAAGAGCGCGGCCATGGGCATCTCGCTTCAGCGATTCTACGAAACCTCGGCGGGTCGGCAGGTCGTGAGTCAGGTGGGATCAAGGTAGGGTTGTGCGGGTGCGAACGGCGGCCATGGCAATGGCCGCCCTACCTCTTATTCCGCCCGGATAATGACCTATTCCGCTCAATAGATGCGAAAGGGTTGAAGAGTGGCGGGCGGTTTGGAACATCGGGGTCCCTTTTAAAGTCTTCTTCCTTCACCCCATGAAAAACCACCCCATCGCCGCCGTCTTGTTCGCGCTGCTGTCCGTCATCGGACTGTCCGCGCAGAGTAAGCCAGCGGTCGCTAAGATCATCCTGCCACCGGAACCGGTCGCGCAGGCCGTCACCAAGAAGGTCAACATCCTCGATCTTTTCCGCGAAGGAAAGGCCGAGGTGCACATCAACCCCAAGGCTGACATCGTCGACGACCCAAAGAACGTCTTCAAGTTTGAGCCCGACGGGATGTTCCACGTCAGTGGCAATGGCTACGGCGGCATTACCACCAACGACAGTTTCAAGGACTACCACCTCGTCATTGAGTTCAAGTGGGGCGATAAGACCTGGGGCAAGCGCGCTAAGGCCACGCGCGATAACGGCATTCTCGTCCACTGCTACGGCCCGCAGGGCACCGTGGGTGGTAGCTGGATGGCCAGCATCGAAGCCCAGATCATCGAAGGCGGCGTGGGCGACATTCTCGTCCTCGCGCCCAAGCTCGCGGACGGCACCGTGCTCGAGGCCTCCATCAGCGCTGAAGTCGGACTCGATCGCGACAAGGAGAAGGTCTGGACCCCGGGCGCTCCTCGTCAGACCATGAAGGGCGGTCGCCTCAATTGGCAGAAACGCGACGTCGATTGGAAAGACACTATCGGCTTCCGCGGCAAGGACGACGTCGAGTCGCCGATGGGCCAGTGGACCCGTTTCGAGGTGATCGCCAAGGGCGACACGCTCCAGTACTTCGTCAATGGCGTGAAGGTGAAC
>JBEEKW010000020.1:0-37527 GCA_041168485.1 Verrucomicrobiota bacterium
GCCTCGCAGGGGTAATCCTGCCGCCATGGAAGGAGATGCTTCGACCCCCCGCCCCGGGCTTATTTGCCCGTTCGAGAAGATGCGCCCTTCGCAGCTCAACCGGGACGACGCCTTCTACATGGCCTTGGCCTTCAACCTCGCGGTCGACGCCTGGCGCATCGACGAGGTGCCCATCGGTGCAATCATCGAACGCGGCGGCGAGATCATCGCGGCCGCCCACAACGAGGTCGAACGCGCCAACGATCCGACTGCCCATGCCGAGATGCTGGCGATTACCCAAGCCGCCAAGAAGATCGGCGACTGGCGTCTCAACGAGTGCAACCTTTACGTCACCAAGGAGCCCTGCCCGATGTGCTCCGGCGCCACGATCATGAGCCGCCTCAACCGCGTGGTGTTCGCCTGGGGCGACCCCAAGATGGGCTGCATGGGCGGCGCGACCGAGCTCCACAGCCTCCCGAAGCTCAATCACCGCGTTTCGGTGACCTCCGGCGTCCTCGAAGAGCCTTGCCGCGAGATTCTGCAGGCCTACTTCAACATGAAGCGTGGTCGCGATTCCACCGCCTCGGCTTGACCCCGGCAGGCTTTCCGCAACCTCTTTGCCTGTCGGCCGGAATATAGTCCTATACTCCAAACTCTATACTCCATACTCTCACCCATGCATCGTCGCGACTTCATCAGCAAAGCCTCTCTCGCCGCCGCCGCGCTCAGCACCGCTTCCCTTTCCGCCCAAACCTCTTCCACAAAAACCATGAGCTACACCCTCGCCCCCCTGCCCTATCCTCACGCCGCTCTCGAGCCGCACATCGACGTCGCGACGATGGAAATCCACCACGGCAAGCACCACAACGCTTACGTCACGAACGTGAACGCCGCCCTCGCCAAGGAAGCCGGCTTCACCGCTCCGGCCGACGTCAACGAACTCATCGCCGACCTCTCCAAGGTCCCTGAGTCCATCCGCACCGCCGTCCGCAACAACGCTGGTGGCCACGCCAACCACACCTTCTTCTGGAACATCATCTCGCCCAACGGCGGCGGCGAACCCGTCGGCGCCCTCGGCGAAGCCATCCAGAAGGCTTTCGGTGGACTCGAAGGCGAGAAGGGCCTCAAGGCTGCCTTCAAGGCCGCTGCGACCACCCGCTTCGGTTCCGGTTGGGCCTGGCTCATCGTCAAGGCCGACAAGTCCATCGCCGTGACCTCCACGCCGAATCAGGACAGCCCCCTCATGAAGGGCGTCGCCGACGTGAACGGCACCCCAGTCCTCGCCCTCGACGTCTGGGAACACGCTTACTACCTCAAGTATCAGAACCGCCGCCCCGACTACGTGGACGCCTTCTGGAAGGTCGTCGACTGGAAGAAGGCCAACGAGCTCTTCGTCAAGGCCATCGCCTGAGCGATTCAGTCATATCGGTCTTATGAAGCGGCCCCTCGGCCGCTTCTTTGTTTGGCACATCCACCTAGGTGTGCTGTCTTAACCTTACCCCGATGCGCTTGCTTACGCTCTTCCTTCTGGCTTTGGCGACATCCGCCACCGCCGCCGAAACCGTCCTGCCACTCTGGGTCGAAGGCGTGCCGGGCAAGCGCGTGGCGCCTTCGAAGACGGTGCTCGACCGCATCGGACCAAAAGGCAATCAACCTGGCCGCGAGACTTTCATCAACGATCCATCGATCACGGTTTACCCAGCCGCCAACCCGAACGGCGCCGCGGTCATCGTCTGCCCGGGCGGCGGTTATTGGTTCCTCTCAACCAACAACGAAGGAAAGGGCGTCTGCGAATGGCTGAACAGTATCGGCGTCACGGGTATCCTCCTGCGCTACCGCACCCCGACGTCTGACGAGACGCTCCCGCACAACTATCCCGTTCAGGACCTGCAGCGCTCGCTCGGCATCGTCCGCGCCCACGCCAAGGAATGGAACATCGACCCGAAGCGCGTCGGCGTGATCGGCTTCTCCGCCGGCGCCAACCTCGTCGGCCACGCTTCCTGGGATCGCACTCCCCGCACCTACGAACAGAAGACCGGTGTCGACGACCCGCGCGGCCCGGACTTCACGATCTTCGTCTACGGCGGCGGCTTCCTCGAGAAGGAGGACAAGACCAAGTTCCGCGAAGGCTTCAGCGTCCCCGCCGATGCCCCTCCCTGCTTCTTCGTGGTCGCGCATAACGACGGCGCCAACCCGCTCGAAGCCGCTAAACTCTACATCGAGTACAAGCGCCAGAATATCCCGGCCGAGATCCACATCTACTCCAAGGGCGGTCATGGCTTCGGCACGCGCCAGACGAAGTTCCCGGTCGACGGCTGGACCAAGACCGCCGGTGAATGGATGGGCGCCGAAGGTTTCCTCAAATCCGCCAAATAAGCCCATGCGTCACCTATTCTCCAGCCTCGTCCTGCTAGCTTCAACCGTCGTCTCCGTCCTGGCCAATCCCGCGGACACGAGCAAACCCGTGCAGGTGTTCATCCTCTTGGGGCAGTCGAATATGGTCGGCCTCGGTAAGGTCGCAGGACCAGCCGGCTCACTGGAGCATGCGGTCCGCGAAAAGAAACAATACTCCTTCTTGGTGGATACCAGCGGCGCATGGAAAGCCCGTGATGATGTTCGCTATGTGCGGGTGATGTCCGGCAGAGGGAACGGCATGCAGCGCCTCAATAACGAATGGATTAAGGTCAGCGGAAAGTCCCTCGGACCCGAACATGGTATCGCCCATCCCCTTGGCGAAGCCTTGGCCGACCCAGTCATGCTCCTGAAGAGTTGCATCGGCAACCGCAGCCTCGGCTGGGACCTCCTACCTCCCGGTAGCGCGCGCACGTTGCTCGACGGTAAAATCTATGCCGCCTACAAGGAACGACCCGACACCTGGCCGGCGGATCCCGCAAAGGGCATCGCGACGCCGCCGCCCGCTTGGCTGGACAAGCAGGGGAAGCCCATCGAGTGGTACGCCGGCAAGCAATACGACGATGACACCGCCCATGCGAAGCAGATCCTGACCGAACTGAAGCAGCACTACCCGGGCGCCCAAAGCCACGTGGTGGCGGGCTTCTTCTTCTGGCAGGGAGAGAAAGACGGCGGCAACGCGGGGCACGCCGCAAATTATGAGGCTAATCTCGTCCGCTTCATCAAGCGACTCCGACAGGATTTCGAGGCGCCGCAGGCGAAGTTCGTCCTGGCCACACTGGGAGAAGCCGTGAAGGGCTCGGGCGGCAACGGCGGCCGCATCCTCGAAGCCCAGCTCGCCGTCGCCGGCGAATCCGGCAAGTATCCGGAATTCACAGGCAACGTCGCAACGGTGTACGCCCACCCCCTCTCCAAGGGCGGATCGGGCAACAGCCACTACAACGGCAACGCCGAAACCTACATGGACGTGGGCGCGGCGATGGGTAAGGCCATGGTCGAACTTCTCAAGCGATGAACGCCGTGCTGCGCCTCCTCACATTGGTCCTGCTCACCTTGGTGCCGCTAACCTCGCCGGTGTCCGCCCAGACCCTCGTCGGCGACGGGCAGGCGGACGACACCGCGGCTCTTCAAAAACTTGTCGACGCCGGTGGCAGCGTCCAACTACCCAAAGGCCGCTATCGCTTAACCAAGACGGTCACGGTCGATCTCGCTAAGCTCGGAGCCTCCAGCATCTCCTCCGACGGTACAGCCACGTTCATCATGGCTGGTCCCGGGCCAGCTTTAAAAATCGTCGGTACTCACGGCGGAACCGCTGCGCCTAAATCCTTCAAGCCTGAGACATGGGCCCAGCGCACGCCCGTCGTGCAAGGCCTCGAAATTATCGGAGCGCACGCCGAGGCCGACGGCATTGAAGCCACCGGCACCATGCAACTGACCCTCGCGCGCCTGACCATCCGCGAATGCCGTCACGGAATCCACCTCACCGAACGCAATCGCAACGTCATCGTCTCGGAATGTCATCTCTACCGTAATCGCGGCGTCGGACTCTTCCTCGATAAGGTCAACCTGCACCAGACCAACGTCATCGGCTGCCATATCAGCTATAACCTGGGAGGAGGCATCGTCGCTATCGGCGGTGAGGTCCGCAATCTGCACATCGGAACCTGTGACATCGAGGCTAACCATGACGAGAAAGGCCCGCCCTCAGCGAACATCCTGCTCGACTCCACCGGCGGTTCGATCGCGGAGGTCGCGATCACCGGCTGCACCATCCAGCACACCCACAAGGCCCCAGGCGCCGCTAACATCCGGATCCTCGGCGCCGGCACGGACCCTTCCCTACTCCGCCGCGAAGGCCGCGCGACCACGCGCGAAGGCCACGTCACCATCATCGGCAACGTCTTCAGCGACGTGATGGTCAACATCGAGCTCCGCCAGTCACGCGGAGTCACCATCTCGGCCAACACTTTCTGGGAAGGCTTCGAGCACGATCTTCTCGTAGAGGATAGCATGAACGTCGTCGTCACCGGCAACAACTTCGACCGCAACCCGCGCTATCTCGTCAACGGCTTTAACCTCGCCGAACAGAACGGCGTCGTCTTCCGACGCACCGACGACTCCGCCTTCACGGGCAATATCGTGAGCGGCGTTCGCCGCCATCCTGCCGCCGTGCGCTTCGAAGGCGGCAAGCGCCTGCGCGTGCAGGACAACAGTATCCTCGACTCCGATGGCGAAGGCATCGCACTGCGGGACGTCGCCGACAGCATCGTGTCCGGCAACCTCATCCGGGACGCTCGCAAGGATCGCCCAGGCGCCGCGCCCGGCATCAACGAGCAGGGCTGCACTGGCAACCTCGTGCAAGGCAACCTGACCGCGAAATAGGCTCAGGCTCCGCCGCGGCGGATCTCGGAACCTTCGAAGCGAATCGAGACGCGCCAGACCTTCTTGACGCGCGTGATCACTTTGCCAGTGCCGGCGACGATGGTCTCGGGAATCTCAATACGGTGCTGGTCGACCACGGCGTGGAAACCGCGTTCCGAGAAGATGTCGATGAACATCGAGATCGCGAGAGGGTCGTCGAAGACCGTGGTCTCGATGTTTACGTGCGCCTGGCCAGAGATGGCGTGTGCCTTGATGATCGGCAGGAACTTGTCCTGAATCAACTCGATGACTAAGCGGAAAGACTCGGCATTGCGCTCCGCGTAGTCATCCAGACGGCGGACGAGGTCCTGACGGGCGTGCTGGACGATCTGCGAGGCCAGCGGGATCGGCGAGATAAGGTCATACGTGTCTTCCGAAAGCTCCAGGGAACTCTGGTACTGGAGTTCCTTGATGATGCGGGCCTGAACTTCGGCGAGCGAGCCCTGCGCGTTGATGAAATGGTAGTGGAAGATGTCGCGTAGCGACTGCAGCGGCTCGTAGGTACGCTCCTTGAAGACGCGGTAACGATTGCGGGCGGCATCGGCCGTGAGGTCGGTCTTACGGACTTCGGCGAGTGCACCGCCGTCGCGGGCGGCCTTCTCGTTCTGGGCGATGGCTTCTTGTCCGCGCTTCAGCTGACGGCGGACGGACTCGTTCTCATCGACAAACAGAACGAGGATATGGAAATGGGGCTTCGGGAAGCGGACACCCGTCGAACCGCGGAACTCGGTACGGAGGTCGTTCAGCTTTGTGAAGAGGTGCTTGAGACACTCCACCTGCACCATTGAGCGCGGGAAGCCGTCGACGATCGCGCCGCTGACGTATTCATCGGCGAGCAACTTACGGAACAGAATCTCGACTACTTCGCGACCGGCGTCGATACGCTTCTTGGCTTCGGGGCTCGAAAGCAGGTCGCTGACCACAATCGGGTCGGCGGCGTAGTCGCGATACTGGAGAATGAACGCGGTGTTCGTCCCCTTACCGGCGCCCGGGGCACCGTTGAGCCAGAAGATTTCGCGAGGAAAAGCTAGCTTCTCGCGACCGATTTCCCGCTCCAGACTGGACCAGACGGAATCGAAGATGATCTGGCCATCCTTGACCTCAAGGTCGCTGATACCGGTGCCGGCGGGTCTGGGCTGAGCGTCGCTCATGAGGTTAAGGGTCTATAAGTAAATCGCCCCGAAGAACCTGCGAGGTAAAAAAGCGTCATAACCGCTTCAATTTCAGCCAATTACTTCTTTCCGCCTTTGGACTGAACATCATCCGAGCCCGGCTTGACCACCGGCAGACCGGGGTCACTTGAGCGGTTTCGGCGAAACTGGTAGCGGTTGATGTCCTGCATCGAAAGCTGGTCGACCGTCTTCGGGTCAGGGTTGAGCCGGCCCTGCCAGTTAGATTTCACGCCAGTGAACTTGGCGTTGGTCTCGATGCCCATGCGCTCTTCCCAGTCCTTGACCTCGGCCTTGGTGCCGCTGACCGCAGACTTAATGCGATCGACGGACTTCACTTCGACGGTGTCTTTTGGACGGACTGGTGCGCCGAGCGTATCCGTGAGTTCGATGTCGGACTTCTTGCGGCCAATGGTGTCGTAGCGGCCGTGCCAGGTGTCGAGGGTGATGAGATTATTTCGGGAGTAGACCTGATCCTTGCCGATAGAAGACATGGCGGTATCGAAGCGCTGCTCCATGAGTCCGCTGGACTTGGATGCCTTCTTGAGGCTCGCGTTGAAGTCGACGGCGTCGTCGACGCTCTTGCCCATACCCCTGCCTTCGATGGAAAATGGGACCGTGCGACCGTCGGCGGTCTTGATAGACTGCTTCGGCGCGGGAGCGGGAACCGTCGGCGAAGGGGCGACCTTAGCCGAAGGGTCTACAGGTGCCTTACCGATGAAACCGAGCGGACGACCCGGCACCGAAGTGCGAGACTTGCTCGGAGTACCGTCCATCGGACGACCGTCGGCATCGTAACGATAGACTTGAGTTCCTTCGACACCCCCTTCGGCCGTGATGACCACGCCGGCCTTTATCGCTCCAGGCGGACGCTCGGCCGCCGACAGTGTCAGAGCCGACACGGCCAGGAGGACGGAGATGGAGATGCGGGGTTGCAAGGCCGCCATCTTGGGGACCTTGGTGACCGACCTCAACCCCTTCTTAGCGGGGAATGGGGTGGGGTTTGGTCTTCCAGATGAGCTTGGCGTAGTCGCCAATCGAGCGATCAGACGAGAACTTGGCGCAGCGGGCGACATTCCGGATGGCCATGGCGGCCCAGCGGCGACGGTCCAGGAAGGCCTTCTCGGCCTTGGCCTGAGCATCCACGTAACTACGGAAGTCGGTCAGAACCAGATAGGGGTCACCGCCCCCTAGGAGCGAATCAACGACAGGAGAGAGTGCACCGGCCTGCTCCGGCGTAAAGGTATCGGAGCGCAGCCAGTCGAGCAGTGCGGCCAATTCCGGATCAGCGGCGAGCACCGCATGCGGATCGTAACCATCAGCCCAGAGCTTCTCCACCTCTTCGACCTGGAGGCCGAAGATGAAGATATTCTCAGCACCGACTTCTTCGCCGATCTCGACGTTGGCGCCATCGAGCGTGCCGATAGTGACCGCGCCGTTGAGGGCGAGTTTCATGTTACCCGTCCCGGAAGCTTCCTTGCCGGCGGTGGAGATCTGTTCGGAAAGGTCGGCCGCCGGGATGATGCGCTCGGCGAGCGACACGCGGTAGTCAGGTAGGAAGACGACCTTCAGCAGGCCGCGGACGCGCTCGTCGGAATTGATGACGGCGGCGACACGGTTGATCGCGTGAATAATGTGCTTGGCCAGGGCATACCCTGGGGCGGCCTTGGCACCGAAGATGCAGACGCGCGGCGTGAACTGACCATTCGGCTCGTTCAGGATACGGCGGTAGAGGTGCAGGATATGCAGCAGGTTCAAGTGCTGGCGCTTGTATTCATGCAGACGCTTGATCTGGACGTCGAAGAGCGCGTCGGGCGAGACATCCACGCCGACGAGTTCCTTGATACGGGCGGCGAGACGGACCTTGTTCGCGCGCTTGATGGCGAGGAAGCGGTCCTGGAACGCCGGGCGATCGGCCAAGGCATCGAGCTTGCGCAGGCGGCCGAGGTCGGCCTCCCAACCCTTGCCGGCGACTTCGTCGCACAGGGCACCGAGCTCGGGATTACAACCGCGGACCCAGCGGCGCGGGGTGACGCCGTTGGTGACGTTGACGAACTTGCCCTTCCACAGCTCATTGAAGCCGGGGAACAGATTTGCACGAATGAGACGGGTGTGGAGTTCAGCCACGCCATTGACGTGATGCGAGCCCACGACGGCGAGATGCGCCATGCGGATACGCTTCGGGAAACCTTCCTGGACAATGGAAAGCTCCGTCTTGCGGGCGTCATCGCCCGGCCAGCGCTTCTCGACGTCCTCGAGGTGGCGGCGGTTGATCTCGTAGATGATCTCGAGGTGACGCGGCAGCACCTTCTCAAAGAGCGGCACGGACCAGGTCTCAAGGGCTTCCGGCAGCAAGGTATGATTAGTATAGCTGAAGACCTGAGAGCACAGGCCCCAGGCTTCATCCCACGTCAGGCGCTCGACGTCGACCAGCAGGCGCATCAGTTCGGCGACGGCAATGGACGGGTGCGTGTCATTGAGCTGCACGGCGGCCTTGGCCGGCAGGTTATTGAAGTTGGCGTTAGTACGGCGATGGCGGCGCAGGATGTCCTGCAGGGAGCAGGACACGAAGAAGATCTGCTGGACGAGGCGGAGCTCCTTGCCGCTCTCGGTACTGTCGTTCGGGTACAGGACCTTCGAGACGATCTCGCTGGAGTCGCGCTCATGCACGGCTTCTACGTATCCGCCGCGGTCAAAGGCGCGGAAGTCGAATTCGGAAGCGGCCTTGGATTCCCAGAGGCGAAGGAAGTTCACGCTGCTGCCCGCGAAGCCGGCAATCGGAATATCCCAAGGCATGCCAAGGAGGTTACGGGTCTCGACGAGTTCAGCGCAGTGATTACCACGATCGTCGGTGCTGTGCTTCACTCGGCCGTAGAGCGGCACGCTGACGCGGTAGTTCGGACGACGGAGCAGCCAGGGGTTGTTGTTCGCTAACCAGTTGTCGGCGACTTCGACCTGACGGCCCTGCGCGAAAGTCTGGCGGAAAAGACCGAATTCATAATGGATGCCATAGCCGACGGCCGGGATATCCATCGTGGCGAGGGAATCGAGGAAGCACGCGGCGAGACGACCAAGGCCGCCGTTGCCGAGGCCCATGTCGGCTTCTTCATCGGCGAGGGCTTCGAGATTTTGGCCAAGTTCGGCCAAGGCCGCCGTGGCGGCCTCGCGGAGCTGCAGGTTGACCAGGTTGTTGGTCAGCACTCGGCCCATGAGGTATTCCAGGGAGAGATAGTAGACGCGCCGGACGTTCTTGCTGGCGTGCTGTGCCTGCGTGTCGATGTAGCGCTCCAGCATCTGGTCGCGGGCCGCCATGCAGGTGGCCATCCACCAGTCGTTGCGGGTGGCCGTGACGCGGTCGCGAGCGAAGGTGCTCTTCAGGTGACGCAGGATTGCGTCGCGGAAAGCGACGACCTGGGAGTTGGCTGCGGGCTTTGCCGTCGGCTTCTTGGCCGGTTTCGGCACGGGCTTGCGCGCCTTGACCACCTTGGCGGACTTCTTCGCGGGCTTCTTCTGTTTAGGCATGATCGTCGGTTAGGACAATCGACCATAAGCCACAAGCGAGCCAAAACCGCGTCAGCCCTGTGCCAGCTCCCGCAACTTGTTCAAATCCAGCTTACCTGTGCCTAAAATCGGGACGGCGGGTACTTTCTTGAACACCTTGGGAATCCACAGGTTAGCGAGCCCTTCGGCCGCGAGCGCCGTGCGGATCGCCTCGGCGTCGACGTCATCGACATGCAGCACGACGAGTTGCTCTCCCTTGACCGGATCCGCGGTACTCGCGACGGCGACCTTGATCTCCGCAGAATCGGTCAGCCCCATCACCTTGCGCAAAGCGTCCTCCACGGTGCCATGCGGCACCATCTCTCCGCCGATCTTGGAAAAGCGGGAGAGTCGTCCGGCCAGATGAAGGAAGCCATCGTCATCCATGCGCGCGAGATCCCCCGTGCGATACCAGCCATCCGGCGTCATCGCCTTGGCGGACTGTTCGGCATCAAGATAACCCATGAAGACATTGGCACCCTTGATCTCCAAGAGACCCACCTGCCCGCTCGGCAGCACCTCACTGGTCTCCGGGTCGAGGAAGCGGACGGCGACGCCGATGACCGGACGGCCGACGGAGCCGCGGACGTTACCTAGCCACACGCCATCGGGACCTTCCGGATCGATCCGGTCGGGCACATTGACGGCGAGCACGGGGCTGGTCTCGGTGATGCCATAACCTTCCAAGACCGGAGTCTCCAGTTGGGTGGCGAAAGCGTCCACGAGATCGGCCGGACACTTCTCGGCGCCGACGACAGCCCATTCAAGAGACGCGAAATCAGCGGCGGTGCCGCGACGAAGATAGGGGCGCAGGAAAGTCGGCGTGCCGACGACGACCGTGACCTTCTCTTCCTTAATCGCCTTCACCGCAGCGGCGGAATCCAGCGGCGACGGCAAGGTCACGAGGCGTGGCGAGCGGGAGAGCGAATACCAAAGTCCGATGGTGAAACCGAAACTATGGAAGACCGGCAGGCTGCTGAGCAGCACGGCGTCGTCCGGCAGGATGTCGGCGTCGTCGATCTGCCGCAGGTTGGCCAGGATGTTGCGGTGAGAGAGACGAACGCCCTTAGGCTGGCCAGAGCTACCGCTGGTGAAGAGCAAAGCTGCTTCGTCGTCGCCACCATGCTTCGGAAGTCCCATGCACGCCAGCGTCCAGGAGGTCGGCAGGCAACGGATCAAACCGAGACGGAAGGCAATATCGGCGCGCGAGTGCGCCGTCAGGAAATCGGCGACATCGAGGACGTGATCACCCCACGGGAAGTCCGGAGACTTCTCAGAAAGCTTGCTACGGAAAGCGCCGGCGGTGACGACGAGGTCGACCTCGGCCCTTTGAAGACAGGAGAGCGCCTGCTCGCGACCGAGCGAGAAATTAAGGTTCACCGGGATCTTGCCGGCAAACACACAACCCAGATTAGCCACCGCCGCCGCGATGCCCGGAGGCAGCACGATTGCGACACGCTTGGATGTCGTCCGGCGCTTCAGTTCACCCGCAAAAGCCCAGCCCAAGGCCAACAATGTCGCGCCAGTGAACTCGCGGCGAGCTGACGTACGATCCACCAAAGCGATGGCACCACCCTTCTTCGCCAGACCTTCCGCGACCTCTCGGCCGAGATGACCTTCAAGGGATTCGCGCATAGCGAAGGCCTCGGCGGCGAGCTCAAGAATACGCGAACGCGTCTTGGCATGCTCGGTCGCGGGAAACGGCTTGCCGATGACGACGCCGACGGGACGCGGAAAATGCTTGGGCAGTTTCCAGAAAGACTTTCCGCCGCTAAAACTGAGGATCGAGCCCCACATGCCGTCGATCGCAACGGGAACGATGGGGGCGCCACCTCGACGAGCGATCAGCTCGAAACCTTTGCGCAGCTGCATCAGGCCGCCATTACGCGTCAGGCTGCCTTCCGGAAAGATGCAGACGACCTCGCCACGCGCGAGGGCTTCGCCCGACTTGATGATGGCCTCTTTGGCCTTCGTCTCGGAAACCGGAATCGTTCCCATCAGGCGGCACATGAAGCCGAGGAACTTGTGCCGTTCGAAACCTTCCCAAGAAAGAAAGCGAACCGGACGACGACACATCACGCCCATCACCAGCACGTCGGCATAGGCGACATGGTTCGCGATAAGAAGTACGCCACCTTCTGCCGGGATGTTCTCCAACCCGCGGACACGGATGGTATACCCGCACTTCAGGAGCAGCCAGCAAAGGGTGTGCATGACGCAATACCCCAACGACATCGACTTATGCCGGCGAGGGGCCCGCCAGGCGAAGGCCAGCAGGAAAATTGTAAGCAGGAGCAGGCCGAACGCGACGAACGCCAGGGCGATCATCAGCAGGAACCAGCCGAGGGAGTAAAGCAGGGGCACCCCGCTCAAGGTGCGACCTCCGGCGTCAGGTGCAAGCCGAGTCCTTTCGAGATTGACCCCTCCCCGCCACTGATTGCCCTATAGAGACCCGCGATGCGCGACTACGTCCTCAGACGGTTGCTGCTAGTCCCACTGACTTTCGTGGGCATCACGTTCGTCGCGTTCTGCTTCACCCGCTTCGTCCCGGGCGGCCCTATCGAACAAGCCCTCGCCGAGCGCCAGCAGGCCGATCGCAAACAGACTTCCGCCGCCCGCCCTAGCGGTCCGGCCTCACCCGAAGAGCTCGACAACCTCAAGCGACGCTATGGTTTCGACCGCTCTCTTCTAGAGGCCTATGCCATCTGGCTCGGCGCCCTTCCCGGCCCAGCGGACTGGATCACTGTGCGCCTAGACAAGGACGGCAAGGCCGAGGCGGAGGTTGCGGACAACCTCAACTCGGGAAAATCCCTGAAGTTGAACATTAGTCAGACCGGAAGTGCCCTCAAAGCAACCACAGCGGACGGCCAACCTCGGGCCGACTGGTTCGCTTCACCGGCGCCCCTGCCCGACGACCCTGAGACAGCGATGCGCGTGCTCGTCTATCGTCGTGCCTTCGCCGGACTCCTCCAAGCGGAGCTCGGCGATTCCACCACGAGCGACAAACCCGTCTGGGATGAGATCAAGGCACGACTACCCATCTCAGCTTGGTTCGGCGGCTGGTCCTTGCTCCTCGCCTATGCCATCTCGATTCCCCTTGGCGTCGCCAAGGCCCTGAAACGCGACGGCTGGTTCGACCGTGGATCCTCGCAGGTTCTTTTCATCCTCTATTCTGTCCCCGGATTCATCCTCGCCGTCGCGATGCTGCACTTGCTCTGCTTCCATCTCGGATGGTTCCCGACCAAGGGGTTTGATTGGGCGAACCTCAGCTGGGCTGGTCGCGTCCACCACACAATCGTGCCGCTCGCCTGCGAGATGGTCGGTGCCTTCACCGCGCTCACGCTCTTCACCCGCAACGGGCTGCTCGACAACCTGGCCGCCGACTACGTCCGCACCGCGAAGGCCAAGGGCCTGAGCCACGGACGCATCGTCTTTGTCCACGCGCTCCGCAATTCGCTCATCCCGTTGGCCGCGACCTTCGGGGGCAATCTCGGCTTCTTCCTCACCGGCTCGTTCCTCATCGAAGTGACGTTCAATATCCCCGGCCTCGGCCTGCTAGGCTACGACTCGCTCGTCCACCGTAACTATCCCGTCTTCCTCGGCCTCCTCACGCTCTCGAGCCTAGCGATGCTCATCGGCAACATCGTCTCCGACCTCTGCGTCGCCGCCGTCGACCCGCGTATCCGGTTCAATAAATCCGTATGAGCTTCCTCGACCCCATTACGGTGCAGCGTTTCGATCGATTCCGTAGGAACCGCATGGGCTGGTGGTCACTGCTCACTCTGCTCGCGCTCTCGGCTCTCGCCTTGCTGGGACCGCTGCTCGTCGGCAACCGCCCGCTCATGCTCAACGTCGATGGGGTCACACGCTTCCCGGTCTTTGAGGGCTTCATCTCGGGGCGTGACCTCGGCCTGAAGATCGAAGGCGAACCCAACTATCGACTGCTAGCCGAGGAGCTGAAGCAGAACGGCCGAGGCTGGCTCATCATGCCACCCGTACCTTTCGCCCCGGGCGAAGTCTGCGAGGTGATGCCAGAGGCATCCCGCGACGCTGAAGGACGGTGGCAAGACCCTCGCGGCATTATCTCCGAAGGGCGCATCTTCACGCTCAATACGGACGGCACCCGACGCCAGGCTTGGACGATCATCAACGGCCGGCCCGAAGGAGACGCCCGCCTGTTCGTCGAGGGCGTCGGCATCGCCCGTGCGAAATTCGCCAACGGAAAGGTCGTCCAGCGTGTACCCGCCGCGGACAGCACCGACTGGGAGCCGCAGGGTTCGCTCCGCACGCAGGTGCCCTCACCCTGCCCACCCGGACTCGACGGACATTGGCTCGGCACCGACGAATCTGGCCACGACATCGTCGCACGACTTTTCGGCGGCTTCCGCATCCTCTTACTCTCCGCCCTCATCTTCCTCCCTTGCGTTTACGCCATCGGTCTACTTCTGGGGGCGGCGATGGGCTACTTCGGTGGCTGGTTCGACATGGTCTGCCAGCGCCTGATGGAAATCTGGTCCAACATCCCGTTCCTCTACGCCATCATCTTCCTCGCCAGCCTCCTCGAGCCCTCACTGGCGATTCTCATCTTCATCCTCGTCGCGTTCTCATGGATCGGGCTCGCCCAGCAGCTACGCGCCGCCGCCTATCAAATCTCCGCCCGCGACTACGTCACCGCCTCCCGCGCGCTGGGTGCTGGCCACGCTCGCATCATCTGGCGACACATCCTGCCTAACTGTGCGACGATCATCCTGACGACGCTCCCCTTCAGCTTGCACGGCCTGGTCTTCTCGCTCTCCGCGCTCGACTACCTCGGCTTCGGCCTGCCGCCCACCGAACCCTCCTGGGGAAACCTCCTCCAACAAGCCAAGGAGAACTGGGACGCCTGGTGGATCCTCGGCCCCACACTATTCTGCCTCGTCGGCACCATGGTCATGATCAACTCCATCGGCGAAGCGCTCCAAGACGCCTTCGACCTTCGTCGCGCCCAAAAATGAGAACCTTACTCGCCTTCCTCTTCGTCCTGACGAACACCTCGGCCCAGACCTACGAGGACCCGAAGGCCGCGGCTTACTACGCCGAGCACAAGGAGTTCTTCCATTTCGGCAAGCTGACCGATCTCCCTAAGGACCTCGTCTGGCAAGACGGCTCGGAGCAGAAGGAATTTGCCGACCCTCGAGCGGTCCGCGGCGGCACGCTGCGCCAGTTCACCGGCTCCACTCCGCCCACCCTTCGACGCGTCGGACCCAATGCGAACAACGGCTTTCGCGGCGAGCTTTACGACAACAACGACTTCAGCCTGCTTTCCTCGCATCCGAACACCGAGGAGACCATCCCTGCCCTAGCGACGAGCTGGGCGATGTCCGCCGACGGCATGACGGCCTACTTCCGCCTCGATCCGAACGCCAAGTTCACGGACGGCCAACCGATCACCGCCGACGACTACTTCTACACTTTCTATTTCAATCGTTCGCCTTGGGCGAAGGCCGACTGGTACGCCGACTTCTACACCCGCGAGTGGGGCAGCATCACGAAGTACGACGCCTACACGATCGCCATCAAGGCCCCGCGCAAGCGTCCGTACCAGCTCGAGCGGCTCGGCCAGTTGATTCCCTTACCGCGCAATTTCTTCAAGGACTTCGGACCAAATTACGAGAAACTGTATAACGATCGCTTCCAGCCGACGACGGGCGCTTACTTCGTCGGCCCGACCGGCTTACAACGCGAAAAGTCCGTCACGCTCACGCGCGTGCAGGACTGGTGGGGCGACCATCGGAAGTTCTATCGCCACCGCTACAATCCGGACATCATTGAATACGGTGTCATCCGCGAGATGGACAGCGCCTACGCTTCGATGCTCGCCGGCGAGATCGACTTGATGCCGATCATGATGCCGCGCTACTGGTACGGCACCAACGAGAAGAAGGCCTACCAGAACGGCTATCTCACCAAGGCTCAGTTCTTCAACGACATTCCCCGACCTCCTTACGGCCTCTACCTCAATACGCAGAAGCCGCTGCTCTCCGACCTCGATGTACGCGTCGGCCTCCAGCATGCCACCGACTTCCAGCGCGTCATCGATGGATTCTATCGCGGGGACTACGAACGCCTCAACCAGTTCAGCGAAGGCCTCGGCAAGTTCACCGAACCCTCGATCCGTCCTCGCCGCTACTCGCCGGAACTCGCCCGCGCGGCCTTCGCCAAGGCTGGCTTCACCCGGGTCGGCAACGATGGCATCCTCATGAACGCGGCCGGCGAACGGCTTTCGTTCCGACTCACCTTTGACACCTCCGACCGCCGCAAGTATCTCGCGACACTCGTCGAATCCGCCCGTCGTTGCGGCGTAGAGTACCGCCCTGAGACGCTCGAACGCACCACGATGTACCGCAAGGTCATGGAAAAGAACCATGACATCGTCTTCTGGGCGTGGTCAGTCTCCAGCCGCCTCCCCGCCCTCTGGGAATCCCACCATACCGACAACGCCGTCGAGAAACTCGCCGACGGGCGCAAGGTACCGAAGCGCCAGACGAACAACATCACCGGCGTCGACGACCCCGAGCTCTCTAAGCTCATCGACCGTTTCCGCGAGGCCACCGAAGAGGATGAGATGATCAAGCTCTCTCACGCCATGGAACGGCGCATCCATGACCTCGCCGACTTCATCCCGGGCTTCAAGGTCCCCGGCTACCGCATCGCGCATTGGGACTGGGTCAAGTTCCCGGTAGGATTCGACGTGCGAGCGGCCGAAGACCCGGGTCAGTACGGCCTCTTCTGGCTCGACCCCAAGCAACGCGAGGTCGACCTCAAGGATTTCCGCGATGGCAAGGTGCGCGGCGCGCCGAAGACGGTCATCGAAGACCGCTGGCGGACTGAATGACCGCCGTTCTTCCTTTCCCTTACCCCCTGCCCAACCTATGTTGCCGACCATGTCCGCCGAGCCTCTCCTGAAAGTCCAGGACCTCAGCGTCACCTTCCGCACGGGTGACCGCGAGACCGTCGCCGCCCAAGGCGTCAGCTATGAACTCGCCGCCGGCGAAGTCCTCGCCGTCGTCGGTGAATCTGGCTCCGGGAAGTCGGTCTCAGCCCTCGCTCTGACCCGCCTGCTACCGCCCGAGCCATCCTGCTCGCTATCGGGATCCGTCAAACTGGCCGGCGTCGAGCTACTCGGACTTACCGAGGATAAACTCGCCAAGATTCGCGGGGGCTCGATTGCTTACATCTTCCAGGAACCTGGCACTTCCCTGAATCCAGTCTACACGATCGGTTTCCAGATTGGCGAAGCCGTCGCGTTACACCGACCGGACGTCCAAGACGTCAAGGCCGAGGTCATCCGCTCCCTCGCCGAGGTCCACATCAACGACCCCGAACGCGTCGCGAACCAATACCCCCACGAACTCTCCGGCGGCATGCAGCAACGCGCGATGATTGCCATGGCGCTCGCCTGCAACCCGAAGATCCTCGTGGCCGACGAGCCGACCACCGCGCTCGACGTGACGATTCAAAAGGAGATCATGGATCTGCTCGCCCGTCTCCGGCGCGAGCGCGGCATGAGCATCGTCCTCATCACTCATAATTTTGGCATCATCGCAAACTTCGCCGACAAAGTAGCGGTGATGTGGAAGGGACGCATCGTCGAGTCCGGCCCCGTCGAACAGATCATGCGGACGCAGTCGCACCCTTACACCAAGGCGTTGATCGCCTGCATCCCGCGCCTCGGTCAGCGTCGCCGCCGCCTCACTACTCTTTCCGACGAACTCAAGGTCTCCCGATGAGCGACAACCTTCTCGAAGTCAGCGACCTTTCCGTCCACTACCCTGGCCGGGCGAACTGGTTCTTCCAGACAGCCGAACCCAAGAAGGCCGTGGACGGCATCTCTTTCGTCGTACCAAAGGGCAAGACGGTCGGACTCGTCGGCGAATCCGGCTCAGGCAAGACGACGACTGGCCGCGCCATCGTGAAGCTCGCCCCGCTGACCGCCGGTAAGATTCTTTACCACGGCCAGGACATCGGTGTCCTCTCGAACTCGGACTTCCTCCCCTGGCGCAAGAAGATCCAGATGATCTTCCAGGATCCGTATAATTCGCTCAACCCGCGCGCCGACATCCTGAGCATCCTCTCCGAGCCGCTGGAAATCCACTTCCCGCAGATGACGCGGGCAGACCGCGAAGCCCGTTGCGCCGAACTCCTCCGCAGCGTCCAGCTCCCCGCCGAACACCTGCGCCGCCACCCGCATGAATTCTCCGGCGGCCAGCGTCAGCGCATCGGCATCGCGCGTGCCCTTGCCGTGCAGCCTGAGCTCATCATCTGCGACGAGCCCGTCTCAGCGCTCGACGTCTCCGTACAGGCCGAGGTCGTGAACCTGCTCCAGGACCTGCAGGAACAGTTTGGCCTCACCTACCTCTTTATCGCCCATGACCTCGCCGTCGTCGAACATGTCAGCGACCACATCCTCGTGATGTCCAAGGGCAAGATCGTCGAACAAGGTACCCCGGCTGAGATCCTCGGCAATCCGCAGCAGGCCTACACGAAGACGCTGCTGGCCGCGGTCCCCCGGTTCTGATGTCCGCGGAAGCCCAGTCGAAGTTAGATGGCACGACGCGTGGTCTCGGCCTGCTACTCATTGGCATGGCTGCGTTCACGACCTGGGATCAGTGGGCCATCTGGAGCACCAAGGATGACTACACCTTCGGCTACCTCGTACCATTCTTCTCCGCTTACGTGCTCTGGGATCGCTGGGAAGACCTCCGTGCCCTGCTCACCGGCGAACGGATCGACGTCGCCGCGCCCACGTCCAAAGGCGTGCTCACCCTCGCCCAGCTGCTGGCGTTCGCTTCGCTCGCGCTCTTCGGCTTTGGTGCCGCCGCCCGCGCCATCTTCGGCACTGGTATCGGCCCCACCCTCGCTATCTGCTTCGGCCTGGCCGGCGCGGCGCTTGCCTTCGCCTTCCTCTCCGTCCGCGGCCCGTCGGACGCCGTCGCGACATCGACCTCCCGCTGGCAGGCCGTCGGACTCCTTCTCTTTCCCACATGTGTCTGGATGATCTCTGGGCCGTTCCTCTACCTCGTCGATAACCAGATCAAAGGTGAGCTACTCACCAACGTCACCGAAATCGTCTCCGGGATTCTGCGCGCCAACGACCACGCTATCCGGGTCAGCGGCAACACCATCATCTTCCCGAACGGCGATGCGGTCGGCGTCGCAGAGGCCTGCTCGGGCATTCGTTCGCTCTCGGCCTGCGTCTTCGCCGGCGCCTTCCTCGGCGCGGTCTTCCTCGAAGGCGGCTTTCCGGGAGCGCTAATCCGCCGGATTGCGATGATCAGCTTGGCCGGCTTCACCGCCATCCTCCTCAACATTGGGCGCAACACCTACCTTACTTTCCACGCGTTGAACCACGGATCGAAATCACTGGAACGAGATTTCGCCGGGGTCGAGCATGGCCAAGCCGGTTTCTCATCGTTCGGCACCGTCCATGATTTGGCTGGCAATGTCGCCATGGTGGCCGCCTTGATTATTCTCGTGATTTTTGTCCCATTGCTCAACCGACTCGGACGCCCCCGCGATAACCGACCTTCCGCATGAGAATCCTTTTCGTGACTCCCGAGCTGGCGCCCTGGTCCAAGGCCGGCGGACTCGGCGATGCCACTGTGGCGCTCGGCAAAGCCTTGGCAGCCATGGGTCACGACGTGCGTGCGGTGACGCCCCTGTACGGCTCCGTCCCGGGCCGCGAGAAGATGGGAACGCTCATCGAGTCGCTTAAGGTCGACGTGAACGGCGACGTCCGCAAGGCCGGCTGCCGTATCCGCACGCTTCAGGTCTCCCCGAACTTCGAAGCCTGGTTCGTCGAACACGAAGATTTCTACGGCGCCCGCGAGATCTACCCGGCACGCGATGACGCCGGTGAACGTGCCGCCTTCTACGGACGGGCCGGACTGGACGCCTGCCTGACGACCAGCTGGGTCCCTGACGTTATCCATTGCCATGACTGGACCGCGGGCCTCGTGCCCGTGCTCCTGAACACCACGCTCAAGCAGTCCGCGCTTGGCCAGGCGAAGACCGTTCTTTCCATCCACAACCTGCAGCACCAAGGCCTCTACCCCAAGCGGATCATGGCCTACCTCGGCCTGCCGGCATTTCTCTGGAGCCCGCAGGAACTCGAATGCCTCGGCGGCGTCAACTTCCTCAAAGGTGGCATCCTCCACGCCGCCAAGGTCATCACCGTCAGCCCGACCTACGCCAAGGAGATTCTCACCCCGGCCTTCGGCTACGGGCTGGATGACGTTGTTCGTCGCCGCGCAAGTGACCTCCGCGGTATCCTCAACGGCGTCGACCGCGACGAGTGGAACCCTGAAGACGACGAGCATATCGCCGCCGCATTCTCAGCTAAGAAGCCCGCGGGAAAGGCCGAATGTAAGACCGCCCTGCTACGCGAACTCGGTCTCGCCACCGATCGTGACGTTCCACTCGTCGGCGTCGTCTCACGCCTCTGGGAACAGAAGGGATTGGACCTCGCCGTCAGCGTGCTCCCAAAATTCCTGCGCAAAGACTCCTTGCAGTTCGTGCTCCTCGGTAGCGGTGACGCCTGGTTGGAAAACGAGTTCAAGCGACTCGCCGTCGACTTCCCGCAGCTCTGCGCCGTCCGTATCGGCTACGACAACGGGCTGTCCCACCGGATCGAGGCAGGGTGCGACTTCTTCCTCATGCCTAGTCGCTTCGAACCGTGCGGCCTAAACCAGATGTATTCCATGGCCTACGGCACGCTCCCAATCGTTCGAGCCACCGGTGGCTTAGCCGACACCGTGAGCGGCTGGGACGGAAAAAAGAAAGGTACGGGGATTATTTTTGAGCATGCAGACCAAGGGGGTATCGAATGGGCCCTCAACCGGGCGCTGGAACTTTATCAGCAGCCTGCTACCTATAGATCACTCCAGAAGACCGCGATGGCGGCGGAGTTCAGTTGGGCGAAATCAGCTGAAGCCCACCTCGAGTGTTACCTCAGTTAAGGCGAGTGATTCACGCTTAAAATAAAGCACCTGCGGCTTCTTTTTAAGCATATGCTGGGGTTTATTCGCCAATCTTCACAGGATTGTCGAAATACATGGAGATTTGGCAAACTTTGAGCACATCCACAGACGCCATGAAGCACACCTCCATCACCCTCCTCACCCTCACCGCTGCCGCGAGCTTTGCTCAGTCGGCGCCCGCCGCTCCCTCGGCGTTCAACACCTCGGGCAACGTCGCCTTCACCAGCGACTACGTCTTCCGCGGCATCACGCAGAATGGCGGCAAGACTGCCCTCCAGGGCGGTTTCGACGTCGCGCACACCTCCGGCCTCTCCGCCGGCGTCTGGGCGTCCAACGTCAACTGGACGAACACCACCCTGGAAGTGGATCTCTACGCCAATTACGGCTTCAGCCTGAGCAAGGACTTCTCCGCCACCGTCGGCTACCTCGCTTACGTCTATGAAGGTAACTCCTCGCTCAACACCGGTGAGATCAACGCCTCGGTCTCGGCCTATGGTTTCACGGCCAAGCTCTCCCACGCCGTCACGGATTACTTCGGTATCGCTGGCAGCGGCACCCAGTACTACGAGCTCAACTACGCTTACGAAGTCGCCGCCATCAAGGGCCTCAGCCTCGCGCTCCACTACGGCGTGACCGACGGCAAGAACGCTGCCTCGAACGACAAAGACTACGCGATCGGCCTTTCCTACCCGGTTGCTGGCTTCACCGGCACCGTGTCCTACTCGAACGGTAGCGGCACCTTCGCTGGCACCTACGAAGGTATCACGGCGGTCACGCTCAAGAAGACCTTCTAAGGTCTGAGTTAAAACTCATAGCAAAAGGGGTGCTTTCCGGGAGGAAGGCACCCCTTCTTCTTTGTAAGGTTGAAAAATAGCCCGGGACGGCAATGTTGCCCTTCCTCCATGATCGAGTCCGCCCGCAAACCTGACTGGCTCCGTGCCAAGCTCCCCAGCGGCCCGGACTTCCTGGAGACGAAGAAGAACGTCGACGAGCACAAGCTGCACACGGTCTGCCAGTCAGCGCAGTGCCCCAACATGGGCGAATGTTGGTCCCGCGGCAGCGCCACGGTGATGATCCTCGGTAACGTCTGCACGCGCTCCTGTACCTTCTGCGCCGTGCTCTCGGGCCGCCCCAGCGAACTCGACCTCGGCGAACCGGCCCGCGTGGCCGAGTCCATTGCACTGATGAACCTGAAGCACGTGGTCATCACCTCCGTCGCCCGCGACGACCTTAAGGACGGTGGCGCCTCCGTCTGGGCCGCGACCGTCCGCGCCACCCGCAATCGTTGTCCGAACACGACCATCGAGGTCCTGCCGGCTGACTTCCGCGGCGAACAGGTCCACCTCGACGTCTTACTCGACGCTCGGCCTGACATCCTTAACCACAACCTCGAGACGGTCGAACGCCTGCAGCGTCCAATCCGTAAGACCGCCCGCTACGACCGCTCCTTCTGGGTTCTCAAGCACGCCAAGTCCCGCGACTTCATCACCAAGACCGGTATCATGCTCGGTATCGGTGAACAGAAGGAAGAAGTCGCGCAGCTCATCCGCGACATCGTCGCTGCCGACGTCGACATCCTGACCATCGGCCAATATCTTTCGCCCAGCAAGGAACATGCGCCTATAGATCGCTGGGTCACGCCCGAGGAATTTGCCGAGTGGAAGACCTTCGCGCTCGCCGCCGGCGTCAAGCACGTCGAGTCTGGCCCCTTGGTCCGCTCTTCCTACCGCGCTGACGAACAAGTCGTGAAGTTCAGCCTGATGGATCGCCGCCAGCGACCCGCCCGCTAATCCGTGGAAGGCCTGCCTCCCGTCGATTTCCGCGGCGAGCTCAACGACGAGCAGTACGCCGCGGTGACCTCGCCCCGCGGCCCCGCGCTCGTGCTCGCTGGCGCTGGCTCGGGTAAGACCCGCACCCTCACCTACCGCGTCGCCTGGCTTCTGCACCAAGGTGCCAAGCCCTGGGACATCCTGCTGCTGACCTTCACAAACAAGTCGGCCAAGGAGATGCTCGAACGCGTCGAAGACCTCACGGGCGTGCCGCGCGGCCAGTTCTGGGGTGGCACCTTCCACTCAATCGGCCAACGCATCCTCCGCCGCAATGCGGCCGTGGCCTCGCGTTCGCCTGACTTCACCATCCTCGACCAGAAGGAATCGGAACACCTGTTCTCCGAGATCGTGAAGTCGATCGATGGAGCGTTCATCAAGGATAAGACGAACCCGAAGGCGGCCGTTATCCTCGACGCCTATTCGCACGCGCGTAACACCCTCCGCCCGCTGCCGGACGTCCTCGCCGAACGACTCGACTGGATGAAGGGCGGCTCAGAGAAGCTGATGCAATTCTGTACGAGCTACGAGGCCGCAAAAAAGGAGCGGAACCTCTGCGACTTCGATGACCTGCTCAGCCTCTGGCTTTTCGTCCTCGAGAACGACCCGGCCGCCCTCGCCCATTACCGTCAGCGCTTCCGCCATATCCTGGTGGACGAGTTTCAAGACACCAACCGCCTGCAAAGCCGCATCATCGACCTCCTCGCCAGCGAGCACCAAATTATGGCCGTGGGCGACGATGCGCAGTGTATCTACACCTGGCGCGGCGCCGATTGGGAGAACATCGTGGCCTTCCCGAATCGCCACCCGGGCACGCTGATTCATACGATCGACACGAACTACCGCTCGACGCCGGAGATCCTGGCCTTCGCCAACGAGATCCTCAGCCACCGCCCGCGCGTCGAAGGCTTCGACCGCCGCCTCAAGGCCGTCCGCCAACGCGGGCCACAGCCCACCGTCTTCACCGTCGGCGACACGTCACAGCAGGCGAAGCTCGTGGTCCGCAAGATCATGCAGCTACACCACGAAGGGCACGCCTTGGCGGACATACATGTGCTCTACCGCGCGCATTACCAGTCGCTCGACCTACAGATGGAACTCAACGCGACGGGCGTACCTTTCGTCATCACCAGCGGCCATAAGTTCTTCGATCTTGCGCACGTGAAGGACATCCTCGCGCACCTGCGCTTCGTGCATAACCCCCTCGACCAGGTCGCGCTCTCCCGCTTGCTCTGCCTGCTCCCGAAGGTCGGGCCCGTTGCCGCCGAGAAGATCAGTAAGGCCGCCCGCGAAGCCGAGCAGGCCCAAGGCCGCGGCATGGTCCGCGCGCTGCGCGCCGACACCGTCCTCAAACGCGTACCAGAATCGGCCAAGGATGATTTCAACGACCTCACCATCACGCTCGAGGACATGCTCGAAGGACTGGAAGCCGCGAAGGCCAAGCCTGGTCCCTCCGGACCAGCGCCCGACCTTTTCGTCGCCGCCTCCGACGCGCATTCGATTAAGTTCGCCCGGACGCCCGCCGAGACGGTCCGCGTCTGCATCGAGGGCTGGTACGGCGGCTTCATCAAGACGATCTTCCCCGACTGGAAGGAACGCGAGCAGGACCTCCAGGGCCTCATCGGTTTTGCGTCCAAGTTCGAAGACGTCGGCGACCTCGTCGCCCAGGTCGCCCTCCTCAACGGCGAATCTTCCGACAAGAAAGCTGAGCCCGAGGAGGATATGCTCCGCCTCACCACGATTCACCAATCCAAGGGACTAGAGTTTCCTATCGTCTTCCTCCTGGGGGTGGCCGACGGTCTCCTGCCGCTAACCCGCGCCATCGACGAAGGTGACGTCGAGGAGGAGCGCCGGTTGTTCTACGTCGCCTGCACCCGGGCCGAGAACATGTTGTTCCTTTTCGCCCCCCGCTTCGCGGTCTCCGGTGAAGGCTACCGCCCGCTGGATCCCTGCCGTTTTCTGGAAGAAATGAGCCCGGATTGTTACGAATTGGCGGATTATGCCCATCGTCGGCTCTGAGTTCGTATGACAGCCAGATGGGGGTAGGTGCTTGCCTTTGCCTTGGGCGGGCATTTATGACTCACGCAAACTTTTACACGCTATCGCCATGCCCAAGGTACTCGTCGCCGACAAAATCTCACCCACCGGAGTTGCCCTCCTCAAAGCCCAGCCGGGCTATGAGGTCGTCGAAGCCTACGGCTCCACGCCCGAGCAGGTCCTGACCCTCGTCGCGGACGTGGACGCCATCCTGGTCCGCTCCGAAACCCAGATCACCCGCGAAGTCCTCGCCGCCGCCCAGCGCCTCGTCTGCGTCGGCCGAGCCGGCGTGGGCGTCGACAACATCGACGTCGAAGCCGCCACCGAACGTGGCGTCATCGTGATGAACACCCCTTCGGGCAACACCGTCGCGACCGCCGAGCTCACCTTCACCCACCTGCTCTGCCTCGCGCGCCCGGTGCCGGAAGCCGTCCAGTCCATGCGCGAAGGCAAATGGGACCGCAAGACCCTCTCGGGCTCCGAACTCTTCGGCAAGACCCTCGGCGTGCTCGGCCTCGGCCGCATCGGCGCCGAAGTCTCTAAGCGCGCCCTCGCCTTCGGCATGAAGGTCCTCGCCTACGATCCTTATCTCACCGAAGCCCGCGCCAAGGCCCTCGGCGTCTCCATTGCGACCCTCGACGAAGTCTTCGCCCTCTCCGACTATATCACCGTCCACATGCCTCTCATCGAGAAGGGCAAGCAGGGCGCGACCGAAGGCATGGTCGATGCTGCTGCTTTCGCCAAGATGAAGAAGGGCGTTAAGATCGTGAACTGCGCCCGCGGCGGCATCGTCGATGAGTTCGCCCTCGCCGAAGCCCTGAAGTCCGGCCAGTGCGGCGGTTGCGGTTTCGACGTGTTCGTCGAAGAGCCCCTCGCCAAGGACCACCCGCTCCGCTCGCTCCCGAAGGCCCATCTCTCTCCGCACCTCGGCGCCTCCACGGCCGAAGCCCAGGAGAACGTCGGCGTCGAAGTCGCCGAAGCTGCCATCACCGTCCTCGGTGGCGGCTCGCCCGCCAACGCGGTCAACCTGCCTTCCGTTGACTCGCAGACGCTCGCCGCGATCAAGCCGTTCCTCTCCCTCGCGCAGAAGCTCGGCGCCATCGCGCGTCAGCTCGCCGCTCCGGGTCGCATCGAATCGCTGCGCCTGACCACCTTCGGCACCGGTTCCGACCAGGGCGCCAACGCCATCGCCCGCGCCATCCAGCGCGGCTACCTGCGCGGCATCGTCGAAGGCGTCACCGACGTGAACGCTCCCGGCAAGCTCAAGGCCCTCGGCGTCGAGGTCCAGACCGTCCGCTCTTCCGCCGAAGCCGACTACAAGGAACTCATCCTCGTCGAAGCTGTGCTCGCGGGGGGCAAGTCCGTCTCCGTCGCCGGAACCGTCCTCGGCAAGGCCCAGTCCCCTCGCATCGTCTCCATCAATGGCCGTACCCTCGAGTTCATCCCCGAGGGCAAACTGCTCCTCATCGAGAATCAGGACCAGCCCGGCATCATCGGTGCCCTCGGCACCCTGCTCGCCAAGGAACGTGTAAACATCGCCAACATGGCCCTCAGCCGCAGCGGGGGCTCCAACGCCCTGGCCGTCTACCAGCTCGACACCGCACCGGGCGCCTCCGCCATCGCGGAAATCCTCCGTAATCCTGCGATCGTCAGCGCCAAGCTGCTCGAAGCGTAAGCGATGTTCGCGGCCATCGGAATCTTCGCCCTACTCGGCTACCTCCTCGGTTCCGTCAACTTCGCCGTGCTCGTGGCGAAGAAGCATGGCGTCGATATCCTGAAAGAAGGCTCCGGTAATCCCGGCGCCACCAACGTCAAGCGCGTGCTCGGTAAGGGTCCGGGCAACCTCGTCTTCGCCCTCGACGCCTTGAAGGGTTTCGTCGGTGCCGGACTGCCTTATCTCCTCCTCCGCACGGAAGAGACTCCGGCGGCGGCCGAAATCCACTTCACAATCTGCGTCGCTGGCTTCGTCGGCACGCTGCTCGGTCACTGCTTCTCCTGCTTCCTGAAGTTCAAGGGCGGCAAGGGCGTCGCCTCCACCATCGGCGGCTTGATCGTGCTTCTGCCCTTCCCGATTCTTATTGGTGCGACCCTCTGGGGCCTCGTCTTCCTCCTCTCGCGCTATGTTTCCCTGGCGTCCATCATCCTCGGCGTTTCGCTGCCGGTCTCCTGCTGGGTCCTGCCGCTCTTCACTAAGCTGACGTTCAGCCCCGCCGAATTCTGGTTCGCCGGGGCCATCGCCGCCTTCAACGTTTGGACGCACCGTTCCAACATTGGTCGCCTGCTGAACGGCACCGAAAACCGCTTCGTCAAGAAAGCCTGACCCTTTTCGCAATGACCGCTCCTCGCACCATCGGTATCGGCATCCTCGGCTTCGGCACCGTCGGCCAAGGCGTCTGGAAGCACCTGCACGAGAAGCAGGCCGACCTCGAATCTCGCCTCGGCGTGAAGCTCGACCTCCGCAAGGCCTCCGTGCGCGACCTGAAGAAGAAGCGTGCCGTCAAGATTCCGGCCTCGAAGCTGACCACCAACGTCAACGAGATCATCGACGACCCGAAGGTCCACGTGGTCTGCGAACTGATCGGCGGCACCACCAAGGCCCGCGAGCTCACGCTCCGCGCCCTGCGCCTCGGCAAGGTCGTCGTCTCCGCCAACAAGGCCCTGCTCTGCGAGCACGGACCGGAGATTTTCCAAGCCGTGCGCAAGCATGGTGGCCAGTTCCTCTTCGAAGCCAGCGTCGCTGGCGGCATCCCGATCATCAAGGCGATCCGCGAAGGCCTCGTCGCCAATCGCTTCGAGCTGATCGTCGGCATCCTCAACGGCACCTGTAACCACATCCTCACCCGCATGGGCGAGGACGGCCTTTCGTTCCCCGACGCCCTCAAGGAAGCCCAGGAACTCGGCTACGCCGAAGCCGACCCGACGCTCGATGTCGATGGTATCGACGCCTTCCACAAAGCCTCGATCCTCGCCTGGCTCGCGCACGGTAAGTGGGCGCCGCCCGCCCGGACGCTCGTCGAAGGCATCCGTAAGATCGGCCCAGCCGATATCGATTTCGCCCGCCGCTTCGGCTTTGCGCTTAAGCACCTCGCCGTCATCCGCCGCGACTTCAAGGCCAACTGGATGACCGTCGGCGTCTACCCTTCCCTCGTCCCTAATCGCGACATCCTGGCCCGTGTCTCCGGCGTCAATAACGGCATTACCCTCCGCGGCGACGTCGTCGGCGCGACCACGCTCACCGGCCGCGGCGCGGGTGGCGACGCCACCGCTTCCGCTGTCATTGGCGACATCGTCGACGCGATTGCCGCCCTCACCGGTCCGATCCCGCAGGCCCTTTCGCCCGAAGCCCTGGCCGCCCGCGAGAAAGCCGGCCGCGCCCTGCGCATGGCCTCGATCGACGAGATTGTCTCGCCCTTCTATCTCCGTCTTTCGTTGCTCGACAAGGCCGGCGTGTCTGAAGGCATCTATCGCATCTTCTCGAAGCACAAGGTGTCCATCGCTCGCGTCATTCAGTACGAACACCCGAACCAGGGTCGCGGCACCGTCACCCTTTCGACCTACCCGGTCAGCGAACGCAAGATGTCCGCAGTCTTGACAGAATTGCGTCGCCTCAAGACCGTGCTCGAGGAGCCCGTCGTGCTCCGCATCTTCTCTCCCGAATCCTGACCTCCGGTGGCCCTCATCGTCCAGAAATACGGCGGCACTTCCGTCGGCAGTGTCGACCGCATCCAAAACGTTGCGGCCAAGATCAAGGAACAGTGGTCCAAGGGTAACCGCATCGTCGTGGTCGTCTCCGCTCGTAGCGGCGTGACCAACGACCTTATCGCCCGCGCCAAGGCCCTTTCCAAGCTGCCGGACGAACGCGAGATGGACGTCCTCATGGCCGTGGGCGAACAGGAAACCATCGCCCTGACGGTCATGGCCCTCCACGCTATCGGCGTACCCGCCGTCTCCCGCACCGGCGCCCAGGCTGGCATCTTTACGGACGACATTCACACCCGCGCCCGCATTACCCGCATCACCGGCGGAGACCTGCTCGCCCGACTCGACGAAGGAAAAGTCGTCGTGGTGGCCGGCTTCCAGGGCTGCACGGACCAGGGCGAAGTCACCACCCTCGGCCGGGGCGGCTCAGACCTCACCGCCATCGCCGTCGCCGCTTCCATTAAGGCCGACCTCTGCCAGATCTACACCGACGTCGACGGCGTCTACACCGCCGACCCCCGCATCGTGCTCAACGCGAGCAAGCTGACGGAAATCTCCTACGAAGAGATGCTCGAGCTCGCTTCCAGCGGCTCCAAGGTCATGCAGTCGCGCTCCGTAGAGTTCGCCCAGAAATATAACGTGCCTTTCGAGGTCCGTTCCTCCTTTAACGACCAACCCGGCACCATCGTGAAAGCCATCGACAAAACCCTCGAAGACGCAGCTATCGCCGGCGTCGCCCTCGACCGCCTGCAGACCCGTGTCACGGTGAACGACCTGCCCGACAGCCCGCAGGCCCTGTCCGCCCTCTTCGACGACCTCGGCGAAGCCGGGCTCAGCGTCGACATGATCATCAAGAACCTGGGCAAGGACGGCAAAGCTAACCTGACCTTCTCGGTGACCACCGCCGAATTCTCCCGCGTCGAGGCCGTCGTCGGCCAGACCCTCAAGAAGCTTGGCTCCGGCTCCGTCCGTTCCGCCGGCGAGATCTCCAAGCTCTCCATCGTGGGCGTCGGCATGATCTCCCACCCCGGCGTCGCCGGCACCCTCTTCAAGGCCCTCGCCTCCGTCGGCATCAACAGCGAGCTCATCACGACCTCCGAGATCAAGATCTCCGTCGCGCTGGACCCGGCCAAGGCCGATGCCGCCGTCCGCGCCGTGCATACCGCCTTCGGTCTCGATAAGGCCTGAACCGGCACTCGCCTCTTGCCCGCCGGCCCGCTCCGACCATAGTCGGGGCGATGCTGCGGTTCACCCTGGCCACCTTCCTCGCCCTCGGCGTCCTGCTGCCGGGTCAGGTCGTGTCGCAGGACCTCCCGCCTAACCTAATCACGACTAACGCAGCCGTCAGCCCGGGCGACCGGCCCGACCGGCGGACGTTGCTGGGACTGGCCGACCAAGCCTTGGCTGCGGGACTCTCCTCAATAGCCTCCAGCTTCTACGCCCAGCTACTCGCCGACCCGAAGCTCAGCGACAAGGATCGCGAACAGGCCGGACTCGGCCTGTCCGCCGCTTACATCGAACGAACCCGTACGGCCGAAGCCAAGGCGACGGTGAAATTCCTACCGAAGTCGCCTCGCAAATCACTCCGCGAAGGGCTCATCGCCTTACTGGAAAACGATACTGATGGTGCCCGGGCTTTTTCAGCCGAACTGAACATCGCCGCCCTACCCCCCTTCGAAATCGCTTGGGGACATGCGCTTCGGTGGATGGTCGCAGGCGCCGAGAGCGACAACCTCAACATCAACCTCGCGCAAGAAGCGATCGCGCGCACGGCCGTTTCCGAAGAACAGCGTCAGCGCATCGAAGTCCTCGGTTACCGCGCGATGATCGTCGCCGGCAAGGTGGAGCCGCGCACGGTCTCGGCGTTGCGTGAACTTGCCGCCGACGCCAAGGGCACGCCACTCGCTTTCGACTACGCCCGTAATCTCGCGCTGGCACTCGCGCACCTCAAGGACACCAAAGGCGCCGCCCAAGCTCTTGCTAACGCCGGTTCCTTACCCCCCGCGCGCCAAGCGGAGGCCGATCTCCTCGCTGGACTCATCCTCGGAACGGATAATGCCGAAGGGCGCGGACGCCTTAAGGATGCCGCCCGTAATCCCGCCAATATTGCGATTCGGCTCACGGCTCTACGCGCGTTGGTCGCCGCTGCGGACCCTCGCTCAGAAATAGATCCCGCTAAGCCGATTGATACGAAAGCAATCGCCAACGAAGTGAACGACTTTCTGCTTCGTCGTAACCCAGGCCAGCTCTCCTATTACTGCCCCCGCGACCTCAAGGTCCTCGATTCCATCCACCTCGCCCGCGCCCAGTTAATGCTCTTCGCCGGGAGCCGCGAAAAAGCCCGCCAAGCCGCCGAAGACCTGCTCAAGGATGTCCCGGCCAGCCCGCTCGTCCGCGAAGCCACCCGCACGCTCGCCATCGCAGCCTGGGGCGACGGCTCCTATCGTCTCGCCGCGACGCATCTCACCACCCTGGGCGAAAGCAGCATCGAACCAGAACGCGCGCAACTCCGCATCGCCGCCGCCGATTGCCTGTTCCTCGCCAAGGATTTCGTCCTCGCCGAAAAAGCCTACGCCGCCTTGCAGAAGGATGCGGCCGATACGAAAATCTCCGAAGACGCCTTTCATCAGCGCATCCTCAGCTTACTCGAGACAAGTGATGAGATCAGCGACTGGAATCGCACCACGGAAGTGATCGAAGACGCGGCTCGCTCCAATCGCACCCGCACCAAGGAGCCCATTTGGTCGGCAATCTGGAGTCTCGTCGAGGACATGCGCAAGGCTCAGCGGCCGACCGACGCCGAACGACTGCTGGCCCGACTAGACCCACTCACGCGCGGCGCCCGCGTCGATTATGACCTGCGTTTCACCTGGCAGCGGGCTCTCCTGGCCATCGCCAACAATAATCCCACTGAAGCGAGCCGACTTGCCGCGGAGATTGATCGCAAGCTCTCTAATCTGCCCGCCGGTGCGACGCCCGATGAACTGAGTAAGGCCGTTCCAGAACTCCGGGGACATGCTGCGCTTCTCAAAGCCCGCACCTCGCTCAACGCCGGCGCCGCCAAAGGCCTCGACGAACTTGTCGGGCTCCGTCGGCAGTTCGGCAAGGTACCCGCCGCCGCGGCGTCCTACCTCGTCGAAGGCCGCCACCTGGCCTCCGTCGGTCGCAACGCGGAAGCCCAGGCGCGCTTCGAATCCCTCGCCGAGGAATTCAAGGGTGAAGCCAATCTTACGGAATTCGCCGCGCTCGGCCTATACGAAGCGGCCGAACAATCCGCGCTCCAGGCACCGACTGGCGGCGAGGACAAACTCACGCACGCGGTCTTACTCCTCGAACGCTTCACTGCAACCTACCCGCAGAATGCCTTGATCTTTCGCGTGTCTCTTCGTCGAGCAGAAATCCTCCGCACGCTCGGACAGTTTGATAAATCCCTCTCCGTGCTCGAAGGCCTGATCCGCGACAAGCTGACCGACCCTTCCCGCCCGCAGGCCGAGATGGCCCGCGCGGACTCCCTCTTTGGGCTCGCCCAACTACGCCGCGACCGTAACGGGCAGCTTGACCGCCAGCTCGTCTCCCGGGCTGCCGCCGCCTACGAGCGCATCGCGGAAGCTTGGGCCAAGGATTCCGACGATGTGAAGATTGAAGCATGGTACAAATGGGCGCTCTCATTGATCGAACGCTCCCGGACCGAGACCGGCCTCGAAGCGGCCGCCACACGCGGCGAAGCCCGCAAGATTCTGCTCCGCGCCTTGGGCACCCTGCGCGATGCGACCGCCCGCGCCGCCGCGGACACCGCCGGCAAGCTCTCCTCCGAAGGACGCCTATGGCTTTCGCGCTCGGTGCTGCTGATGGCCGAGACCTGCGAGCTGGATGGTGACCGCACTGAGGCCATCGCCGCCTACAGCATTATCGTGAACGTCAACCAGGGACAGCCCGCCGCACAGTCGCGCCTCCCTGGACAGTCCACCGCCGAAAGCAAACTTGCGACCCTCCGCAATTCGTCGTCCAATTCTTCCAAGCCCCAATGAGCAGCCGCTTCTCCTTCCCCTTCGATGCCGGCCCCTTCGTCTGGCTGCTCCTCCTGCTCGCCTTCCTCGCCCTGGTCTTCGTCGTCGAACGCGCAATGTTCCTCCACCGCGGCCTGGTTCTTTCGTCTGACTTTATTGAAGGTGTCCGCAACAACCTACGGGCCGGCCGGCCGCTCGAAGCCCTGGCCGCCTGCGAAGAGTCCCCCGGTCCCGTGCCCCGCGTCGTGAAAGCCGCCCTGCTCCGCTCGGGTAGCGGCGAAGAAGCCATGCGTGCCGCCGCCACGGAGGCCGCCTTACTCGAGTTGCCCGTCCTCGAACGTCGCCTCGGCTCCATCTCGTCCATCGGGCGCGTCGCCCCATTGCTCGGCCTCGCCGGCGCGATCTTCTCGGGCTTCAACCTTGCTACCGCCCTACGCGATGGAAGCGTCTACGCCTCCGCCAACGGCCTCCTGACCGAAGTCCAAGCGGCTCTCGCCACCGCGGGCTTCGCCATGGTCATCGCCGCCGCCTGCGCGATGGCCCACCACTTCCTCGTCGGCCGCGTCCGCTCAATCGTCACCGAGATGGAGATCGCGGCCCACTCGATCATCACCTTCGTCCGCCACGAGCTACCCGAGGAGAAGCCTCGCCAGAGCTAAGATGCGGACGCCCCTAGGAGTCTTGGAAAAAGTCCGCCCCGCCGAACAGGGTCTGGATTTCGTGCCGCTGGCCCTCGCCCTCGTCTGCGCAGCACTGATCTACGTCCTTTCCGCCGAATTCGTCTTTGCCCCTGGCATGTATGTGGGCTTCGACGACCGCGCGGGCGCGGTCTCACCTACGATGAATACGCCCAAGCTGGCGGCCGGCGACATGGCCCGCACCTCCCTGACGGTGACTCTCGTCTCCGCCCGTGGTAGCAGCGTGTTCGTCGTCGCTGGTCGCGTGGTCACCCGCGAAGGCCTCGCACTGGAACTCAGTCGCGTCGCCGCCCAAGGCGGCTCCTCGCGTCCCATCCTGATCAAGGCTGACGCATCCCTCACAATGCAGAGTTTCCTCGATGTCTGCGAACTCGCCCGCAAAGCTGGCTTCCCCGGCGTCCTGGTCGCGGCTGACGAGCGTTGATTCGCGGTTGCCACAGGCAAGTCGGGTAGAACATTCTCCGGCCAAGTGTCCCCCGCTGCGCCCATCCCCTCCGCCAATCCCGTGCCGCCGCGTCACATCGGCATCATCATGGATGGTAACGGACGCTGGGCCGCCGCCAAGGGCCTCCCTCGGCTTGAAGGTCATCGCCGCGGCGCTGAACGGCTCATCGAGATCATCGACGCCTGCATCGACGGCGGCATCAGCACCCTCACGGTCTTCGCCTTCTCGGCCGAGAACTGGAAACGCCCCCTCGAGGAAGTCAGCGGCTTGTTCAAACTCGGTGAGTGGATTCTCCGCGCACACCTCGCCCGCCTCGAGAAACGGAACGTCCGCCTGCGCGTAATCGGCGATATCAGCGCCCTCCCCGAATTCGTCCGCGTCCCACTCGAGGACGTGATCAAGTCCACCAAGGATAACAACGCCTTCACCTTGGTCGTCGCACTGAACTACGGCGCCCGCCAAGAAATCGTGGCCGCCGCTCAGGCGATTGCAACCGACGTCGCCACAGGCAAGCTCTCTCCCTCCGAAGTGGATTGGTCCACGGTCGAGACCCGCCTGCAGACCGCTGGCATGCCTGACCCTGACCTCATCATCCGCACCTCGGGCGAATTCCGCCTCAGCAACTTCTTGCTCCTCCAGTCCGCCTACGCCGAGATTGTGTTCGCCTCGGTCTTCTGGCCGGACTTCGACAAAGCCCAGCTTCAGCTCGCGCTAGCCGAATACGCCAAGCGCGAACGTCGCTTCGGCCAGACCCGCGAACAGATTCAGACCTCCGCCCAAGCATGAAAGATCGCGCCCTCAGCACCATCGGCCTCTGGGTCGTCGTCGGACTCGTCATCTGGGTAGGCGGATTCTTTTCCGTCGCCGAACAAGCCTCCTTTGGTCTGCTCGCGCTCATCATCTGCGCCGCTCAGTATGAGTTTTATCAGTTGGTTCGTTCGATTCCCGGCGTCGGCCGCCCCCACCTTTCTGGTATCGTCGCCGGCTTCGCGCTGCACTTCGGTCTCTTCTTCCTCGCGGCCGAAGATGCCCGCTCAAACTACCTGCTCACCGGCGGTGCGCTGTTGGTCGGCCTGCACCTCCTGTCGCTCCTACGCCATCCCGGCGAGGTCCCGACGCTGCTCCGTCGCTTCCCGACCTTATACGGCTTCGCTTATCTACCCTTCATGCTGGCCTCACTCATTGCCATCGCCCGCATGAAGGATGGCCATCTGCTCACCGCCCAGTCCGTCGGGCTCTACTACGTCGTCTGGGTCTTCGTCGCCACGAAGTTCACCGATGTCGGCGGACTCATGATCGGCGTACCGTTCGGTAAGCATAAGATCGCCCCGACCATCAGCCCCGCCAAGAGCTGGGAAGGCTGCCTCGGAGGACTCGCCACTTCCGCCGGCGCTTCCGCACTCTTCGCCTGGCTAATGCGCGACGTCTTCGATATCAACTTCATGGTTCCCTGGAAAGCTGCCGTGCTGGCGCTACCGATTGCGATGCTCAGTATCCCCTCCGACTTGATCGAGTCAGTCTTCAAGCGACTCGCCGGCGCTAAGGATTCCGGCGCGACGATTCCTGGTATCGGCGGCGCGCTCGATCTCATCGACAGCATGGTACTCACTTCGCCCGTCGCCCTGATCCTGCTGTCCTACTTCCTCGAGTGGGCCAAGCGCGGCTGATGACCGAGTCCGCGCCAGCCATTCATGTGCTGACGGGGCCGACCGCCGTCGGCAAGACTGAGACCGCGCTACGCTGGGCCGAACGGCACGACGCCGAGATCATCTCTTGCGATTCTGTCTGTGTGTACCGCGGTATGGACATCGGTTCGGCCAAACCGACGCCGGAAGAACAACGTCGCGTCCGCCATCATGGACTGGACCTAGTCGAACCATCCAAACGCTACTCCGTCTCGCAATACGTCGAGATGGCCCGGACGGCGATCGCGGCTGCGCACGGCCGCGGCAAGCGCATCCTCGTGACCGGAGGTAGCGGTTTCTATCTGGCAGCCTTCTTCGGGCCGGTCACCGACGAACTGGAGATTCCGCAAGCCATCACGGATGAAGTCCGCACGCTGCACCGCCAAGGTCTAGCCTCGCTGCTGCTGCGTCTCCGTGAGATCGAGGGCGCGAAACTTCCCGACTGGCTTGACGTCCAGAACCCCATTCGCATCGCCAAGGCGCTCGAACGCCGTCTGGCCTCCGGCCGGACCCTAGACTCCCTCCGCGACGAATTCCTGACCCGCCGCGGACCTTTCGCCGATCACCCCGTCACCTTCGAACTTCTCGAACGACCCGACGAAGAGCTGAAGACACGGATTGCCACCCGCACAGCCATCATGCTGCACGATGGCATCATCGAGGAGTCCGAACGCCTCTTGGCGCTGAATCTGGACCCAGAGCTGACATCGTCCCGCGCCGTGGGCTATCGGGCCGTCATGGACTGGCTGGAGGGCGGGAAACGTGTGGCGGTGAGCGGCTTGGCCGAACGCATCAACCTCGATACGTGGGCCTTGGTCAGGAAACAGCGTAAGTGGTTCCGTAGGTTAGGGTTAGCCAAAGAGGCCGATTAATCGCTTTTTTAGCCCTTTATTCGGGAAAAAACCTTAACCCTCTGTTAAAAAAGGGTCATTTATGGCATTTTGCCGCCTCCATCCTTGCAAGCCCTTGTTTTTTGACCAGTTTCAGCGTCGCACCCCTACCCACCTAAACCATGCCCCTCAAACTCGGCCAGCCTCTCCCTGAAATCTCCCTCAAGCAGAAGACCGACGCCGGCCTGGTCGACGTCAGCCTCCGTCGCAATGTCGGCAAGGGCAAGACCGTCATCCTCTTCGTCCCCCTCGCCTTCACGGGCGTCTGCACGGACGAACTCTGCAAGGTGACCGGCCTCCTCGACGAGTACAAGAAGCTCGGCGCCGATGTGATCGCCATCTCGGTCGACTCCCCCTTCGCGCAGGAGGCCTGGGCCAAACAGGCCGGCATCAACCTCACCCTCGTCTCCGACTTCAACCGTGTCGCCCTCAAGGCCTTCAAGGTCAAGGATACCCGCGTGATTCCCGAGAAGACCGGCCTCCTCAACGTAGCCAAGCGCTCCGTCTTCGTGGCCGATAAGGCTGGCAACGTGATCCACTCTGAAGTGAAGCGCGACCCAGCCTCCATGCCGAACTTCGCCAAGATCAAGAAGGCCGTCGAAGCCTAATCGTCAGCAAGGCTTATTTGAAGGCGGTCGGGCTTGCCCCGACCGCCTTCTTTGCTTTTGGCTACCTGTCTGCCCATCCGCGGCGGGACACCTCTTTCATCACACATCACACCATGGCCCTCAAAGACCCCTTCAAAGCCCTCCGCCCCTTCTCCGCCGGCGGCCAGTCCGGGCAGATCTACTCCGTACCCGCCCTCGAGCAGGCCGGCCTCGGTAAGGTCTCGCGCCTGCCGGTGTCCATCCGCCTCGTCCTCGAATCCGTGCTGCGTAATTGCGACGGCGTTGCGGTCACCGAGAACGACGTGAAGACGCTTGCCGCTTGGAATGCCGTGAAGCCAGTCGACACGGAGATCCCTTTCGTCGTCGCGCGCATTGTGCTGCAGGACTTCACCGGTGTGCCGCTCCTCGTCGACCTCGCCGCCATGCGCGAAGCCGTCGCCAAGCTCGGCAAAGATTCGGCTATCATCGAACCGCTCGTCCCGGTTGACCTCGTCGTCGACCACTCGGTGCAGGTCGACCGCGCCGGCACCGCGTCTTCGTTCCTCGAAAACCTGCGCCAGGAATTCGGCCGCAACACCGAGCGCTACGAATTCCTCAAGTGGGGCATGCAGGCCTTCAAGACCTTCGGCGTCGTGCCTCCGGCGATTGGCATCGTCCACCAGGTCAATCTCGAGTTCCTCGCCAAGCTAGTCTTCCAGAAGGATGGAGTATTCTACCCGGACACCCTCGTCGGCACCGACTCCCACACCACGATGATCAACGGCATCGGCGTCGTGGGCTGGGGCGTGGGCGGCATCGAAGCCGAAGCGGGCATGCTCGGCCAGCCGGTCTACTTCCAGACGCCCGAAGTCATTGGCGTCAACCTCACCGGCCGCCTCCGCGAAGGCGTCACCGCGACCGACCTCACCCTCCGCCTCACGGAAATCCTCCGCAAGGCCAAGGTCGTCGGCAAGTTTGTCGAGTTCTACGGCGAAGGCACCGAGGCCCTCTCGCTCGCCGACCGCGCCACGATCGCCAACATGGCCCCGGAATACGGCGCCACGATGGGCTTCTTCCCGGTCGACGATAAGTCCCTCGACTACCTCCGCCAGAC
>JBEEKW010000021.1:0-36391 GCA_041168485.1 Verrucomicrobiota bacterium
GATTGCCGACGGCTTCGCTTCGGCGAGCCATGCGGACATCCCCGTAATCACGCGGCTCGTGAGCTCAGGCAGCGACTGGCCGGGCTGCATCAGGCCGAGATCGATGTCAGGCTTGAGTCCGAACGAACCCAATGCCTGATCCAGGAGCTCGCGATGCTGGCCGGTGGAGACCAGTAGCGGACGCACCTTGCCCGCGCGACGCAACTCGGCAAACACCGGCGCGAGCTTGATGCACTCGGGGCGAGTTCCGACGATGAGGGCAAGGGAGAGCATTTTTAGTTCAGGGGGCAAGCTGGCACGGGGACATGGGGACAAGGGGGACAACGCTTCGGGTGGCGGGTGGCAGCCTCAGGTGGCGGGTGGCGGGATTGATATGCCTGCGACCTGAATCCCGGGGCCGCCACCTGCCACCTGAAACGATGTCTCTACTCTAAAGGATACTCTTCTCCGTCGGCGAAAAAGCTGTGGGCTTCGAGGCGGAGAGAACAGCCGAGCGCGGTGACGAAGGTGACGTCATTGCCGGTGGCGGAGATGCGGCGACACCAGGAGGGCTCTTTCGAACCGTAATGCGTCGAGTGCCACCCTTCCCCGCCATCAGGCATCGCGGTGATAGTTTCTTCCGTCGAGGGCGCGGAACACGCAACGGTGAGCTGTTCGAGGCTTTCACGGGTGCGGCCATGCCAGCGCAAGGTGAAGCGACCCTCTTGCTTCAGGAGGCCTGTCAGGCGATCGATGATCACGAAGCCTTGAGGGACTTTTACCACACGACGCTGGGCCTTGAAGCCGGGGAAGCCGAGGTGCGAGGCGGAGACGCCATCGAACTGCCAGCGCACTTTACATCCGACCCACGGTAGCCAGAGAAAACGCCTGACTCGACGCATGGAGTCAAACTCGCCGACCGTGACGACATTATGTAAGCGGGAGCCGGCGAAACCATCCCAGCCACCGGGGGCATTGTAAGAATAGGTACCGGGGTCTTCGGTGATCCACTCACCGTCCCAGCGGAGCGAGACGTGTAACTGATCGGCGTGCGAAGGGCGCGTACGAAATTCCTCTGGGGCTCGGAAGAAGAGCGTGCCGCGCGGATGGCGGAGCTGGAAAACGCCGGCATCTCGAAATTCAGCGGGCGGGCGTAAGGCCGGGTCGGCGCTCGCGGAGATCGGCCCCATCAAAAGAAGCGCCGCTTCATCCCAAGGGCCGGCCGGTAGGCGTTCGCCCTTGAAGAGAGCGAGGGCGGCGCCGACCGCTGGACGAAAGTCTTCGAAAGCACCACCGCTCAGCGGAAGGAGGTTCGCGCCGTCATCGGCGCCATAGCGTGGGACGGTGCCATCCGCTTCCATCAAGGTAGCCAGGAAGTCGGTCGCGGCGATGGCCTTAGCGCGCACGGACTCGGGCAAGGTGTTGCCGTCGGCTCTTTCGACGACCTCGGACCAGGTCAGAAGCTGGAGCAGCAGCCGATGATAATTCGTGGAGTGCTGGCTGAAGCCGCCATCGGGACCGATTAATTCAGCGCACTGCTTTGCGAGCGCCTCTACTCCAGCGTGATACCAATGCGGAGAGCCGCTGAGACTCGGCCAGAACGTGGCGGCGGTCTGCAGGCCGATGGCCTCCGAGATGCCGTGGTTGTTTTGCTGCGAAAGCGCATAGTCCAGATGAAACTCGATGCGCTGACTAGTGGCATCGGCGAAACGGGCGGCGAGCGTCAGACGCGCGTCGGTCGTCGACGGGTGATTGCGGAAGGCTTGGACGGCGAAGGTGACGGCAATCAGGCGGAAGGCGGCTTCCTGTCCGCACATCCAATTCGGACCGCGGTTCGGCGGATTGCGCGTCATCCAGTCCTCGAACGTCGACCAGAAGAGCTCGACGTGGCGTTCATCTCCATCGCGCAGCCAAGCGCGGACGAGTGCGGAAGCCCAAGAGAAGCGGGAGAGTTCCCATACTCCCTTGATATCGTCGGAGCCCGTATCACGGAGGCGGGACCAATGCTTGTAAGGATCGGTCGAATGCCCGGTGAGGACGCTACGGGTCCAGCGGTCGGGGCGGCCGACTTCAACGAGCTGATGGGAGAAAATGCGGGCGTAGCCGCGGGCGAAGGCATCGGCTTCGGCAACCGGCGTGCAGCCAGATTCGACGGACCAAGCTTCGAGCTGCGGCGCTAGGTGGGCCCGGTCTAAATTCGCGATTGGCAGGCGCGGCGCGGACTGGCGCCAGGCGATGGGGTCGAAGGTGTTCGCGAAATCCTTCCACGGCCTCATCGGCGAACGCCATTCCCAGAGCCCGAGCTTACGCTCACACGCCCAGCGCACGCGACGCGCAAGCCAACGCGGACCGAGGTGATGGAGGAGAGGAAAGAGCAATGGACGAGGGCTGGAGGGCTGGACTAAAGACAAAGTTGATCAGTTGACCAGAGGGCCAGTTGGCCGGAGCGGGACACTAGCTGGCCGGTTGACAAGTTGACCAGGGGGCAAGGGAGGCAGTGCGCCTAACTCAAAGGGAAACCGGAGACCGGATGATGTCTTGAGGTAGGGCGGGCTCTCCGAGCCCGCCGAACGGACGGTTCGGAGAACCGTCCCTACCTAAGATGCAGCTATGTCGTGACGCGGTCCCGACCCTACCCATTGCATCCCTTGTCAACTTGTCAACGGGTCAACTCGGCATGGTCGGGCCTTCAGGCCCGCACCATGCCGCGCGTATCAATCAACTTCTTCCCCTTGAGCTGCTGAAGAGTGAGGCCGGCGAAAGCGCGGTGATCGACGAGCAGGACGACGACGGTAGCTCGGGCTAGCGCATCGGTAAGCGAGACGAGTTCTGCCCTGCCCTGCAGCGCCTTGGGCAAAGCGGTCACATGCGGCTCGACGGCGAGAACCTTGAGTCCGGCGTCGGCCAAGTGCGTGGCGATCTCGACCGCGGGAGATTCGCGAAGGTCGTCGACGTTGGCCTTGAAGGCGAGGCCGAGGCAGGCGACGACGGCGTCCTTGCCGGCAGCGGCGAGGACCTGAGCGACGACGTGATGCGGCTTGGAGTCATTGACCTCACGGGCTGTGCGGATGAGGCGCGCTTCGGCGGGAGCGGCGTCGACGATGAACCAAGGGTCGACTGCGATACAGTGTCCGCCGACGCCGGGGCCGGGCTGCAGGATCTTCACGCGCGGGTGGCGATTGGCTAGGCGGATGAGTTCCCAGACATCGATGCTCAGCTTGTCGCAGATCAGGGACAGCTCGTTAGCGAAGGCGATGTTGACGTCGCGATAAGCATTCTCGGTGAGCTTGGCCAGTTCAGCCGTACGCGCGTCGGTGAGGAAAATCTGCGCGGTGCAGAAAGACGCGTAAAGATCGCGGGCTTTTTCGGCGGCGGCCGGCGTGAGTCCGCCGCAGATGCGGTCGTTGGAGACCAGCTCCTTCAGCATTTGGCCGGGCAGGATGCGTTCGGGGCAGTGCGCGTAGAGGAGGCCGTCGACCGGTCGGCCAAGTTTCGTGAGTTCGGCTTCAAGCCAGCCCTTCACCTTCTCCGTCGTGCCGACCGGCGAAGTGGACTCGAGGATGATCAGGTTGCCGGCGGCGACAAAGGGGGCGATTGAGCGAGTCGCGGCCTCGACGAACGAAAGATCGGGCACGCGGGCGCCGTCGGCCGAGGCGAGGAACGGGGTCGGGACCGCGAGGATGAAGATATCAGCCGGCGCGGGCTTGGTCGCGGCCTTGAGATTACCGGACTGCACCGCCGCGCGCACGAGGACGTCGAGATCGGGTTCCTGGATGTGGATGCGGCCGCTGTTAATCGTCTCGACGACCGATTCGGAGACGTCGACGCCGAGGACGCGGCGTCCTTTCGTCGCGAAGATGGACGCGGTCGGGAGGCCGATATAGCCGAGGCCGAGGACGCAGAGGGAGGACATGGGAATCGAGGATTGGAGGGGCTGAAGGGAGGGCACGAGGGCCGGAACGCAAGTTAGAGGCTTAGTTGACCAGAGGCTCGGAGGCTCAGACTAGAGACAGAGTTGATGAGTTGAACGGTTGGCCAGTTGGCCGGAGAGAATGACAATAACTCAAAGGGGAACCGGAGACCGGATGATTAGCTGGGACATATGACCGAAGCATACTTTCCGGTTTCCGGTCTCCCTTTGAGCGGTGTAGCTCTTCTGGCTAACCGGCCAACTGATCAACGGATCAACTCTTCGCGGGCCTTCAGGCCCGCACCATCCCCCTGCATCCGAATACTCCAACGGGAGATTTCTTCGAGTTCGTCGAGCGGAGTTAAGGAGGTGCCAGCAAGGAAAGCGGTGAGGGCTTCGGCATGGCCTTTACCGCGAGCGGGACCAGCCAGCCAAGCGGGCAGTGCCGATGCACCAGGCAGATTCGACGAACGGAGCGATTTCCAGTTGGCAATTTCGGCGGACCAACCTTCGCCAGCGACCGCGAGTCGCTCCTTGGGCAGATGGGCCGGCAAATCGGTACGGTAGTTGAGCGCGGCGACATCGCCGTTAGCGAAGGTGAGTTCGAAGCAACCGCCGTCCTGGCCATCGCGGTCGCGCGATTTAGCCTCTACAGAGGCGATGGCAGAGCCGGACAGGAAGCGGAGCAGGTCCACGAAATGGCAGGCCTCACCGACGATCCGTCCCCCACCCTGCTGCGGATCAAGCGTCCAATGACCGGCGGGCAGTCTGCCCGCATTGATATCCACCGTGAAGCGGCGGGGGCCGGACTTCGCCGCAAGCGCGGCGCGAAGGCGGACGGCGAGCGGGGCGAAGCGACGATTGAAGCCGACGGCGAGAAGGCCGGAGGAAGAACGGGCGACGGCCATCGTGGCGTCGAGGTCCTCCTCGGTGAGTGCGAGCGGCTTCTCGACCCAGACGTTCTTCCCAGCGCGAAGCGCGGCACGGGCAAGTTCACCGTGTTCAACATGTCGGGTCGCGATGAAAACCGTCGCGACGCCAGAATGGTCAAGCAGTGCGGCGGTATCGGTAGTCGCCGTCACAGCGGAACCAGCGAGCAGTTTGGCGGAAAGCCCGTTGGCGGAGGCGAAGACCGAAGGCGAGGCACCGTGGAGACGGAGCGCAGGCACGAGGACCCGGGCGGCAAAGTTGCCACAGCCGATGACACCAATTCCGCCAGTGGTCCGGCTATCCCAGTCCGCACCGGGCAGCGTCCGGACAAGCGCTTCGTTCGGGACGGAGTATTCAATGAGCAGACCGTAGGCACCCGGGCGACGCAGGTCGTCGTAGATTTTCGGGGCAGCAGCGAACGGATGACGTGAAGTCAGCAGCGGAGCGACATCGAGCGAGCCCGACGCTATCAGTGCGAGGACTTCGTCGAAATTGGCGCGGGCGGATGACGGATCGGACGCATCGGCTGAGCCGTAAGAGCGCGAGACCTGGAAAGACACCTCGTTCTCGTAGAAATCGGCGCGATTGAGCGCAAGGCCCGTCACGCCCACCAACACCACGCGACCACGTCGGCGGCAGAGGCGCGCGGCTTGGTTGACCGGTTCGTCGGAGGAAGTGCTCGCCGTGATGAGTACGCCGGCGACTCCGCCCGGAACAAGCGTGGTCAGGGGTGCGCCCAATTCGGGGACCAAGGCGCCGGCCTGTTTGGCGTCGGTACGCTTCGCTTCGTCGGGATCGACGCCGATGACGTTGACGCCGCGGGCGCGGAGAAGACGAACGGCGAGCTGACCGATCAGGCCGAGGCCCATGACCACCACTGTCTCGCCGGGTTTCGCGTCAAGCAGACGGAGGCCTTGGAGGGCGATCGCGGCGAGCGGCGTGAAGGCCGCGTGTAGGCGGGCGAGGCCGAGACCACTTCGGCGTGCGGAGAATTGGAGACCACGCGGTCGCCGGCGGCGAAGCCAGAGACCTCACCGGCGTCGAGCACCAGGCCCACATGACAATAGCCCAGCGGAATCGGCTGCGCGAGTTTACTGCGAACCGAGGCGACCGTGGCGAAGAGTCCCTCTGAGCGGACCTTTGCGAGCACTGCGCGGAATTTTTCCGGCTGCTGACGGGCTTTGCTCAGCCAGCTGCCGCGACCGAACTCGACCAACATCCGTTCCGTGCCAAGCGAGACCAGCGAGCGCGTCGCGCGGACGAGCAGGCGGCCGCGACGCGGACCGGGCGCGGGCACGTCGATGAGCTCAGTGCGACCCGAGCCCAGATGCTGGACGATCTGGCGCAAGATTAGGAACGGTCGCGGTCCTGTTCGGCCGCCGACTGATCGGTGAGGCAGGTCATCGCGGAAGCCACGAAGGCCGCCGTGAACATCAACGGTGTGAACCAGAACAGGAGGTCGACCCAGGCGTGGGCCATCATCAGCAATAGCCCGAGTGCGAGCGGTACAGTCTCGGGATGGCCGGAATGAAAGGCTCGCTTAAGGCGGCGCCCCAGCCAGAGCAGCGCGGCGAAGACGGCGAGCAACCCGACGATGCCCCAGTCGGCAAGCATCTCGAGCCAGTCGTTATGGGCGTGAATCACGCGGATGTAGAGTTTCCCGTCGCGCAGGAGCTCCTTCTGCTGTGCCTGGTAGGGCGGGGAGATCCAGCGATAGGAGCCGGCGCCGTAGCCGATCCACGCCCGCCCTTGCCATCCGCCCTCGCTGATCAGGGCCAAAGTCGCGCGTCGGAAGGGAGCGCGGTCATCGGTGCCGACTTGCTGATAGGTCGCCACCTTCATCTTGAAACGCCCAATCATCGGATTTAGGTCGGCGACCGCTAGAATTATAGCGGCGGAGAAAATTAGCGCAGCTCCAGTGACTAAGATGATCTGTCGGCGAGAACCTCGCGAACCCGGAAAGCCGAAGTAGTAGACCGATGGCAACGCGAGGACGAAGAGGGCCACGACCGCGATTGCGGCGGCGGTGCTTTTGGTCAGCGTCGCGAGCAGCGCTAGGCCGAAGGCAAAGAAAGCCGCGACCAGGTGCGGGCCGCCCCGCAGCGCATTATCGCCCGCGCGACGGATGTGCCAGAACGTGAGCCCGAGAGCGATACCTGCATGGAGATAGAGGTACACGCCCGCATGGGTACGGCTCATGAACGTCCCGAAGATGTAAGTGTTATAAGGTACTGGGTAGCCCAAGATAGAGCCGTTGGATACCTGATTCAGGAAACCGAAGGCGCCGACCGCGCAGGCCATTAAGATGGTAACCCAAGCGAGCAGAACGTAACCGCGGCGACGACGCAGGCCGGCGTGCAGAGCGCAGAATAAGAGCCAAGGCGCCCCGAGGACCATCATCTGGCGCCACGCGTTCATCGGGGGCTGCGACGTATCGGCGGCGGAGAACGGCGCGTTGAGGCCGGAGGGCAGCCAAGTCAGATAAGGCTGCGGACGGATGTCGAACTTGCCGACTTCGATGCCCGGGAGCCCTTGCTTGGCCCAGAAGGCTTCGCGATCGACGACGATACCCCACGCGTTGAAATCCTGGACAGCGAAATAGGTGAACAACGCGACGCCGGCCCAGAACGGTACCGAGCGGAAGAGTTCGTGGCGGAGCTCTGCAGCCGGCCGGGACATCAGATCGCGCGAAAGCAGGAAGGCGGCGATGGCCGAACCGAGGAAAGCGAAGGCCGGGAAGCAGACGTAATCGAGCCAGCGATAGGTCCACGGTGATGCGCCTTCGATGGTAGCGCCGACAAGCGCGAGCAAGAGGCCGAAGAACCAAACCGCCATCGCATGCCGCTGCGTGCGAGCTTCGGCGAAGACCGCAACGAACGCGGCGACGGCGAGACCAAGCGCTGCGCAGACGGTCCAGAGCACCACCCCGCCCCAGCCCCACGGAGCTAGCACCAGGATGAGTCCAGCGAGGATCATCACGGTTAATTCACGGGAAGTGAAGTTGGGGGAGGAGGGAGGCATGAAGGATGGAGGACCGGAGGGCACGAGGGCCGGTGGATGGGAAGAGGCAGGATTAGAGACAGTGCAAAGGTGCAAATCGGAGCGGAGCTCCTGTGCAAAAGTGTGACTCACGCGGTGCGTGAGAGGGACAGGGTCAGGGGCAGGGCTAGGTAGGGCTGACCATCCTTGGTCGGCCGCGGTCGAGCAGGGATGCTCGACCCTACCCGATACAGCTATGTCGTGACGCGGTCCCGACCCTACCCAATACAGCCGCGGGAACCCGGGGCCGGCTGCCGAAGGCTGAACGGCTGACACCCGAAAAGCTGATGCCCCGGTGGCCGGCACCCGTCACCTGAAAGGCATCTCCTACATTTGCACCTTTGCACAGGCCGCAGGCCGATTTGCACTTAGGACAGCACGTGGTGCTGTCCCTACCTGTTGCCCTCGATTCAAACAATCCCTGCCTGATAAATATCGTGAATGCGGATGAGGCCGAGGCAGCGGTTCGTCGCGGCATCGGTGACAGGCAGCACAGAAATCTGCGAGGGGCGGTCTTCCATGATGCGCGCCGCCTCGGCGAGCGACATGGGTGCGTGGGCGCGGACCGGGTTGACCGTCATGATGTCGGCGGCGCGGGCAGTATTGATGTCGACGCCGCGACCGAGCGCACGGCGAAGGTCGCCGTCGGTGATGAGCCCAGCAAGCGTGCCGTCGGCCGCGAGCACACAAGCCGCGCCGTGCGGATGGCGGGTCATCGCGATAACCGTGTCGCGGAGGGCGTCGCCGGGCTTCGCGCAGGCGCAACGGTCAAGCGGCTGAAGGGCTTCGCCGACCGTGAGAGAAAGATTGCGGCCGAGCTGTCCGGCCGGATGGAATCGAGCGAAGTCGCTCGGTCCGAAGCCGCGCTGGGTCATCAGGCCAGCGGCGAGAGCATCGCCGAGCGCGAGTGTCAGGAGCGCGCTGGTCGTCGGCACGAGGCCGAGCGGATCGGCTTCGGGGCGGGCGCCGATGTCGAGGACGACGTCGGACTGCGTCGCCAACGGTGACTGCGTGTTGCCGACGATAGAGATGATGGGCGACTTGAAGGAGCGGAGGACCGGGATGAGACGCACGAGCTCGGATGTCGTGCCCGAGCGTGAGATCAGGATGACCGGATCACCGGCCTGGAGGATGCCAAGGTCGCCGTGGACGGCGTCCGCGGCGTGGAGGAAGATAGCGGGCGTGCCCGTGCTGCAGAGCGTCGCAGCGATTTTCTGGCCGATGAGGCCAGACTTGCCGACGCCGCAGAGCACGACCTTACCGTGGTGGGCGGCGATCAGATCGACGGCCTTCGTAAAGGCGCCGTCAAGGCGCGTGGCGAGTTCAGCGAGCGCGGAAGCTTCGGCTTGGAGAAGAGCGCGGGCGGAGTCGAGGGGAGTGGACATGGGTGCGGGAGTATTGAGTTTAGAGTATGGAGTATGGAAAGGAAGGAGGAGGGCACGAGGGCCGGAGAGCTGGAGGACCAGACGATACAGAGTCGATGAGTTGAACGGTTGGCCAGTTGGCCGGAGGGGAACACTAGCTGGCCGGTTGACAAGTTGATCAGTGGGCAAGGGAGGCAGACGGCGTAACTCAAAGGGGGCCGGAGCCCGCCGAACGAACGGTTCAGAGAACCGTCCCTACCTAAGATGCAGCTATGTCGTGACGCGGTCCCGACCCTACCTCGATGCATCCCATGTCAACTTGCCAACTTTTCAACGGGTCAACTAACGTTGCCTCTTACGCCAAGAGGCGCCGCGCGGCTTCGAGATCCTCAGGAGTATCAATCGCGATGGGATGATAATCGGTGACGACGGTCTGGAAAGTGAGGCCGTGGGCGAGGAAGCGGAGCTGCTCGAGCGATTCGACGGCCTCGAGTTCGGTCGGCTTGAGCTGAGCGTAGCCAGCGAGCGTCGCGCGGTCGTAACCATAGACGCCGATGTGCACCCAGTAATCACGATGCTTCACCCATTCGGACGGGTCGACGCCGCGGAGGTGCGGGATCGGGCTACGGGAGAAGTAGATCGCTTCGCCATTCTCGGCGCGGACGACCTTGACCACGCTCGGGGCGAGGAGGCGTTCGGTCGCATGGATTTTCGAGACTGCGGTGACCAGCGGGCACTTGGTCTCCTTCCAGCGCGTGATGAGCCCATCGAGAAGGTCAGGCTGGATGAAAGGTTCGTCGCCCTGGACGTTAAGGAAAAACTCGCCCGGTAGATGATCGATGACGCTGGCCATGCGGGCGGTACCGGAAGGACAGGCCGGATCGGTCATCAGGACCTCGGCGCCAAAACCGCGCGCAATGGCGGCGACCTCTTCCGAATCCGTGAGTAGCACGACGCGATCCGCCTGACGGACCTGCTTGGCGCGTTCCCAGACATGTTGCACGACCGGCTTGCCTCCGAGATCGAGCAGGACCTTGCGCGGCAGGCGCGTGGAGGCGATGCGTGCGGGAATGCAAAGAGTGATGGAGGGCATTTGAAATCGAGGGATGGAGGGCGGAAGAGAGGGCACGAGGGCCGGAGGACAAATTGGAGGCTTAGTTGATCAGAGGCTCGGAGGCTCAGGGTAAATTAACTCAAAGGGGAACCGGAGACCGGATGATTGGCTGGGGACATTCTTTTCAGGTCTCGGGTCTCGGGTCTCGGCAGTCGGGAGCCAGGTTCAGGTGTTCAGGTTCGGGTACAGGTTCAGGATCACAATTTTAACCCGCACCCGCACCTGTACCTGACGACCCGTACCAGAGACCTGAGGGCCGAGACCTGGGACCCGAAAATGTTTCATGGTAGGGCTGACCATCCTTGGTCGGCCGCGGTCGAGCAGGGATGCTCGACCCTACCCAAGGCAGCTAGGACAGCACGTGGTGCTGTCCCTACCTCGATGCATCTCTGGCCAACTTGTCAACGGGTCAACTAACTTTGCGGCTTACCGCCGCGCTTCGGCGGCGTTAGCGAGATACCAAGCGTAAGCGCTGCGGATGCCTTCCGTGAGCGCGATACGCGGCTTCCAGCCGAGCGCGCGAATGCGCGAGACGTCCATGAGCTTGCGCGGCGTACCATCCGGCATCGAGGGATTGAATTCGAAGCGGCCGGTGAAGCCGACCACCTGAGCGATCAGGTCCGCCAGCTGACGGATGGAAAGTTCTTCGCCCGAGCCCACATTGATATGGCCGGCCTGCGAGTAGCGCTCGAGCAGGAGGACGCACGCTTCGGCAAGGTCGTCGGCGTGAAGGAACTCGCGGAGCGGCGTGCCCGTGCCCCAGAGACGAAGCGAGGTGTCGCCGCGGACCTTAGCCTCGTGCATCTTGCGGATGAGGGCTGGCAGCACGTGCGAGTTCTCCAGCGAGAAATTATCGCCGGTGCCATAAAGATTACAGGGCATCGCGCTGATGAAGTCGCATCCGTATTGGGCACGCGCGTGATCGCAGAGCTTGATGCCGGCGATCTTGGCGATTGCGTAAGCCTCATTGGTGACCTCGAGCGGGCCCGTCAGGAGGGACTCCTCGCGCATAGGCTGCGGCGCCATCTTGGGGTAGATGCAACTCGAACCGAGGAAGAGCAGCTTGCGGACGCCGGCGCGGCGGGAGCCATCGATGACGTTGGCCGCCATCACGAGGTTGTCGTAGAGGAAATCGTAGGGCTCGGTCGAGTTGGCCTTGATGCCCCCGACGCGCGCGGCGGCCATGACAACGGCGGCTGGCTGTTCGGCGGCGAGGAACGCGCGGGTCGCGGCGCCGTCGCGGAGGTCGAGCTCGGCGGACGTGCGCGTGACGACGGACGTATGGCCCGCGGCACGGAGCGCGCGGACGATGGCGGAGCCCACCATCCCACGATGGCCGGCGACGTAGATCTTCGCGGCGAGGTCCATCAGCGGTTCGCGTGGGCGACCAACTTCAAGTCATGGTCGACCATCTTCTGCACCAGCTGCTCAAAGGAGGTCTGCTGAGGATCCCAGCCCAGGTCGCGCATGGCTTTGGCCGGGTTGCCGAGCAGCTGCTCGACCTCGGTCGGACGGAAGTAGCGCGGGTCGACGGCGACGAGCGTCTTGCCCGTCTTGCGATCGACGCCCTTCTCGTCGGCGCCCGTGCCCTGCCAATCGAGCTCGATGCCGGCGCGGCGGAAGGCGTGGGTGCAGAATTCGCGGACGGTATACATCTTACCCGTCGCGATGACGAAATCATCCGGCTGCTTATGCTGGAGGATGAGCCACATACACTGCACGAAGTCTGGAGCGTAACCCCAGTCGCGCTGCGCGGAAAGATTGCCGAGGAAGAGGCAATCCTGGCGGCCGTGGATGATGTTGGCGACCGCGAGGGAGATCTTGCGGGTCACGAAGGTCTCGCCGCGGCGCTCGGACTCGTGGTTGAAGAGGATGCCGTTGGAGGCGAACATGCCATACGCCTCGCGGTAGTTGCGGGTGATCCAATAGGCGTAGATCTTAGCGACGCCGTAGGGGCTGCGCGGGTAGAAGGGCGTCGTCTCGGACTGCGGGACTTCGACGACCTTGCCGTAGAGTTCGGAAGTGGAGGCCTGGTAGATGCGGACCTTCTTCTCCATCTTCAGGATGCGGATGGCCTCGAGGAGGCGGAGCGTGCCGATGCCGTCGGTGTCGGCGGTATATTCCGGGATGTCGAAGGAGACCTTCACGTGGGACATCGCGCCCAGGTTGTAGATCTCATCCGGCTGGATATCGCCGATGAGGCGGATCAGCCCCGTCGCGTCCCCGAGGTCGCCGTAATGGAGCTGAATTTTCTTCGTATGGATGTCGCGGACGAGGTCCTCCATGTAGAGGTGCTCGATGCGCGAGGTATTGAAGGAGGAAGACCGGCGGATGACGCCATGGACTTCATAGCCTTTAGCGAGAAGGAACTCGGCAAGGTAGGAACCGTCTTGGCCGGTGATGCCGGTGATGAGTGCGCGCTTTTTCATAAGAGTGATGAGTGAGAAGGGGAAAGGTTTAAGCGGAAGGCTTTTTCGCGGCCGCGATGATGCGCGAGCTGCTATCGATCTTGGCGCCGAGGCCGTCGATGAGCTTCGCACCGTGTTGGTTCAGGACGGTCATCTCAGGGATGTTGCCGGCGTTGCGGTCGCCGCCTTTGCAGAAGATGGCTTCGTGGCCCTGGGCCTTGGCTTCGCCGATGAGCCAGTTGAGCGTGGCGCAGACGGAGCCATCGGTATCGATTGAGAGGACCGCCCGGTCGACGACGCGGAGGGCGGAGGTCACCGCGAGGCGCGTGTCCTGGTCGATGAAGGCCTTACCCTTCTTCAGGGCCGCCTGGGCGTCGGTGTTGACGATGACCCAGAGCGCGTCGCCTTGGGCGCGGGAGAGCTCAAGCAGTTCGAGGTGACCGCGGTGCATCGGGTCAAAATAGCCGGAGGTGATGGCGATACGCATGGGGTGACGAAAGGTTTAAGCGGTTAGCGGTAAGCGGTAAGCGGATGGGAAGATGCAGGTAACCGCGGAGGACACAGGGCAGATGACGGATGACAGAGGATACAACCGGGTGACAGCGATTGGGGGGCGTCGCATGGCCTAACCGCTAACCGCCACCACCTATTTTTACTTACCCGGGCAGGCTACCGCACGTGGAGGCGAAATTCGCAGGCACGTACAGGCAGGAAGGACTGTCACCGGCTGAGCCGGCAGAAAGGGTCAGGCTCCCGGAGGCGGGAGGAGTAACGGCGCGAGCTCGAGGGCTCGGCTGTTCCAGCGGTTGAGGCGGCTGAGCCGCTCGATCACTTCGGGCTGGGCGCCGCGCTGTTGGGCATCGGCCAAGACGCGCTGCAGGCCAGGTTGGGCTTGCTCGAGGGCGGGAAGGACTTGGCTGCGGAGGAGCGCCACCAGAGAAGCCGCCAGCGATGGCGTGGGTTGCCAGCGTTCGCGGCGGGCGCCCTTCTCCTTGACCGAGAGGACCATCTCGTGGTCTCGAAGGAACTTAAGTCCTTGACTGACAGAGCCTTTGCTAATTCCAAGCCGACCCTGGATATGGTCGAAATCCAGGGGTCCCGAGGACACATAGAGCAGGGCGTAGATTTCGGCGACCGAGCGCGGAACGCCCAGAATGCCAGCCATCCGCACGAAGAAATCGGCCAGCTCGATCTCGTGCGGTTGAAGGGGCTCGAAAGACGGGCGGCTTTTACGGCGTCCGGCTGACTTTTCAGAGGGGGGCTTCATCAGGGTCAGGGCCTAGGATCGGGGGCTTCCTGATGTTTCAATAAATTTTGAACCTAGGCAAGGGGCAATGTGAGTAACCCGGAAATAAGGGTCCTCCCTCCCCTTGCGGAGTGGTCGGATCTTAAAAGCTTCCACCTGGCGCCCCCTTGGGGATTCGAACCCCAGTTACCTCAATGAAAACGAGGTGTCCTGGACCGGGCTAGACGAAGGGGGCGGTCGGTGGAAGTGAGGAACTTAGGAACGAAGTCCCACTGGTCAAGATTTTTGGAAAATCCTCTGCCACCCCCCTGTCGGGGGGGTCAGCGACCGAACAGGCTGCGGTCTTCGTAGGGGTCCCTCGGTTTGCCGTCGGACTTCGGGCCGTGCTTCCGCTGCTGCATGACCCCGAACCAGGACATGAAGATCGCCGAGGCCACGAACAGGACCAAGAAGATCCGGACAGTCAGCTTGCGCCGGGGGGATGGCTCGGGGGCATCACTCATTTCAATCATGATGAAGGATTTAATGAGGCTTGGCAACCCCGCGGGCTTTTTTACATAAGTGAATACCCCCAGTCGTACCCCCCTCCTTGATTCTGCATGAGCCCCAAGCAGAAGCCCCTAGTGGTCATTATTGAAGACGACCGTAGCCTCGCCGCCACGCTCGCTGATCAACTTCTGAACGCCGGCCTCTCCACCCAAGTCTTTCACAAAGGCGCCACTGCCCTGAAATTCGTGGGAGAGTCGTATGTGCATCTCGTGCTGCTTGACCCAAGTCTGCCAGACCTCGATGGACTCGCGGTGCTCGACAAGATTCGCCGACTGAGCCACTCGCCGGCGGTCATTTTCTTATCCGCGCAGCGCGAAGGACATCACGTCGCGCAAGCACTCGAAGCGGGTGCGGATGATTTCGTAGGCAAGCCGCACCACCCAGACGAACTCGTCGCGCGCATCCGCGCCGTCCTGCGCCGCAGCGAAACCGCTGGTGACAGTCGCCTCACCGTCAACGCCGCGCTCGGCACCGACGTGTTCCACTTCAACGGAGCCGAAGTGCATCCCGAGCGACTCGAGATTATCTTCGGCGGGAACAAGAAACGGAAGCTCGGGCGCAAGGAACTCGGCATCCTCTACCACCTGCACGCGAATCCTGGCGTCATCATCAGCCGCCACAGCTTGATCCACGCCGTCTGGGGCGTACACGCCGATATCCGCAGCCGTTCACTCGACCAATACGTCGCGAAGATCCGAGACACCTACGCCGACCACGGCCGGACGCTCGATTGCCTGCGCACCATCCATGGTATCGGCTACTGGTATGAGCCCTCGACCGTCAATGGCAGCGTCCAGTCGGCGAAAAAGCGCCGCCGGGCTTGATTAACCACGGCGGGAAGGCATTGGTAGGAGCATGAATATCCGTTGTTACCTCAAACCCAGCTGTGGCTGGAGCAACGGCGTCCGCGCTATCATGGCAAAGTACGCCCTCAACTACCAGGACGTGGACATCATCAACAGCCCGACGAACTACGCCGAGATGATGGAAAAGAGCGGCCAGCGCCTCTCCCCGTGCGTCGAGATCGACGGCGTGATGCTCCCTGATATTTCCGGCGCCGAGGTCGAACAGTATCTGCTCGCGAACAAACTCGTGATCCCGAACGACAAAGCTCCGTCAGTGCCGATTGACGCCGCCTGCACCGATGCCGAGCACGAGAAGATGCGGGTGAAGACGGTTAGGTTTTTTTGAGGAGAGACACCTGACTCTGGTAGGGCTGACCATCCTTGGTCGGCCGCGGTCGAGCAGGGATGCTCGACCCTACCCAAAGATAGCTAGGACAGCACTTGGTGCTGTCCCTACCTCGATGCATCCCATGTCAACTTGCCAACTGGTCAACGGATCAACTTTCTCAGGTCTCGGGTCTCGGCAGTCGGGAGCCGGGTTCAGGTGTTCAGGTACGGGTACAGGTTCAGGATCTGAAGTTTGCCCCGCACCTGTACCTGACAACCCGCACCTGAGGCCTGAGGGCCGAGACGTGTGACCCGAATATGTCTCCCACGTTTGCACCTTTGCACTCACCTTGCCGCTAACCGCTTACCGCCAACCGCCAAAACCTATCACTCGCTCTTCCCGGCGGCGAAATCGGCGAGGGAGTCGGAGACCCACTGGCGTTGTTCTCCGCTGAGCTCGGGGAAGATTGGGACGCTGAGTACCTCGGCGGAAAGCTGTTCGGAGACCGGTACGCTATCAAAGCCGCGGTATTTCTGGTCCACGAAGCACTGCTGGCGGTGGAGCGGGATGGGGTAGTAGATCTCGCAGCCAATCTTGCGGGCGGTGAGGAACGCCTTGAGTGTATCGCGGCGGCCACCGGTCACGCGAAGCGTGAACTGATTCCAGATACCTTGACCGGAGAAGTCGACCGGGAGCAAAATCTTCGCAGCCTTGTCGGCGCCCGGGCGGTTCTCGGCGATACCCACGCGGCCCTTGAGCGAGGAATGGTAGAAATTGGCATTACCTGCGCGCGCGCAGTTATATTCTGGCAGGTGCGGCAGCTTGATATGCAGTAGTGCGGCCTGGAGTGGGTCCATGCGGAAGTTCGCGCCGACCTCGCGGTGGAAATATTTCGGCTGCATGCCATGCACGCGGAGAATGCGGGCGCGCTCAGCGAGCGCGTCATCCTGCGTCGTGACTAGGCCGGAGTCGCCCATGCCGCCGAGGTTCTTGGACGGGAAGAAGCTCGTGGCGCCAAAATCGCCGGACGACATCGTGCTACGTCCCTTCCAGCGGGCGCCCATCGACTGAGCGGCGTCCTCGATCACGCGGAGCTTATGGGCAGAGGCGAACGCCTGAAGCGCGTCGAGATCGAGAGACTGGCCGAAGAGGTACACCGGCATGATCGCGCGGGTGCGCGGGCTGACCTTCCGGGCGGCGTCCGCGAGATCGATGTTGAAGGAGTGCGGGTCTACGTCGACCCAGACCGGGGTCGCGCCGAGGCGGGCCACGGAACCCGCCGTGGCAAAAAATGTAAAGGATGGCAGGAGGACCTCGTCGCCTTCGCCGATATCGAGCGCCATGAGCGCGAGCAGGAGCGCGTCGGTACCGGAAGAGACGCCGAGGGCGTGCTTCACGCCGAGGAAGGTGGCGCAGTCCTTCTCAAAAGCCTCGAGGCGCGGGCCCATGATGAACATGTTCGAGCGAAGGACATCGCGGAAGGCGGTCTCGAACTGGGCCTCGAGGGCGCGGTTCTGCGGGCCGAGATCAAGGAGCGGGACGTTCGTCATGGCGCAAAGGGGTTTTCCCACTGTCCGCCCGCACGGGCAACATCATTCAGCCGCACGACTGGAGCGCAGAACGAGGAACAGCCCCAGCGCGGCGAGCGGCAGTGTCCAGAACTGCCCCGCGGTGAGGCCGAGCACATGGCCATCTTCGGCGGAGCGGAAGCATTCGGAGACGATCCGTCCAGCGGAGTAGAGCAGGAGAAATTCGCCGGCAATCCGCCCAGGCGGCAGGCGGCGCGGGTAGCGGAAGAGCACCCAGAGAAGAGGCAGCAGGCCTTCACCGAACGCTTCATAGAGTTGCGACGGGTGGCGAGGCATCGGGCCGTCGTGCGGGAAGATCACCGCCCAGGCGACCGAGGACGGATTGCCGACCAATTCGCCGTTCACGAAGTTGGCGAGACGGCCGAAGAGGAGTCCCGCGGGAGCGAGGGCGCAAAGCAGATCGCCCACGGCGAGGAAGTCGACTTTCGCGCGACGGGCGTACCAGGCGCCCGCAAGGAGCACACCCAGGAAGCCGCCGTGGCTGGCCATGCCGCCCTGCCAGATGCGGAAGACCATCGTGGGATCGGCCGCAAACTCGTCGCGGGCATAGAGGAAGACGTGGCCGAGGCGACCGCCCGTGATGACGCCCACCATCACCGCTGTGATCAATGTGGATTCATCGAGTGCATGACGCAGCGGCGTGATTCCCGCGCGCCGCCAGCGGCCCAGTAGATAAGCCGCAGCCATAAAGCCGGCCGCGTAGGCGAGTCCGTACCAATGTACTCCGCGCAAGCCCCAGCTTTCCGGGAAGTGGATCGCGACCGGATCAAGGTTGTGCGTCCAGTAAGCGAGCGCGGCGGCGATCATGTTCCGGCCTTAGGCGGAGTCTCGGACCGACGACCGACGCGATGGCCGCGCTGGCGGGCGAGTTCGCGCATGTCAGGGTGCGGATCGTCCTTTTCGTAGATCTCGATACCGAGGAGCGATTCAAAGACGTCCTCGAGCGTGATCACGCCGGCGAACGCGCCGAATTCGTCCACCACCACCGCAAGGTGTTGATGCGCGCGGACTAGGTCATGCAGGGCGTCGGAAAGCGTGGCGCTCTCGGGCACGATGTGCGCCTTACCCATGAGCTCGCGAATGCGCACCTCGCGGCGGTTCTCGCCAGCGGCCTTCAGGATATCGCGACGGCGCACGACGCCCACGATGCGATCAGGATTATTTTCCCAGACCGGCATGCGGCCGTGGGGAACGCTGGGGTAGAGACGGAGCACGTCGGCCACCGTGAGATCGGCTTCGATTGCCGTGACAACCGGCCGGGGCGTGAGCACCTGCGAGACCGGGATGTCATCGAGACGCACCGCGTTGGCGACGAGGTTACTCTCCGCCTGGGTGATCTTGCCTTCGCGGGCCGCGGCTTGGGCGAGGCTACCGATATCAGCATCCGCGCGATCCACGCCCGCCTCCTCAGGGGGAGCGAGCGAATCATGGAGCTTACCGAAGGTGCGGAGAATCTTGGCCGCACCGCGGACGAGCTTGAGTGATGAAGCGATGCGCGGGGCAAGGGTCACGCGGAAGTGCATGCCCAACTTGCGCGGGAGCATAACCGTCAGCCAGGCCATCACGAAGGAGAGAGCGATGAAGGCCAAGGCCGTGAGTACGCCGACCTGCCAGCTGACGGCCAATCCGTCCTGGTTGCGCGCTTGGAGGAGGAAGCCGCCGAGCAAGGCACTCATCCCGACGAACGCGGCGGAAAGGACTTCAAAAGCCGCGAGGGTATTACCCTGGTCGCTGCGCGAGCGCTCGATGGAGACCGCGGCTTGGGCATCCTTCCGGCGGAGGTCCTCTAGTTCGGTATGGGAGAGGGCAGAAACCACCCCAGCCACGAGCGAGATGCCTGCCGTGCTACCGTTGAGGAGGATGAAGACCAGCCAGAGATACCAAACAGAATCCATGTCCTTTCTGCATACGGGCGGACTCGGGGTTTGGCGAGGGAGAATCCCGGCGTTGACCCTGCGGAACCGCCTCGGAATACTGCCGCCATGACCCCCCGTGAGCTCCGGATCGTCTCCGCCCTGGCTGTGTTCCTGTCCGCCGCGCTACCCGCCGCTGCGGGCGCGATCGCCTTCCGCTCTCAGCCCATCCTCGCCGCAACCTTGCACGACCAAGCCGGCGCCTTACCCGGACTGACTGGACTCTACTTCAACCACTTCACCGGCATGCTCATCACGCTGCTCGTCATCGGACTCGCCATCACCGCTTTCGCCGCCCGGACGCATTGGCGCGCGGACGAAGAACCGGTCGTCCGGATGGCCAAACTGCTCGTCGCGACGTGCTTCTCCGCGCTCGTGAGCGTCGTCTTTCTCGGCCTGCTCGTGCTCGCGACGGCTCTGCCAGTCTACGCGAAGCTAATGCAGCGCTGAGCCCGCCACGCGGCGAGCAAAGCAAGGGCTCGGGTCGCTTCGAGCTGCGGCCCTACTGGCTGCCACGACAATCGTCCTTCGGTGTGATAGGAACGTGCGAGCACCGCGCCGCCGTCGAACGTTGAACGGAGCACCAACAGCGATTGCGCGTTCGTCGCCCAGCCTGGCCATGACACATCGCGGACCGGGCGGCCGGCTTGCGTGAGCACCGAACGGAGCTGCGCCGACGCCGTGCCAGGTAATCGGCCCGTCTCGACCGAAGGGAAATTCCAGCAATCGCCATCCCACCAAGAGAAGGAGCTGCGGGAGCCTTCACTCAGGCAGCCGCGCGCGTCGAGTTGCACCCCTTCAGCGTCGGGACGATCGGCGACGCTGCGGAGTTCGCGCCAAGCGTCGGAAGAATTCTGCCACGGTCCGCTCTTCGGACGCGGCAGCCATTCCGGAGCATCGCGGCGAAGGGTGAGCTGATAAAGGTCGATCACGGAAGGCGTGGGCGGTAGCGGGCGAACCGTGAGCCACTCGGTGGCCAGGCCGTCGCCGCGGGGCGCAACGAGCAGGCGGACGATCGCCTCCGTCAGCATGTTCCGCCCAAGCAGGCTGCCCAACGGGGCCGACCAGCGGGCGACATTCGCGTCGGCGCCGAGCATGAGACGCGTCGGATCGAGGCCGAGCCGCGGACAGCCGAGGGCGAGGCGATCGAGATGGTCGCTGAGGCACGCGATGCGACCCGCCCGCACGGCGAAAGTCTCGAAGAGCGACGGGCCAGGAACCAAGGCGGAAACCTCGGCGCCATCGGGCAGCGACACCCATTCGCCTTGGCGCCAGCCGATCATGGCTGGAGGGCCGCGCGCGCGGCAGCGAGCAAGGGAGCCTGCGCCTTACGTAAGCTCTCGGCGTATTCACGGGCCGGAACCGAATCGGCGACGATGCCCGCTCCAGCCTGCACGAACGTACGGCCATCGGCAGACCACAGGGAACGAATCACGATGTTGAGGCAGAGATCGCCCGAGGCGCCGATCCAGCCGAGCGAACCCGTATAATAGCCACGGGCTACCGGTTCGAGTTCGGCAATGACCTGCATCGTACGGACCTTCGGAGCGCCCGTGATGGTGCCGCCCGGGAAGAGCGCGCGGATGACGTCGGCTGGGCCGGCGGAAGCCTGCAGCTGGCCTTCGACCTGCGAGACTAGGTGCATCACGTGCGAGTAGCGTTCGACCGCCATGAACTCGGGCACATGCACTGAGCCCGGGCGAGAGACGCGGCCGACGTCGTTGCGGAGCAGGTCGACAAGCATCAGGTGTTCCGCTTTCTCCTTCGTGTCACCAGAAAGTTCCTGCGCCCACGCGAGGTCAGCGGCTACATCGGCGCCCCGCGGGCGGGTGCCGGCGATGGGGCGAGAAGCGATGCGCCCCGCGGAAACTTCGACCAGTAACTCCGGCGACCCGCAGACGAGCGTCGCCCCCGGCAGTCGCACCAGACCCATGTAGGGCGAAGGATTGGCCGAGCGGAGAACTTCGTAGGCAAGGAGCGGTTCGACAGAGGCGACTTCGAGTCGCGTGGAAAGATTCACCTGATACGTATCGCCAGCGGCGATGTATTCCTGGCAGCGCGTCACCGCGCGGACGAAGGCGGGTTCGTCAAGGGACTGTGCAATCGGCACGGCGGGCACGGGGGAAGTCGATAAAGTCGGCGCCGGCTGGACACAGGTCGCATCCCAGCGGGCGGCGAGATCGAGCGCGCGGGCGCGGGCCGCGCGGAGAGCGGAGTTCGGCGAACCGACGGGACAAAGCACGACAACGGTCAGCTCCCGCTTCGAGGCATCGAAGACGCACGCTTCATGCGCCTCAAGGAAAGCCGCGAGGGGAGCACGGACGTCGGCCGGCGCAGACTTCACTGGTTCGAATTGCGCGGCGAGCTCGTAGCCGAGCAGCGTGATCAGCCCGCCCTGGAAAGCGGGCCAGCCGTCGAGGCGCGGGGCGCGGACTTCGCGCGACCAGCGACGCAGATAGTCGAGCGGTTTTTCGGAGGCTTCTTCATGCGCGCCATCGGCGGCGTGCATGACCACGCGGCCATCGGCGAAGAAGACCGTCGCGCGCGACGCAGAGGGAACGGCGATGGTGAAGCTGCCGGAACGGCCACTCTCCAGCACCGCATGGTGGCGGCCCGTGAAGAAGCCCTCCCACGAAAGCGGAAGACGGTCGGCGCGAAAACGTGCGAGGTAAGGGAGATGCGTCCAACCCGGACCGGCAGCAATCCAGTCGGCAGCCGTGACTTCGGCGACGATGACTGGGACCTCACTCATCGGCGAAGTTCAGCTTGTAGCCGGAGAAGTCCGGCCCCGACAGAATCTGGCCCACGCGTTCGGTTGTGATACCGTAGACATGGAGTTCCTGGCGCGAGCCCTTGGAGACGACCGTGATGCGCAAGCCGCCCCCGAGCTTCATCACCTTGATCGAGAGCGTACTCGCGCGCACGCGGGCGCTGATGACGCCGCGGGAGACGCGTCCATGACGCTCGAGGGCTTCGGCCACGGGACGGGCGGCATCCGTCAGCGACGTATGCGATCCGGCCCTGCCCCGCCCTTTGGCCATCCTCAGGCAATCTCCCAATTGGTGGGATGGGAGGAAAGAAATTCGCAGCCCTTCTTGGTGACTACCACGCAGTCCTCAAAGCGGCAGCCGCCGATGCCGGGATAATAAAGCCCCGGTTCGACCGTAACCGCATTGCCCGCGATGAGCGGGTGCGGGTTGCGGATGGAGAGCGCCGGCTCTTCGTGGATATCGTAGCCGAGCCCGTGGCCCGTGCCATGGAAGAAGCCCACGTAGACGCCTTTCACCAGGCCCGTCTTGTAACCGAGCGACTTGAAATAATCTTGCACGACCGTGTGGACCTTGGCGCCCGTCACACCGGCGCGGATGGCCTTGATCGCGCGGCGTTGAGATTCAATTACCGCGTGGACCATCTTACGCTGCTTCGCGTTCGCCTTCCCCTTGAGGTAAGTGCGGGTCATGTCGCCGTAGTGATGCGAGGCGATGTGGCGCGGGTAGATATCGCAGACGATGAGTTCGTTGGCGCGGATCGGACCAGATCCAGAGCAATGGCAATCGACCGCCTGATCGCCCGGGGCGATGATGAGGCCGATATCGCACAGCCCGCCTTGGCGGAGAATGGCGACTTGCGCTTCCTCTTTCAGAATCTCGGCCGTGAGCGTCTGGCCCTGCCATTGCAGTATGCCCTTTTTGTCCGCCTTAGATTCTGCGAGCACCTTCTCGACGGCCTTGAAGCCTGCAACCGCGGCAGCATTACCCGCGCGGATGCCAGCGAGCTCCGCCTTCGATTTCACTTGGCGGGCTGGGAAGAGTTCAGGCGAACCGCGTTCGTTGTGCTGGGCGCCGACCGGATGGAGCTCGAGACCGAGCTGGCGGAGGCGCTCATACAATCCCACCGGGAAATCGGCCGGCACGCGAAAACGGTGGATGCCATGCTGGAGGGCGGCGAAGACGATGGCGTCCGCTACGCCCGCCTTCGGGTTGGTCTTACGGAGATCGGTGATGGTGGCAGTGAGGTTAAGGATTTCATCAAAGGCGGACTCGTCTTTGGCGCGGCCAACTTCCATGCCAGGCAGTAGGCCGATGCGGCGCCCCTTGGCGGAGAACGCCGGGAACGGGTCGGAGGCGTGGAAACCTCCGAACCAGCGAAGATCGGCGTTCTTGGAGGGAGTCGCCATCATCAGCACATCACGGACGGCTGGGGCGGAGGAGCGAGCGGAGCGAGCCATAGGCGCAGGATGACGGAACTCGGCCCTGCGTGAAGCGCAAACGCTATCGCCCTATGCGGAGGCTGGGCCTATCTTGGCCCATGCTCGCCCTAGCCGACCGTCAGCCCTTCGACCTCGGGGCCATGCTCATCCCTGTGCTTCCTTGGTGGGAGCTACTGATTCGCGGCATCATCGTCTACGGGTTCCTCCTGTTCCTAATCCGCCTCACCGGTCGGAGACAGACCGGGATGCTAACGCCTTTTGACTTCATCCTGCTGCTCATCCTGAGCAACACTGTGCAGAATGCCATGAACGGCGGGGACAACAGCCTTGGCGGCGGACTCTTCCTGGCCGGCACACTCATCAGCATCAATTGGTGCATGCTCCTACTCTCACGCCATTTCCGATTTGTGCATTGGGCTCTAGTCGGCCGGCCGCTCTTCCTTGTCCGTGACGGTGCGGTGCAGGAGAAGGTCATGCACCGCGAGCGAATCACGCACCATGAACTCATGTCCGCGCTACGTTCGGCAGGACTCGCGAACATCGAGCAGGCCAAGGATGTGATCCTCGAGACCAACGGCACCATCAGCGTCATCCACCGCAGCCCGGCTTGACCGGGTCGGCAAACCCCGCTTTCCCCGGCCGGTTTCCGCTCCCAGCCGGCCCGGCGGACCGTGAGCGAGGCTTGACCCCGGGCGAACGGCTCGGAATAGTGAGCGTCCTTGGCCACGCGGGTATCGTTCAGTGGTAGGACACCACTCTTCCAAAGTGGATACACCAGTTCGAATCTGGTTACCCGCACCAAGGAAAGCGCCGTCGCTCAGTTCCGCCAAGGAAGCTGACCGGCGGGCGTGACCTCGAGGAATTCCTTCCAGCACTCGACCTCGTCGGCGGACAGGGACGAAGCGACCACCAGGCGCCACTTCGGCTTCGTGGGCGCGTGGCGGAGCGTCATACCGGCCTGTTCGGGCAGGCGGTTGGCCTTGCGGGAGTTGCAGCGCACGCAGGCCGTCACGATATTCTCCCAGTTCGTCTTGCCGCCGATATCGCGGGGCACGACGTGATCGAGATTGAGCTCCTCATCACGGAACGGTCGCCCGCAGTACTGACAAGTGTTGGCGTCGCGCAGGTAGACATTGCGGCGGGAGAAGCGAATCTCGCGGCGCGGGACGCGATCGTATTCACCGAGCAAGAGCACACGGGGGATACGGAGCACGATGTGCGTCGTGCGGACGGATTCGGCGTTTGGCGGCGGGGCCTCCACGGAGAAGCGCATCCACTCCTCGGAGCTCATCACGCGATGGCCGGAGGCATCGGCGTGGATGGCCGAAGCACGGCCGCGGAAGAGGAGACTCATCGCGCGCAAGACGCCCACGATGTTAACCGGCTGCCAGAGACGGTTAAGGACGAGGACACGTTGTTCGAGGCGCGGAGGCACTATGCCCATTGATAAGCCCGGACGGGCGGACGGTCAACCCCCTCGACTCAACGAGACGACTTCGCTTTCGGCGCAGGGGCCTTGGGTGCAGGGGTCGGCACGGGCGCGACCTTGGGGGTCGGCGGGGAGGTAAAGGTATCGGGCAGAGCTACGTACATCGCGCCCGTGATGGTGGCAGGAATCGGGAACGGGATGCCGTCGATCTTCACGCGCAGGTGCTCGACCGCATTGGAACGCAGCTCGCTCGGCCCCTTCACGTTGATGACGACCGGCTTGTCGCGCGGGGAAAGCTTACCGTACCCAGGTGACTCCCCCGTGTTCAGTTCAATGACTTGGTAACGGATGTCTGCCTTGACCGACGTGAGCGTAATCTGGTGGGGTCGGCTCGCTGGCGGCGCGGGAACCGCAACCACCGTCACCGGCTTAGGCTGCGTCCGCTGAGCCGCGGGCGAGCTCAGGAAAAAACCAGTGCGAGGACAATCGCAACGACCGCGATACCGATGACGACATAGATCAAGGCGTCGCGGCTGAGCGTGATCGAACTGACGCCGGACTCCGGTTCGAACGGCGCATCTTCGTCGGCGGCCGCTTCGAGCGGGCGACGCGAAGCCTTAGCGGAATGGTGCGTATTGAAATCAGCGCCGGCCTTCTCGTCATCGAGGCGCAGGTACTTCGCGTAGACCTTCACGAAGCCACGCTTGTAGACGTCGGCGAGCGGGATGGATTCAAATTGGTTGGCCTCCATCGACTGGAGGTAGTCGGTGCGGATCTTGGTGAACTCCGCCGCTTCGCGGAGAGTCACGCCCAGTCGCTGACGGGCTTCTTGGAGACGTTCGCCGAGGGTTTGCATGGCCCTAGATTCGCCCGAAGGCCGCGAATAGGCAAGCCTCTCGTAGGACTTAGAGGAAGCGATGGAAGTAAGGCCAGACCAGCGCGGCACCCTCGAGCAACGGCGACATCACCCAATGAATCAATCGCCCAAACCCGGGAAGGTTGATGAGGATTATCAGGATGACGAACCCCCATCGGGCGATGGCGAGGAACAGCTCCTCTGAATACAGGCCGAGCCGAAGAGCCAGACGGGAGCCGTCGAGGGGCGGGACGGGGATCAAGTTGAAGGCCACTAAACCTGCGTTGAGGAAGATACCTTGGGCCAGGAAGACGATGATGACCGCCTGAGACTCGGGGTCGAAATTACCGATGGTTCCGATGAGGGCCAAGGCGAAGCAGAGCACCAGATTCATCGCCGGACCGGCCAGGGTGATATAGATATCATCCATCCGGCGGGTCTTGGGATTCGGCAGGGAGATCTGGACGGGCTTCCCCCAGCCGATGAGGCCGAAGCCCGGGCTGAGAAAGATCATGACCGCGGGAATCGCGATGGTACCAATCGGGTCGGCGTGGGCGAAGGGGTTGAGGGTCACGCGGCCCTGCATGCGCGGTAGCGGGTCGCCCCGCAGGTCAGCCATACAAGCATGGCCGAACTCGTGGAGGCCGATCGAGATGATCAGCAGGATGAGCTGCAGCAGCCCGTCGCGGAGAGTTTGCGGATCCATCTCAGGGGGTTCCGCTGGGCTTACCGTAATCGGCGCAGGTGGTTTCGAAGATCGGCATGGCGGACAACGGAGAGCAAACGCAGACCGGAAGGTTAGCCAATCCGAAAGCGGGGACGCACTCGCTCCTTGAGCAATCGGGGCGGGCAGCTAGACCTAAGGCATGTCGCTCGCCGCCCGAATCCGACTCGCGCAAAAGCGCGGCCTCAGCCTCCCAGCGGCTCGGACGCTCGCCCGCCTCGCCACCCCGCAGGCCATCCAGGACTTCCTCGTCGATTTCCCGCAGAACTTCGAGCCCGAGGGTGATACCGCCCGGTCCGTCGAGCAGGCGCTAAAGCATCGCCGCGCCCATTGCATCGAGGGCGCCATGGTCGCGGCTTTCGCGCTCTGGTTACAGGGCCACCCTCCCCTGCTCCTGGACTTCAGCGCCCACCAGGACATGGACCATGTCATCGCGCCTTTCCGCGTGAACGGCAAATGGGGCGCCATCTCGAAGACGAACTACGTCTGCCTCCGCTGGCGTGACCCCGTGTACCGCAGTGTCCGCGAGCTCGCGATGTCCTACTTCCACGAATACGCCAAGGGCCCACGTAAAACCCTGCGGAGCTATTCCAAGCCGTACGACCTGAGTCGCCTGCCACCGGAGAAGTGGGTGAACAATCCCAAGGACTGCTGGGAAATCGCCGACCTCATCACCGCTACGCGGCACTACGACATCGTCACGGACGCCGAGGCCAAGGCCTTACGCCACCGCGACGACGTCGAACTGCGTTCGGACAAAGTCACGGCGTTCCCCATCCCGAAGTGGAAGCGTCAGCGGCTCTGAGTGGGCTCAACGCCGACCATCATACCAGATATCACATTCCTCCGGGCGCTTCGCCGCGCGTCCGGCGCTGAAGAGCATACGGAAGAAGAAGCGGGCCGCTTCCGTGACAGTGTAGAGCTTCAGCTTACGTGAAGACGTGTGCAGTGGGCTTCCCGACAGGATAACGAAACGTCGACTAGTCCGGCGAGCCAAGGACTTGAGGCGGCGGCTGAGGAAGACTTCCTCGCCGGCGTAGTATTCTGTACCAAAGCCGCCTACTTCGCGAAAGGCCGCGGCTTCGACCCAGACACAGGAGCCGGCGGCCCAACCGGCGAGGCGGCTGCACAAGTTCCAGATTCCGCAGACGAAACGGGCGTATCGCGGCGTGCCAAGCTCGAGTTCGACCGTACTCCCGCCGCCGAGCGCGCGACCGGCACCGATCTGGTCCGCGATAGCCGTGAAGAGCGCGGGCGAAGGGGTTGAGTCTGCGTCGATAAACACCAGCCAATCGCCCGTCGCCACGCGGGCGCCGGCGTCGCGGGCTCGGCCGATCTGATTCACCGGCTCGAAGACGACAATCGCTCCAGCCTCACGAGCGCAGGCCGCCGTACCGTCGGTCGAGTTGTTGTCGCAGACCACGCATTCCCACGTCCAGCCACGCTGCTCGAAAGCGGTGGCCGCACCGCGGATGGCCGCAAGGGTAGCCGGCAGGAGTTTTTCCTCGTTGAACGCCGGGATGACGACGGAGACGCGCATCACGGGCGAGTCAGGTCAGCTGACGTGCTCGAAGGCGCAAGCCGCGGCGCCGACGACGCCGACGTTACCGCCGAGGCCGGCCGGGACGATCGAACAGACCGCCGAAAGGCGCGGGAAGGCATAGTTGCTGGCGCTCTTGCGCATCGGGACGAAGAGGGCGTCACCGGCCGCGGTCACGCCGCCACCGACCACAATCACGTCCGGATTGAAAGTGTTGATCACCGCGCCGAGGCCGCGACCGAGGTAGTTGATAGACTCCGCCCAGATCTCATTGGCGAGCGCATCTCCTTCAGCCATCGCCTGGAAGAGATGGTGGGTGGTGACTTGGTCGATGCTACCGGCGAACTTAACGATGCTCGAAGGGCGGCCGGCCGTGAGGGCCTCGCGCGTGCGGCGGGCGATGGCGGTGCCAGAGGCGTAGACTTCCCAGCAGCCAGGATTACCACAGCCGCAGCGAGGGCCGTCCATCGTGAGAGGGATGTGGCCGAGTTCGGCCGCGTTACCGTTGGAGCCGCGCATCAGGCGCCCGTCGATGACGGCGCCGCCGCCGATGCCGGTCGAGACGGTGATGTAGACGACGTTCTTCTTCCCCTTGCCCGCGCCGAAGCGGTATTCGCCGAGCGCGGCGGCGTTACAGTCGTTGTCAATGCGCGCTGGCAGACCGCCGAAGGAGTTACTCAGGAAGTCCGTGATCGAGAAGCCCGTCCAGCCAGGGAGATTAGGCGAACCGTCGACGCAGCCGCGGGCGATGTCGAGCGGGCCGGGTGAAGCGACGCCGATAGCAACGAAGTCAACCGGCTTGAGCTTCAATTCGGCGAGGAGCGCATGAGCGGCTTCGGCGACGCGTTCGCAGGCCTGCTGCGGTCCCTTTTCAGCGAACGTCTCGACGCGGCCGGAACCGAGGACGGTGCCGTCCTGATTGACGACGCCAAAGGCGAATTTCGTGCCGCCGAGATCAAAGGCCAAAACTTTGCGCATAGGAATAGAAAGGGTCAGTCGCGAGCCGGACGCGAGAAGTCATCCTGCAGGCGAACGACGTCCGTCAGGTCGGGCGTAGAGACCTCGAGCAGGACACTATCTTCGAGGGCTTCGAAGCGGTGAATGGTGCGCACGGGCACATGCAAGGCTTGTCCCGGGAGCCAGGTACGCTGATCGGCCGCCGTGACGAGCGAGACTGCCGGAGTCTCGCCGGGTGCGATTGGTCGGAAGGTCAGGAGCACCTTACCTGAAAGGAGGTAAAGCGTCTCCGTCTTGCGTTCGTGATATTGCAAGCTGAGGCGGCACCCCTTCTTCATTTCGAGCACCTTGCCGGCGTAAGCGGCCTGATCGGCATACCAGATTTCGCGGCCCCACGGCTTCTCCACGATCTTTGGGTGATGCGTTGGCTCGGCCATGCCAGAGGTCTGTCGAAAAACGCCCCGTTAGCCAAGCAAATCCCCGAAGAAGTCCGGCTGGTCCATCGCGCCTACCAACGGGAGCACCAGTCGCTCAGCGTCGATCGCGACCCGATTGACGTCGGGCGACACGCGATACAAAGATAACGCCCGGTCAGGAGCGGTCACGGCGAGGTGCGCGAAATCCTCGGCAGCGAAAGCCTTCTCCGAGAGCCAGGCCTGGCGGTCGGCGCCGGTGAGCACGACCGGCATGCGCGAATGGACTTCGCCCGCTTCGCGATTCGGTGCGACCGTCACCAGGCAGAGCGTGCGACGGTGCGTGCCATCGGCGGCGAGGTGGAGCGACCAGAGGCCGCCAACCGCAAGCGGACCGCCGTCGGCCGAGCGAAAATAATACGGAGACTTCAGCTTCCCTTCCGTCTTCCACTCATAGTAGCCATCGATCGGGATGACGCAGCGACGATGGCGGGCCGAGTCACGGAATGTAGGGCGGTCGAAGATGCCTTCCGCGCGGGCGTTGGCGTGGCCTTCTTGTTCGTCGGCCGATGCCCAAGCCGGCACGAAACCCCAGGGGAGTGCTTCGGTGCGGAGGACGCCTTGCTCACGCCGGACGGAGACCAGCGGCGTGCCGGGAGAAATGTTATAACGCGGCGAAACCTCGGCCGACGGGGCGGCGAGGCTTTTTACGATTTCTTCCCAGCGTGAGAACTGGGTGACGCGGCCGCACATGCGTTCGGTCGTCTCAGGCTTTCGGAGGCAAGACGGGCGGGCGACTGGCGTTGCCGCTAGTACGCAGGGAGTTTAGCACGACGAGGTTGATCAGGTGCATCACGCCAAGGACAACAATCACCACGCCGACTGACTTGCTAAGATGCTCGACGACATCGATGCCGGTCTTCGGGTGCTCCTTCGAAGAAAGGAAAAGGAGCATGAAGCCCGCGTTCACCAGGTAGAAGCCGATGATCAGGAGATTATTGACCGAGTCGGCCATCGTCTCGTTGCCATGGAAGGCCTCGAGGAGGAACGGGCGGCCGCTGCGGAAGAGCGTGCGCCCGACCCAGATCGTGACGGAGAGCGAAACCAACAGATAGATGCCGTACTCGAGATAGGTCAGCGAATCGTTGTCCATGCCCTGAGCCTACGGTGACCGCGACCCGCCTCAAATGCTAAAACCGATCGTTTACCAATGCGGCGGGCGCTCGTCGGCAGGCGGGGCCTGATCACCGGCGTCGGCGGTCTGGGTCAACTTGGCTTCGGTGCGGGCTAAGCGATCCGATAGCTTGGAGACCTCCCGGGAGAGCTCGAGGATGACTCGGTCCTGCTGCTCCACGTGGCGCTGGAGGAAAGTGAGCCTTTCTTCGAGGTCGTGTAGACGGGAATCCATGCAATCGAAGATGGCGGCCAGGTCGGTCGGGGCAAGCCGATGAGGGGTGTTTGTGATTATTACGACAATTTAGGGCCGTTGCCCTGTTTTACGGATTGTCTGTCCACAATCTCACTATGGAATACTTGTATGTCCGCACCCCAGGACGAATCCGCGGAGGCGTCCCCCTCGACGCCGCTGCATCGCCCTAACCGTACGCTCTGGCAACGGTTAGGCGGGGAAGGCTTGGCGCTTTCCGTCCTCCTCCATATTTTATTGGTGCTCATCGCCGTCATCTGGGTCGTCTCGACCGTCACGGATCTTTCCGGGAAGAAAGACCCGAACTCCTTCGCGACCGGTGCGGGCGGCGGTAGCGGCGGTCCCAAGGCCAAGGAATATAAGACCAAGCTTCAGCCGAAAAATGTGAAGGCGCTGACCAAGACCAGCTCGCGCATCACCAGCAAGAACACGAATTCTGCGATGGCCATCAGTAGCCTACCGAGCCTGACCAATCCGCTGGCGACCGCCGGGGCCATCGGGGGCGGCAGCTCGAAAGGTTTCGGCGGTGGTTCGGGCGGCGGCATCGGCGCTGGCAAGGGCGCTGGCGTTGGCGGTGGCCGGAATTTCGTCTCGTTGTTCGGTATGAAGGGAACTGGCACGACGACCGGCGGGCTAATTGGTACGCTCTACGACCTCAAGCAAACCAGCGGCCGCCAACCCACGGCGATGGTGGACGCCAAGACCGGCATCCCACCCTACCGAGCGGCCGTGCGCGACTTCCTCGAAGCCGGCTGGAGTCCGGGCAAGCTGAGCAAGTTCTTCAAGGCGCCCGACACCCTGATCTCCGGCCAACTATTCATCACTGGCCGATCAGCCAACGACGCCCCTAAGGCCTTCGAGGTCGAGAAACTGATGAAGCCGTCGCGCTGGGTCGTGCACTACCGCTGCTACGTCGAGGTGCCCAGCTCCCTCCCCTTCCGCTTCGTGGGTTCGGGCGACGACTTCCTGCTCGTCCGCTGGAACCGGAAGATCGCCCTCGACGACGGCTACGAGACCTACCTCGCCGGCGGAGGTAACTACAAGGATTTCGGCGTCAAGGTCACCCAGGAATACAAGGTCGACCGACGTCCCGGCGGCCTGCATCGACTCAAGGCGGGGCCGTGGATTCAAGTGACCAAGGGCACCAAGGTGCCGGTTGAGGTGCTCATCGGCGAGACCCCGGGCGGCGTCTTCGACTGCTACCTCGCGATCGAGGTCGCGAAGTCCGGTACCAAGGTCGACGGACAATACGAAGGCGAAGGAAAGCTGAAGCTGTTCCGCTGCAGTACGGAGCCGGTGCCAGCCGAAATCACGAAGGACAAGCGCGGGCTGAATATCGACATGCAAGCTACGGGCTGGATCTTCAAGGTCACCAAGGACGCCAACACAGCTATCCGCTAGCGCTTGCCGTCTAAATAGAACCGGGCGCAGTTGCCGCCAAAGAGTCCCGCGCGCTCGGCTTCGGTCAGGCCGCGGGCGTAGTCGTCGACGAGGCGAAAGGCTTGCTCGTAGCTGCCGGCGAAGAGGCAGACCGGCCAATCCGAGCCAACCATCAGGCGCGAGGGGCCGAAGGCCTCGAAGACCGTGTCGAGATAGGGGCGGAACTGTTCGGCCTGCCAATTCTTGTGATCGGCTTCGGTGAGCATGCCGGAGACCTTGCAGTGGACGTTCGGCAACTTAGCCAGGCGTCGCAGCTGCGACTTCCATGGCTCAATCGTGCCGGCCTTGATGTGCGGCTTGGCGATGTGATCGAGGACGAAGGGCTGGAGCGGGAAACTCTCGGCGAGGCGGATGGCCGCCTCGAGTTGCTTCGGGAAGATGAGAATGTCGTAAGTCAGACCGTACGCGCGGAGCTTCGAGATGCCGCGCTGGAATTCCTTACCGAGCATAAAGTCATCGTCAGGCTCTTCCTGGACGACGTGGCGGACGCCGACAAACTTCGGGTGCGCGGCGAGGCGCGCAAGGTCAGCCTCAACGCGATCGGAGCGGAGATCGACCCAGCCAACGACGCCTTTTACGTTGGCGTGCTTATCCGCGAGCCCAAGAAGCCAGTCGGATTCGCCGACGACTTGGCGGGCCTGCACGGCAATCGAGCCATCGAAGCCGAGCGGCTTCTGGAGCGCGGCGAGATCGTCGGGTAGCCAACTGCGGTGCAATGGCGAGCCCGGCGGGATCCACGGATACTGCGCCGCGTCGTACGACCAGAAGTGCTGGTGGGCGTCGAGGCGCATGACGTCAGACCACGTCGACGATCGCCTTGATCACGCCCGACTCCGGCTTGAGCCAGGTCGGGAAGGTCGCAATCAGGTCGTCGAACTTCGCGTGGTGCGTGATCCAGGGCTTCGTATCAATTACGCCATCCTCGATTAGCTTGATGATGCGGGCGAAGTCCTTCGAGAGGGCGTTGCGGCTGGCCATGATGGTCAGCTCGCGACGATGGAGGTGCGGTGCGTGCGGGAAAGTGAGTTCCTGCTGCGTGATGCCCACGTAGACCACGCGGGCGGCAAAGGCAGCGTAAGCGAAACAGGCGACCATCGACTTGTTGCTGCCCGTGGCGTCGATAACCACGTCGGCCAGTTGGCCGTTCGTGAGGGTGGCGAGCGCGGCGACTTCGGAACCGTCGCCCTTGGCCTGAATGACGCCATCAACCTTCATGACGTCCGTGCAGAACTTCAGACGGTCGGCGTTCATGTCCATCACGACGCACTTCGCGCCGGAGACCTTGACGAACTCGACGGCTGAGAGGCCGATGGGGCCGGCGCCGATGACGAGGACCGTCTCGCCGGCCTTGGGGGCGGCACGATCGACGGCGTGGCAACCGATAGCGAGCGTCTCGACGAGCGCGAGCTGGTCGTAGGAAAGCTTCGTGGAGATGTGGAGCTTGCGGGCCGGGAGCAGGAATTTCTCCGCCATACCGCCGTCGCACATCACGCCGAGCGTCTGGTGGTTCTCGCAGCAATTGGTGAAACCGCGACGGCAGCTGTAGCACGTCTGGCAATTGATGTAGGGCTCGACCGAGCAGCGGTCGCCCGGCTTCACGTTCGTCACGCCCGGCCCGGCCGCGATTACCTCGACGCCGAGTTCGTGTCCGGGGATGCGCGGGTAGGAGTAGAACGGCATCTTGCCGAGATAGCCTCCGTAGTCGGTGCCACAGATGCCAATACGGTGCACGCGAACGACCGCTTCGCCAGCGGCGGGCGCGGGCGGCTCAGGGATATCGATGCGCGTAAACTGCTGCGGCTGGTCGAGACGGATGGCTTTCATCGGCTCAGTTGTTTTCCTTCAGGCCTTCGAGGTGGCCAAGGTTCTTGACCGGGGCGAAGATCGCGTGGACTTCGGCGAGGAGTTGCTCGTCGATCGGTTCCGCGGCCCACTTGGCCCAGTTGCGGATGTTGATCGGATTAGCGCTGCCCGAGACCGTCGTGGTGATGTCGGGATGCTGGAGCGAGAACTGCAACGCGATCTTGGCGATGTCGCTGCCCTTGGCAGCGCAATGGGCGGCGGCGGCGCGAGCGGCGGCCTTCACATTCTCCGGCTCCTTGAGCCAGGCTGGGAGCGGGGCGTTGGTGAGCAGACGCGCGCTGAAGGGGCCGGCGTTCATGACACCGATGCCCTTATCCTTCAGGTAAGGCACGGACTCGTCGGAGAAGCGGGTGTTCTGGAGCGTGTGCTGGTTGTAGCTCAGTACGCAGTCGACCTCGGCCTGCTCGCAGATGAACTTGAAGATCTTCTGCGGATAACCGCTGAAGCCAATGGCCTTCACCTTGCCGGCCTGCTTCGCTTTGCGGAGGGCCGGGATGGTCTCGTCTACGATCTGCTGCATCGGGACGAATTCGATATCGTGGCACAGGATGACGTCGAGGTGGTCGGTGCCGAGGCGGTGCAGGGAGACGTCGATGCTCTCCGCGACGCGCTTCGCGCTAAAGTCGAAGTGGGCGAGGTCATAGCGGCCAATCTTCGAGCAAAGCTTATAGCTATCGCGCGGAACGCCGCGGAGGGCGACTCCCAGGAGCACTTCGGAAATACCGCGTCCGTAGAAGGGCGAGGTGTCGATGAAGTTGATGCCGCAGTCGAGGGCGACTTGGACGGATTTCAGGGCGTCGTCGAGGGCGACGCTACGGAATTCCTGGCCAAGCGACGAGGCGCCGAAGCTGAGGATGGGGAGTTCGATCCCGGTCTTACCGAGGGTGCGAGTCTTCATGGTGCGAAAGTTTAGGCCGTGCGGCAGCCGACGGTGAGGAGCACGTTACCCCAGAGGGCTTGGTCGCCGGTCTGGATCGTGAGGATATGGTCGGCGGATTCGACGGCCTTGTAGAAATCCCACTTCAGGATCGGCTGCAGTTCGAGCTTCAGGCCGGCGGCCTTCACTTCTTGGCGGAACTCGGCCCACACGGGCGGCTCACCCTTCTGCGCGTAGGAGTCGTCGGCGGGGATGCCCATCGTATTAACCGCGTCGACCGGGACAGCGCTGAGCACCGCGCGCAATACCTGGGCAACGGTCGGAATACCTGGAGAGAGGTTGAGCGAGACCAGTTCGGCATTCGGGCCCTTCTTGCCCCAGACTGGGTAATTACCGTCGGCGATCAGGATGACCGAGTGATGGCCAGCGCGGGCAAGGATTTCGGAGATCCTAGGATGGATGAGTTGGTGCTTGAGCATGGTCTTAGCGGGGTAAGTAGTTGCGAATGGCCTTGATCGTCTGAGCGGCGGCAGCTTCGGAATCAGGCAAAGGAAGAATCTCGCCGGAGAGATATCCGGTGAAGCCGATATCCTTGAGCGCGGCGATGACCGAGGTAGCTTCCGTGTGGCCGAAGCCGATGGCCTGGCGGTTACTGTCGGCGAAGTGGACGTGGCCGACGTGACGGCCGCAGGCGCGGAGCGTGGCGGCGTTCGAGACCTCCTCGATGTTCATATGGAACAGGTCACAGAGGAGCTTCACGTTCGCGACCTTACGGGCTTCGAGGAATTGGGCAGCGTCGAGCTGGCGGTTAAGGAGATTCGTCTCGTAGCGATTGAGCGGCTCGTAGAGGAGGGGAACGCCGTATTGAGCGGCGTGGGCACCCAGGTCGGTGAGTGCTTCGGCGAGCCAGGCTAGTGCTTGGTCGCGGGAGACGTCGCCCTCGGCCTTACCCTGCATCGAGCCGATGATGGCCGGGGCCTTAAACTCGCCGGCGACGTCAATGATCGCGCGGATGAATTCACGGGCCTGCTTACGAATGGTGGGGTCGGCGTGGGTCAGGTGCCACTTGTGGACGAGCCAGCCGCCCCCGGTGCCGAAGGCCGCGGCGGCGAGGCCGTGCTGCTTGAGCAGCGTATGCAGCGCCGGGCGGTCGATCGAGGCGGCCGAAGGGGCGAAGATCTCGATCGCGTCGAAGCCCAGCTTCGCGGCGGAGGCCGCGGCGGACTCGAGTCCGTCCCAATAGACGAACGGTCCGCCCTTGGCTTGGGCGACGAGCGAAACTGTGATCGCAGATTTAATCACAAGGGGACTCTGCCCTTCCCGCCAAGGAGGGGCAAGTTCCGCTTAAATGACTTTAAACGAAAAACGGAGCGAAGATGCCGAGAAGCGGCAACTTACTCCGTCATTCCCTGCGAAGTGCGACCCTTCACGAGGCGCTGCAC
>JBEEKW010000022.1:0-28715 GCA_041168485.1 Verrucomicrobiota bacterium
TGTCTTTGCTGACGGCGTGCCTAACGAACTCACCGAAGACGACTCCCACGCCTATGGCGTCGTCCAGGCGTTCTCCTTGCTCCTCTCCGGTGGCGCCCTTTATGCGGCGACGCTGCTGACCTACCGGGGCGCGGAGGTCTTCCTCGGCCTCGTCCCGGACCCGTATGACCGTGTGGTCTGGCTCGGCGTCGGTATGGGCATCCCCGTCGCGCTCTGCGGCGCGGTGATTGCGATCCAAGCCACGCTTAACCGTCGCTGGGATCTCCTCCGCATCGCCGCCACCATCCTGCTCGTCGGCAACCTCGCCGTCCCCGCCGCCTGGGGCGTACTCTGGCTCATCCGTCAGAGCTAACCTTTCGTCATGTCAGGCCCCATCGTCATCGTCACCCGCGGCAGCCCGCTGGCCCTCCAGCAGACGCATGACGCTGCCGCCCGTCTGCAAGCGGCGCTCGGGCGTCCGACGGAAATCCGCATCCTGACGACCACCGGCGACCGCCAAGCAAGCTGGTCACTCGAGAAACAGGGAGGCAAAGGCCTCTTCACCGCTGAACTTGAGCAAGCTCTCCTGCGCGGTGAAGCCGACCTCGCGATTCACAGTTCTAAAGATCTTCCGACCGAGATGCCGGCGGGTCTCGCGATCGCCGTCTGCCTGCAGCGCCAAGATCCCCGCGACGTGCTCGTGCGCCGCAGCGAGATCGCCAGCCCCAAACTCATCGCCACCGGCAGCCCGCGCCGTCGCGTGCAGGGCGCCCTCGCCTTCCCGCAGGCGCAGTGGACTGAACTGCGTGGTAACGTCGACACGCGCCTGAAGAAGCTCGCCAACGGCGACGCGGACGCTTCGTACCTCGCCGCCTCCGGCCTCAACCGCCTCGGTATCAAGGAGTGGCCCGGCCTTTCGTTCGAGCCCGTCTCACTCTCCGACATGGTGCCCGCCGCCGGCCAGGGCGCCGTCGCGCTCCAATCCCGCTCCGCCGATATCGCGCAGTATGTCGCCGCCGGCTGCGCCGCCACGACCTATTCCGTGACCGTCGAGCGCCTGTTCCTGACCAAGCTCGGCGAAGGCTGCCACACCGCGTTCGCGTGCCACCACGCCGTGGGTCGCGTCCACCTCTTCCGCGCCGACTTCGGTCGCCGCGAATTAGACTTCCCCGTCACCGACCTCGCCACGGCTTCCGCCTTGGCCGACGATATCCTCCGCCAGATCCTGCCCCGCTGACTATGAGCAAACTCCCCCTTCGCGATCGTCTCGTCGTCCTCACCCGTCCGGAAGGACGTGGTGCCGACTGGAAGACCGCGCTCGTCGACGCCGGCGCAGCGGTCTCTGAACTCCCGCTGCTTGAGATCAAGTTCGAGCCCGATGACACCGTCCTCAGCGAAGTCCTCGACGCCATGGGCGAATACGACTGGCTCATCTTCACCAGCGCTAACGGGGTGCGCGGATTCTTCGACCGCTTCTTTGAGCGCTTCACGGATATTCGTTCCGTCGGCGGCGTGCGTTTCGCCTGCCTCGGCCCCGCGACCGAGAAGGCCCTGCGTCAGTACCACCTGGAAAGCGACCTCACCGCCACGCAGAACGACGCCCTATCGCTCGGTCGCGAGCTGATGAACAAATACGACGTCGAGAACCAGAAGATCCTCGTCGTCACCGGCAACCTCAACACCCCCGAACTTCCTCGCCTGCTCGCCGACGGTGCGATGGGGATTGTCGACGTCATCAAAGTCTACGCCACCGAGGAGAAGTCCGTCGCCGAATCGCCCGAGGCGGCTGAGTTCCGCCGGCGCGGCGCGGACATCATCGTCTTCGCCAGCCCTTCCGCCGTGGAATCGTTCCTGCACCAAGCCGCAGCCCTTCGCCCCGATGCCGGTGCGCGCCAACCCAAGGCCGTGGCCATCGGCGCCACCACCGCGGATGCGTTGCGCAAAGCTGGTATCCCGCTGGCCGGCACTGCTTCCGCCCCGACCGCCATCGCTATTCGCAACGCGGTGATCGAAGCCCTCGCATGATCGGCACGGCGCGCATCAAGGTCTGCGGAATCACCCGCGCCGCCGACGCCACCATGTCCCTGGCCTCGGGAGCTGATTATCTCGGCATCAATTGCTGGAGCGGTTCGCCTCGTTTCGTGCCCGCCGACGCCCGCGCCGCGCTGCTGCGCGAAGTTCCGGCGGATAAGCGTATCGCCGTAACCGTGAACCCCACCGTCGCTGAAGCCGCCGCACTCATCGCCGAAGGCTTCGCGATCGTCCAGGCCCACTTCGATCCGGCGAAAAACGAGTGCGACCCCAAGGCCCTCTCCGCCCAGCTGGGCGTAAAGCATCTCTGGTTGGCCCCTAAGCTCGCGGACGGCGCCGAATGGCCCGCCGACCTCATTCCTCTCGCCGAAGGCTTCGTGCACGATGCGCACGCCAAAGATGCCTTCGGGGGCACCGGCAAGGTCTCGGACTGGACCCGCTTCCAGAAACTCGTGCAAAAATACCCGCAATGCCTGTGGATTCTCGCCGGGGGGCTGGGGCCAGATAATATCGCTGCGGCCGCGAAGTCCGGAGCAGGCTTTTTCGACCTAAACAGCGGGATCGAACTCGCCCCCGGTCTTAAATCTGCCGAAAAAATGGCTGGCGTGTCGGATGTGCTGCTTAAAAATAGTCAATCGTAAGGCCCGCACCCCTTTCCCGGGACTTGGCACGGGTGATGCATAAGTGGTCTTGCTCAACCGAACGCCTAACCCAACCTAAACACACCACCATGAAGCTCGTCGTCGCCATCATCAAACCCTTCAAACTTGAAGAAGTTAAGGACGCTCTCGCCGAAATCGGCATCGAGGGTATGACCGTAACTGAAGTCAAGGGCTTCGGTCGCCAGAAGGGTCACACGGAGATCTACCGCGGTTCTGAATACACCGTCGATTTCCTCCCCAAGGTGAAAATCGAGGCCGCCGTCGCTGACGAGCAGGTCGAGAAGGCCATCGCCACGATTTCCAAGGCCGCCCAGACGGGTAAAATCGGCGACGGTAAGATCTTCGTCATAGGACTCACCGACGTCATCCGCATTCGCACCGGCGAACGCGGTCCTGCCGCCATCTAAGTCCTCCTGTTCGGAGCAATGAGAAGGGCGTCCCTCGGGACGCCCTTTTTCTTTGGCTTATTTCGCGGCAGCCTTGGCCGCGGCCCTCGCTGCGTCGCGCTTGGCCAGCATACCGGGCGAATTCCACTTGATCACGTGATAGGTCGCCTGCCCCTCGCCAGCATTACGGATGGCGTGGTCGATATTGGCGGCCTGGAAGATAACGGAGCCTGGTCCGAGTTTCACCCAGTCGCCAGCGACCAGGGCCTCAACGGTACCCTCCTTCACGATGAGCAGTTCTTCATCAGCGTGCTGGTGGGGCGGGTGCGGCGCCTGGCCCGGATTCAGGGTCGTGATATGATATTCAAGTTCGTCGAGGGTTGCGGTCGGGGCCTGGCAGACTTTGCGGTAGGCGCCGATCTTGGTGGGCTTGACGACCAGCTTCTCCCAATCGAAGGCCATCGAACCCATGATAGGCTTCGGGGCCGGGACGTTGGCGGCGAGGCGGTCTTGGCCAATGAAGCCGAGGAGGCCTAGGCAGACGGAGGCAGTCAGGGCAGCGACGGCGAGGTCGCGACGGGTCGGGGTGATCATGGGTCATTTCTAGGAAGCCCGCCGAGGGGAGTAAAGAGCCCATCCAGACGCCTTGCCCTCCGGCCGACCCCGGGCCTAATCTCCTGCATGCTTCGCCCCCCGCTCCATTGGACGGCCGCCCTGCTCGCCTTAGCGGGCCTGCTCGTGGGCTGCGGCGACGGCAAGACGACCGCCGAGAAGAAGGCGGCCGAAGGCTACCTGATTATCAATAATATGGCCGAGCCCTCGGGGCTCGATCCGCAGACGATCACTGGGCTCAGCGAAAGCCACATCATCGCCGCGCTCTTCGAAGGCTTGGTGAATTACGATCCGAAGGACCTACACCCCATCCCGGGCGTCGCCGAAAGCTGGACGATGTCGAAGGACGGCAAGACTTGGACCTTCCGCCTGCGCGAGAATGCCCGCTGGTCGAACGGCGACCCCGTGACCACCGCCGACTTCCTCTTCAGCTACGAGCGGATGCTCACGCCGAGCTTTGGCGCCGAATACGCCTCGATGCTCCACGGCATCCGCGGCGCCAAACATTTCCACACCGGCAAGTCTAAGGACTTCAAGTCCGTCGGCCTCCGCGCCCCCGACGCGCGCACGCTCGTCATCGAGCTTGAGGATCCCATTCCTTACTTCCTACAGCTCCTCTGCCACCACAGCTGGATCCCCGTGCACCCCGGGACGATCTTGAAGCACGGCAAAATGGATTCGCTCAATACGCTTTGGACCCGGCCCGGCTCGCTGGTGGGCAATGGCGCCTTCACCTTGGAAAAATGGGAAGTGGCCCGCCGCGTCGTCGTGCGCAAGAACCCGCGCTACTGGAACGCCCAGGAGGTCTCGCTCAACGCCGTCGAATTCCGCGCCATCTCCGACCTCTTCGCCGAAGAGCGTGCCTTCCGCGGCGGCGAACTGCACATCACCGGCGCGGTGCCGCCCTACAAGGTCGCCAAACTCCGTGAGCAGAAGGCCCCGCACCTGCGGCTCGATCCGTTCTTTTCGACCGCCTTCGTCTGGGTCAACTGCGACATCAAAGGCGATAAGCTGGTCGACCTCGCCGCCCGCAAGGCGCTACTCGATCCGCGCGTCCGCCAAGCGCTCGGCATGGCGATCGACCGCAACCTCATCGCGGAGAAAGTCCTGCGCGCCGGCGAGACCCCGGCACTACACTTCACCCCGCCCGGTACCGGCGGCTTCCTGCCGACCGCGCGCTGGAAACAAGATGCGAACGAAGCCCGCCGCTTGCTGGCTGCAGCGGGCTACCCCGGCGGGAAAGGACTACCCAAATTCGATTACCTCTACAATAGTTCCGAGGGAGCGCAGATGGTGGCTCAGGCCTATCAGGAGATGTGGCGCCGCGAGCTCGGCGTGGAGGTCGAGCTACGCAACCTCGAGTGGAAAGTCTATCTCTCCGCGATGCGCAAAGGCGAGTTCCACCTCTGCCGCGGCGCCTGGGTCGGTGACTATAATGACCCCAACACCTTCCTTGAGATGCTCATCAGCGGTAACGAGCTGAATATCTCGAACTGGACCGATACCGAATATGACCGCCTCTTGGGATTGGCTGCCAAAGAAACCAATGCGACCAAGCGCTTCGATTATTTCCAGCAGGCGGAGGCCCGCCTGATCAGCCAGGCGCCGGTATTGCCGGTCGTCTTCAATAAGAACAAGTTTCTCATCCGGCCCGAGGTGCAAGGCTGGTATCCCACCCTCCTGGACCAGCACCCTTTCACCGCCGTCCGACTCGTCCCCGCGAAAGGGGATTGAACGGAACCTCCCCTCACCTACTCTAACTTCATTCCCATGCGCTCCCTCGCCCTCGCTCTGTTAGCCACCCTCGCCGCCGTCTCCGGCCACGCCCAAGCCTTCCCCTCCGGTCCGTCGCCGGCCGACGACAAGTCCTTTGCCAAGCTCCGCGGCATCACCTTCTTCTTCATCGACGTCACCACGTCCGAAAGTCGCCCTGAGGATGCCGACCTGCGCGGCGAAATCCGCGACGCGATGGAGCTCGAGATGCGCCGCGCCAACATCGTGCCGCGCTCGGTCGATGGCCTGACGCCGGAGACCACTACGCCCCTCCTAACCATCGAGGTCCGCCTCGACCGCGGCCTCGGCCGCTACAACGCCGACGTCATCCTGGCCGTGCGCGACAACGCCACGATCACCCGCAACAAGGAAGCCGTCCTCGCCCAGTCCTACTCCCAGTCGAAGCGCGCGATGGGCACCTCCGACACGACGCTGAACCGCGAGGTAAAGGCCCGCAGCCGTGAACTTGTGCAGGAGCTCCTGGCCGGCATCAAGACCCTGAAGTAAGGCCGTCGGCCTCGACTCCTTGGAACTCCTGAAGAAGATGCGCGGCGACGGGGCCAGCCCTCCGCCGCGCTCCTCGCTATCAGTCATTCTGGCAACCGTTGTCGCGGCGATCGCCGTCATCGGTGGACTCTCTTACGTGACCCACGAACTGGAAGTCATGCTCCTGCTCGGCACCTTCGGCGCCAGTTCGCTGCTCGTGTTCGCCTACCCTGATTCTCCTTTCTGCCAGCCACGTAACGTCATCCTCGGCCATCTCATCGGCGCCACCGTCGGCCTGATCTTCCTGCATTTCTGCCCCGTCTCCTGGTGGTGCGACGCACTCGCCGTCGGCACGGCCATCGGCTTGATGAAGCTAACGCGCACCGTGCACCCGCCGGCCTGCTCGAATCCCCTCATTATCTTCGCCCTCAAGCCAACCTGGACCTTCCTGATTTTCCCCACCCTCGCCGGCGCGGCCTTGATCGTCCTCATCGCCCTCTTCTATCACAACTTGCGCCGCGAAGCCCGCTGGCCCAAGTATTGGGTCTAAGCTTATGTCCTCCTTCGAAGCCCGCCTCACCGAACTAGGCATCACCCTGCCGACCCCTCCCACCGCCGCCGGTGCCTATGTCCCGGCCGTTCGGACAGGTAACCTGCTCTACCTCGCCGGCACTTTACCGATGAAGGACGGTAAGGTCACATCGCTCGGCAAGGTCGGCCGCGAAGTCGACATCACCCAAGCCGCCGAGGCCGCCAAGCTCTGCGTGCTCAACGCGCTTGCCAACGCCAAAGCCGCCCTCGGCTCGCTGGACCGCATCAGCCGCGTGGTGATGGTCAACGGTTTCGTCAACGGCGTCGATGGCTTCAGCGACAGCCCGAAGGTGCTTAACGGTGCCTCGGAGTTCCTGCTCCAAGTCTTTGGCGACGCCGGCAAGCACGCGCGCGCGGCAGTCTCCGTGAACGGGCTACCCCTCGGTGTCTCCGTTGAGGTCCAGATCGTGCTCGAGATCCGCGACTGAGCCGGCTCAGCCGTCGCTCGCGCTGATCTTACTGAAGTCGATTTTGAAGGCCTTGCCGCCCGGCGGTTTGCCGCAGTTGCCAATCCTTCCACAGGCGCGTTTGACCAACTCGGCCATACGTGAGTCAGACGGGGAGGTCACCCAACCAGAAAAACTGGCGAACCCGGAAGCATCGATAGCGACCGTGACACCGCAGGAGCCCGCGGAAGCAATCGAGGCGCCCTCGGCCGCGAGGATTTCGTTCCAAGCGCTCCGGAGCTTAGCCTCGACTTCGCCGGCGTAGAGTTGCCGCTCCGAAGCCGAACCACCTTCGCCGCCGTTATCACCCTCGCCATACGATCGCCCCTTCTTGACGGAGACGCCGCCGATACCGCCGACCTTGGAAGCCGAGCCGGCCTTGCCGACGCCCTTCGTGTTATTGAATTCTCCGAGCGTCATCTTCTTGGTATTATTGCTGCTCGTGCCGCTCTTGCTCGCAGCCTTAGTCATCGTCTTGGGCGAGTTCGTTGAAGACTGCGCGGCCTGCTCGGCCTGGGCGCGGTCACGGAGAATCTTGTCGACGTCGAGCTTCTTAAGATGGATGCGGGCGACGCCGCTGTTCGAACCAGACTCGGAACCCTTGGCGACGCCGGCGACCTTGCCGATCTCGCCCGGTCGCTTGCCGGGGATGCCATTCAGATCGACCAGAATAGGGTCGTAGGCCTCAATGGTTTCGCCGCCATGACGCGCGGCATACCAAGAAAACCCTATAATCGCGACGACGACGCCGAGGTGGACTGCGACGGAACCGATCCAGGCTTTTCCTCCGCTCGACATCTCAGCGCGTCTCGGTATCGAAGGACGCCTTCGTCAGGCCCTTGGCCTTGGCCGCAGAGAGGACGTCGATGATCTTCTGGAAGGCCAACACGCCGTCGCCGCGGATGCGGACGACTGGTTGGTCAGCCTCGGGTAGTGCCGCCAGACTAGCGAACTCCGCCTCAAGTTGGGCAAAGGTGACAGGGCGAGCGCCGATCGCATAGGCGCCATTACGGTCGATGGTCACGATGCGGTACTGCGCCTTCGTGTCCGGCGTCTTACCCGCGCCCTTGTCGGCCTTGGGCAGATTAACTGCGGTGGTCTGCTCCAGCACCGGCGTCGCGATCATAAAAATAATCAACAGCACGAAGCAGAGGTCGAGCATCGGCGTCACGTTCAGCTCGCTGATGACGTGGAGCCGATTGGGTCTGGAGAAGGAGCGGGCCATGCGGGCTTACTGGGCGTCTTCCCAACCCGGCAACGCGGCCGGCGGCTCGGTGGCGATCGGCGCCGAGGTGGCCGACGCGGTAACAGCGGCAGGAGAAGCTGGGGCGGAGGCGCGAAGGAGGCGCTCGCGCTCCTGCGCGGCTTCGAAGTTGCGGCGGGCTTCCCCTTCGAGCTCGAGTTCGACGCGGTCAGCGAGCGAGCTCGCGAAATTCTCCAGCTCCGTCGTCATGATCTTCACCTGCGTGAGCAGGTAGTTGTATCCAAAGGTGGCAGGAATCGCGACGAGCAGACCAAGCGTCGTGGTGACGAGGGCACCGCAGACGCCAGGAGCGAGCTGGGCGATGCTGGCCTTTTCGGTCAGCGCGCCGAAGGTGACCATCACGCCCCAGACGGTGCCGAGCAGGCCAAGGAACGGGCCGCCGGAAACAAGCGAACTGAGGATGACCATCTTGTCCTCGTATTTCACCATCGTGCGGGCGACGCCACGCTGGACGGCGTTCTCGACGTGGCCCATGCACAACGTGACGTCGGACTGACGGACGAGGCGACCCTTGTGGCGCTGCACGGCGGACACCGCTTCAGCGACGAGGAATTCATAAGGCCCGAGATTCGAACCACGCGGGAAGTTGAGGGCGACGACGGAAGGCTCGTCGCGCAAGCGCCGCTCGAACGCATGGTTACGACGGCGGAGCTCCTGGACGTCAGACCATTTACCGATCATCGCACCCCAACCAATGAAGGAGCAGATGAGCAGGACGCCTGCGACAGCCAGTCCGGCGGTGTCCATCTGCTGGAAATACCAGAGAGCGCCCTTCGTGGCGTCAGCCAGCGCGAACATAAGGACAGGAGAAAGCATCGCTTTCATAGGCAATCCGCCATCGGGATGGCTTCAACCTGAAAAGGTTCGTGGTCGCACTTGAATCGGCAGCCGTTCGCGTGCATGGTGGGAGTGCTTGATTCCTCGTCCGCCATCCTGCCAAGGCTGCGTCCAGAACGCCGCGGTATACTTCACCCTCGTCGCCGGGGGGAAGGCGGAGACCTATGCCTGCTGCCAAGGCTGCCCCTCCCTGCTCTCGGACTCCATCCTGCCCTCCCTCGCACTCGGCCTCAAGCTGACCGTCCCCACCCCCGTCGGCCGGGGCAAATGCCCCACCTGCGGCTTCCGGTGGGCCGACTTCGACCGGATCCATCGCTTCGGCTGCGCCACCTGCTACGAGGCCCATGCCCCCCAGGCTTTGGCCACGATTGCCCGCATCCAGCCGGGCCTCGAACACCATGGTCGCCGCCCGTACGATGCCGCCGCCGACCGTGAGGCCAAGCTGACCAAGGCCCGCGTCCTCCTTAAATCCGCGCTCAAGGAAGAGGACTACGAGACGGCAGCCGTCCTCCGCGACCAAATCGCCGGACTTGAAGCCGGACCGGCTGAAGCCAATCAATGACCTTAGGATGAAGCCCGTAGCCCTGCTGACCAACGACGACGGCATCAACGCCGCCTTCCTCCACGCCCTGGTCGCCGCCTGCATAGCCGAAGGCTTCGACGTCGTTGTCGCCGCCCCCTCGGGCGAACGCAGCTGGATTGGCCGCGCCTTTAGCCGCCACCGCGAAGTCACCCTCGCCGAATACCCGAACCTCGGCCGTCAGGCTTGGTCCATCGACGGCACCCCCTCTGACTGCGTCAACATCGCCCTCGGCCACCTGATGCCCGTAAAGCCCGATGTAGTCCTCTCCGGCATCAACATCGGCTTCAACGCCACCATGCCGCTCTGCCTGAGCTCCGGCACCCTCGCGGGCGCAACCGAAGGCACCGCTTGGGGCCTGCCGGCCGTGGCTTGCTCCCTCGACCTCGAGCAATCCCTCTTCGAACAGGTGCACCGGAATTCATCCCTCTGCCCGCCGGCCCTCCGTCCGCACCTCGAGGCCGCCTGCCGCCACGCCGCCCGCTTCGCCAAGGGACGCGTCGGCCTGCCGAGCCACGATCTGCACGTGCATAGCCTCAACTACCCCGCGAATGTCACCGACGACACCGCGATGGAACGAAGCAGACCGGCGCTCGTCCGCCATGGCTCACTCTTCAAACGTTCGGCGCTGGGATTCTCCTTCGCCTGGAATGATGGCGAGAAGCTCACCACCGATAAACAATCAGACCTCGCCGTATTGGAGCGAGGCCTGATCAGTCACACGGTCTTCGACTTCGGCGCCACCGCGCCGCTCTGAGCCGACTCAGTGGGTGTGGCCGTGATCGTGGCCATCGCCATGATCATGGTCGTGGTCGTGATGACCTTCGCCCGCAAAGAGTACTGGCAAGAGGAGCACCAAGCCGCCGATGAAGGCAGGTGCCCAAGCGTTACGCAGACCTTGGTCAGTGAGGTAAGGATAGAAGGCCACGTAGCTGGCAAAGGCCCAGGCACCGAGGTGATTGGTGAAGATCCAGAGACCCTTCAGGCCGCCATCGTTGGCGCGACGCTGGACATAGACGGAGAGGAAACCGGCGAAGAAGATGGCCGAGATGATCAGCAGGAAGATGGCGAAGGGAGCCCAGATTCCGGAGGCGTCGTGATGAATCTTTTCGGCCTGCTTCTTCACTTCAGGCTCAGCGGCGGCTTCGGCCGCAGCGATGGCGGCCTTCTCGTCGAAAGCCTTGCCCTTGGCGGCGGTCTTGGCCTTGGCGACGGCCTTCTCCACCAGCGCGGCCTTCACGGCGGCCTCCTTGGCATGGGCACCAGACTCGGGCAGAGTATGGGTCATATAGTAGTAGGCGCCGACGGAGATGCCGTAGAAGACGACGCCGAGAACGAGGGTGTTGATGGCCAGGCCGAGGCGGCCGAGGGGCTTGGTAAGATCCAGCGAGAAGCTCATAGGAATATGGCGGCAACCTAGGGGAGCAGGCTAAGCGTGCAAATCCAAACTTGGAATCTCGCCTCACTGCCTCCTGATTAAGCGCAGTATGGCCCGCCCCCTTCCTGAAACCGTCCTTTTCGACCTCGACGGTACCCTAGTCGACAACTTCGAAGCCATCCACCGATGCTACGACGACGTGATGAGCATGATGGGGCTACCCGGCGTGACCTTGGAGCAGATCCGTCGCGCCGTCGGCGGATCGGTCAATGTGACGGTCGTCAAGCTGGCCGGCGAAGCCAACGCCCCCACCGCGACGCGCCTGTTCCGCGAGCACTTCCCTGCCGTGATGTACCATGGCCTGCGAACTTACCCCGGCTGCCGCGAAATCCTCGTCGGCCTGCGCGCCAAAGGCGTCCGCGTCGCGGTGTACACGAACAAGGACGACGCGAACTCGAAGAAGATCATGGAGTACCTCGGACTCGATGACGCCGTCGACGCGGTCTTTGGCACCAACGTCCACCCCTGGCGCAAGCCCCAGCCGGAGTTCACCCACTTCGTGCTCTCGACCCTCAAGGCGGACGCCGCCCGGACCGTCATGGTCGGCGACTCGCCTTTCGACATCTCCACGGCCCGCAACGGCAAGCTGGCGGCGATTCACTGCGTGACGACCGGCAGCCACACTGCCGAGGAACTCGCCCCCTACGCCCCGGACACGGTCCACGCCGGGCTCCCCGAACTGGGTCGCGAGCTCTTCGGTCTAGGCTGATTTTCGTTTCGCCCCCGCCCCGCGGGGATGATTGGCTTCCCGCATGTCGCCGCCACGCGAACCGCCGCGCGGACCCGAAACCACCCTTTCGGGCGTGGTCGAGCGCATCCTGTGGCTTGATGAGGAGACGCATTTCACGATTGCGGAACTCGCGCCGGAAGCCGGCGAGAAGGTGATCATCCTCGGAAACATGACCGGCCTGCAGTGCGGCGAGACCGTCGACGTCACTGGGCATTGGGAGCGCCACCCTTCGCACGGCCCGCAGCTGCGCGTGCGCACGTTCAGTTCACGTCTTCCTTCGTCCGTCCACGGCATCCGCAAATACCTTGGCAGTGGGCTCATCAAGGGCATCGGCAAGACCTATGCTGACAAGATCGTCGCAAAGTTCGGCGTCCGCACTTTCGATATCATCTCCAACCAGTCGGGCCGCCTCCGCGAAGTCGATGGCATCGGACCCGGTCGCGCGAAGGCCATCAAGGCCGCCTGGGATGACCAGAAGGCCCTGCGCGAAGTGATGGTCTTCCTGCAGACCTACGGCGTGACCAACGCCCTCTGCATTCGCATCGTTAAAGCCTACGGCCAAGACGCCAAGAAGGTTCTGACGAGCGAACCCTATCGCGTGTGCCGCGAGGTCGAAGGCGTTGGCTTTAAGACGGCCGATAAGATTGCCCGCAACCTTGGTCTACCGACCGCAGGCCCGCAGCGCGTCGACGCCGGCATCCTGCACACGCTCGAAGAACTCGAAGGCGAAGGCCACAGCGCCTTCCCCGACGAAGGCCTACTCGAAAAAGCCACCGAACTCCTCGAGGTCGACAAAACAATCGTTCATGACCGCCTCCGCAAATTGATGGAAGAAAAGGCTGTCGGCGTGCTCTCTACGCGCGGCGTTCGCCTCGTCCAACTCCGTCCACAGGAGAACGCTGAGAAGTCCATCGCCGCCTCGATCCAGCGCTTCCTCGCCACGCCTTCGGGCCTGCCGACCATCGTCGCCGATAAGGCCGTGGAATGGGCCCAGACTCGCGCCGGCTTCGCCTTCTCGCCCGCGCAGGCGGCGGGCGTGCTCATGGCGTTGCAGAACAAGGTCACCGTGCTCACCGGCGGACCCGGCACCGGCAAGACGACGATTCTCAAGGCGCTGTGCGACATCCTCAGCGCCAAGCGCGTACGCATGGCCCTCGGCGCGCCCACGGGCCGCGCCGCAAAACGCATGACGGAAGCAACGCGCGTCCAGGCCTCGACGATTCATCGGCTCCTCAAGTTCGACCCAGCGGCTGGCGGTTTCACCGCCAACGCCGAGAACCCGCTCGCGACGGACTTCGTCATCATTGACGAATCCTCAATGCTGGACACGAAGCTCGCGGCCTCGCTCCTGCGCGCCGTCCCCGGCACCGCCCACCTCCTACTCGTCGGCGACGTCAATCAGCTCCCTTCCGTCGGCGCGGGCAACGTGCTCGGCGACCTCATCGATTCCGGCGCCGCCGCGGTCACGCGACTCGATACGGTCTTCCGCCAAGGAGCCCGAAGTGGCATCGTCACCGTCGCCCACGGCATCCTGCACGCCGACACCACCCCGCCCACGCCGGTCGAGGATCCCGCAAAACTCGACTTCACTCAGGACATTCACTTCGTGCGCGTCGACGATCCGGAAGCCTGCGTGGCAATGGTGACGAAGCTCTGCTGCGACATCCTCCCGAAGGCACTCCGCTTCGATCCCTTACGTGATATCCAGGTGCTCGCCCCGATGCACAAGGGCACGGGCGGCATCCAGGCCTTCAACCAAGCACTGCAAGGCCGCCTGCGGGGGGCCGATGCGCGCCCGGGCCGCATCCAGCCGGGGGATAAGGTCATCCAGACCCGTAACAACTACGACAAGAACGTCTTCAACGGTGACTTTGGCGTGGTGCTCGGCCAGAACGAGGAAGGCACGCTGCTGATCGATTTCGACGGCGCCCGCGTGGAGCTCGAACGCGGCGAACAGGGCGATCTGCACCTCGCCTATGCGGTCAGCATCCACAAGTCCCAGGGATCCGAGTTTCCGGCGGTCGTCGTCCCCTTACTCCGCCAGCACAGCATCATGCTCGCGCGCAATCTCGTCTACACCGCCGTCACGCGCGGCCGCAAGCAGGTCATCCTCGTCGGCGATCCCACCGCTTACGCGATGGCCGTGCGCAATGCTTCGGATTCACGCCGCATCACCGGCCTACTCCCTCGCCTCCGCGGCGAGGAGTAATCAGAGCTTTACCCTCATCGTCCCACGCGTGACGCCGAGCTGGTTGAGGACCTTGAGGTCGTTCCAGAGCGCGGTGCCATCGAGGTCACCCTTGAGGAGGGCTTGATATTTCTCGAGCGTGCGCGTGACCGTGGACGCATCCTCATCGACGAACTCGACGCGGAAGCGGCGGACGCCGAGGGACAGAAGTTGCGTGACGTATTCCGCGCCCGTCTGGGCCCGCGAATTGAAGAGCGTATTGCGGCAGCCGGCGTCGGCCTTAAGGATGTGCTCGGCACCGACGCGGTCGCGCAGCTTGACGCGGTGGGTCTCGCAGGGGCGGCCGCAATCGCGGTAATCCTTACCCTTGGAGAGGAAGGCGCAGAAGACACAGTGCTCCATATGGAACATCGGCATATGCTGATGGATGGTGACCTCAAACCACTCTGACGGCGCGGATTGGAATAAGGCCGTCACCTGCTCCGAATTAAGATCATAGGAGACCGTCAACCCTTCGAGGGCGTGCTCGCGCATGAGCCACTCGGCGGTGAGCCCATTGGCGACGTTCAGGGAGAAATCGGCGCGGAGTCGCTTACCCTTAAAGGCCCGGAAATCCTCATGATTACGGACTAGGTAGCCGTCAGCCTCGCAGGAGAGGACGATTTCACTGATACGTGCTTCGCCCTGCTTATGGATGCGCGGGCCCATGGCCCAAAACTCGACCTTACGACCGGCTTCCTGCTCGTAAGCGCGGACGCGGGCGACAGCGGCACGGAACTTCTTCGGGTCCTCGTATTCGGCGTAGATGACGCGGGCTCCGCTCGCGAGGGCGGGCTCCAGCTGCTCGGGCTCTCGGATGACAACGATGATCTCGGCTTCACCGGGGCGCTTCGGCTCGAAGGGAGCGACCTTGGTCGCCGACTCCTCGAAAGGCAGGAGCGTCCAGCGGAGCGGCAGGCTGCGGAGCTTGGAAATCTGTTCGGAGAGGTCGCGGCGGAGACGGTTGAGTTCGCTGACGGGAATGATGAGCGCGCCCTCGAGGTCCACCTGCATTTCGCCCATCTCGAAGCCCGTGTCACCCAAGCGTCCCAGCTGGTCGCGTAGCGTGGTCACATCCATCGGACGTTTTTCCGCCGCAGCGCACGGCATCGTGGTCTCGCCGGCGACGACGTGGCCTTCGCCATCATTGAATTCAACACGCAGCGGCTGGCCGAGTCGGCCGATGACTTTGGCGTGCAATGGGCGGCGGTAATTAGCCTTCTCGCGATCCCAGGAATCATGGAGACGCTTATCGAGTTCCTGGTCCTTGGTCTTCCAGAGAATGGCGCCAGGCTTCACCTGCGACCAATCTACGTCTTCGCGGCCGAAGCGGATGAACGTCAGACCGCCGCGGGCAGGCTCAAGGCCGTGGACGAAGCCGCCCTGCTCGCGTTCGGCGGGTTTACCTTGGTCAAAGACAACGCCGTCACCGGGCTTGAGCGGGCCTTCGAGGCGCATCGTTACGCCGTTGGTACCGACGTCGACGACCGTGCCAAGGTAGGCGCCGCGCTTCTTACCGAAACGGGCATGGACGAGTTGCTGGTTATCGATGCCGCGGAGCCAGCCCGGGTATAGGCCGCGCGAGAACGTCATCTGCATCGCGTAGTCCTCTTCCTGGCGGACCTGCAGGGCGGCACGATCGGCGTCGGCACCCTTGGCAAAAGCATCCCAGGCGGCATCGACCGCACGACGGTAAGCCTTCGTGATCGCAGCGACATATTCTGGCGACTTCAGGCGACCTTCAATCTTCAGCGAACGGATGCCGGCACGGATCAGGTCGGGAACGACCTCGATGCCCGCCAGGTCCTGCGGGGAAAGCAGGTAGGCCTTGTCGCCGAGGTCGCGCACCACGCCGTCCACCACGAGTTCATAAGGCAGACGGCAGGCCTGAGCGCATTCGCCGCGATTGGCCGAACGGCCGCCGAGGGATTCGCTCGTCAGGCACTGGCCGGAGTAGGCCACGCAAAGGGCTCCGTGGACGAAGACCTCGAGGTCGAGCGGAGCGCCCTTAGTGGCCTGCTCGGCCTGCATCTTCTGCATCTCCGGAATCGAAACCTCGCGACCAAGGACGGCGAGCGAGGCGCCTAGGTCACGGGCGAAGTCTACGCCGGCAGCGCTGGTCACCGTCATCTGCGTCGAAGCGTGGATCGGGAAGTCGGGCGAGATGCGGCGGATTAGGCGACAGATGCCGGGGTCCTGGACGATGGCGGCGTCGACGCCGGCGGCGATAATCGAGCGGAGTGTGCGGGCGGCTTCCGCGAGCTCGTCGGGGAAGATAAGCGTATTGAAGGTCACGTAACCTTTGACCCCGCGGCCATGCAGATAGGCCATGAGCTCCGGCAGGTCAGCCTCCTCGAAATTCTTGGCCCGCACGCGGGCGTTGAAGCGACCTACACCGAAGAAGACGGCATCCGCGCCGTTCTCGACCGCCGCGCGGACGCAGTCCCATTCCCCGGCTGGGGAGAGGACTTCCGGCTTGCGGAGGGGAGCGATGAGGCTGGTGGCGGACACGAGGACAGGAAGGCACAGTCCGCCCTTCCCTGCAAAGAGCAATTAAGACCCAGGGAGCCCCGGCGGCGCTTCCGGGATTGCCCCAGGGCAGCCTTCCCGCCCTAATTGAACCCATGTCCGACAAGCTCGAAGAAATCTTCCTGATGCAGCAGGCGCTCAACAAGCGTATTGGCGTCGAAACCGCCGGCATGACCGAGGAAGAAAAAATCAAATGGGTCCTCAACTACCTCCGCGCCATGCAGCAGGAGATGGCCGAGCTAACCGACTCCGTACCCTGGAAGTGGTGGGCCAAGTATCAGAAGTTCGACGAGCAGAACGCCCGCGTCGAGGTCATCGACCTCTTCCACTTCCTCATTTCCATCGCCCAGGTTCTGGGAATGTCCGCGGATGACGTCTATCAGGCCTACCTGAAGAAGAACGCCGTGAACCACCAACGTCAGGATTCCGGTTACGTCAAGAAAGACGAAAACGACTCCCGCCACATCTGAGCCCACCCCCATGCGTCACCCCCTCGCGCGCCGCTCCGGCTTCACCCTCATCGAATTGCTGGTCGTTATCGGCATCATCGGCCTACTTTCCGCCATCACCTTCGGCCTGTTCCGAGCCGCCAACAGCAGCCGCAATAAGTCCAAGTCCCGCGGCGACATTCATGCCATCGCCATGGCCTGTCAGAGCTACCGCAAGACCTACGGCGACTTCCCTTGTAGTGCCACGGGCACCGACGAACGGTTCCGTCGTGACCTGCTCGACCAGCTCATTGGCCGTCGCCTGATTCGTGCGACGACCCCCGGAGGCCTGCCGACGTTGCTCAACTACGACGACGCCTCCCTCCCGACCGGTAGTGCTGGCCGTCAGAAACGCAGCTTCCTCAACCTAGGTGAGGTCAACACCAACGATAACTCCAAGCTCGGGGCAGAGGACTGGAAGGGCGGCAACCCTGCCTGCAGCGAATTCGTCGACGCCTGGGGCAATCCTTACGATTACCGCTACCGCGTCTTAACCGCCGGAAAATACCTCGAATGGAAGTCGCCTAATTTCCTCTTTGTCTGCGCGTCCGCCAACTACGTGGATGCCCCGAGCGAAGGCGAAATCCTCGCTCTTGGTGAATACTGGGACCCAGCCGGTTCCGGCGGCACCACGATGCTCCGCTCCGGCATCGTGCCCGGGACTTATTTCGACGAGACCGGCGGGGCCACCGGCCCGTTCCGCGCGGACAACCTCGTCAACTGGTCGAACTGATCTCGTTAGGCTTCAGCCAACGGGCTAGGCAGGCGGCGATCAGCCAGGCGAGTACGGCTGTCGCCACCGTGTGAGAAAGGAAATGTTCACCGCGGGCGATTTGGTAGAGTCCCATCGCGCCGCCGTAGATGCAGCCGATGAGCACTCCCCGCAGACGCGCGGAGGCCGTCCCCCAAGCGAAAGCCAAGGACAGTAATGCAAAGCCCCCGCTGGCATGGCCGGCCGGAAAAGCGTTGCTTGGGTAAAGCGCAGGCTTGACGTCGAACAAAAGGAGGTGCTCCCACGCGTTTGGCGCGATGGCACCATAGACCTTGAGTGCCCGCGGAGTGGCCATCTGCGTGACATCGCGTAACTGCGTGCACGTGAGAGCGATTATCGCCATCGAGAGGAAAAGATAGATTGCCCGGCGGCGTCCTAACCAAGCCGGTGAGCGCGCGGGGAAGGCGATCGCCCAGAGCAACCCCACCGCGAACATAATAAGCCCGACCTTCGGTCCATCATAGGCGAGGCTATGGAACCAGCCTGCATCCTTTGGAATCAGCCAATCCCGCCCATCCCAGAACCAAGACTGCACCTGGAAGTCGAGCCACTCTCCGCCAGTCCCATGGAAACCAAAGAAGCAGACGATGCCTGCGAGGACAAGCGCCGGAAGGGCGACCGAGGGGCGGTTAACGTACGGGATTTTGGAGTCCGCCATGATTGAAGAGGTCGTCGGTACCTTGGTAGTGGATGATCGCCTCATCCACCGCGGCGGTATCCGGTGAAGCCACCGGGGTCAGCGCACCGGTGGCAAGGTCGGCCTGGTACTGGACCGCTTGACGCACGGGCTTGAGCACCGTCAGCAAGCCGTCGGGATGCAGTACCGCGACCTTCTGGTAATTACTGATGAACGCGCGCGGACGAAAAGTCGGGCTGAGCGCATCGCTGCCGACAAAGCGGGAAAGGTAGTTTGCACCCAGGAGTCCGAGCACCGTGGGGGCGGTATCAATCTGGCTCATCATCGTATCAAACTTGCGCGGGGCGACGTTCCCCGGCGACCAGATGAAGAGCGGGATCTCGTATTTACGGATTTCGAGTTCACGCTTACCGGCGACGGAGGCGCAATGATCGGCCACGATGACGAAGACCGTGTCCTTGAACCATGGCTTGTCCTGCGCGGCCTTGAGGAACGCGCCGATCGCGTAATCCGTGTAGGCGACTCCGCCCTCGCGACCGACGAGCTTCGGGTCGATCTTGCCCGCCGGCCAGGTATACGGACGGTGATTCGAAGTCGTCATCACGAAATGATGGAAGGGCTTGCCGGCCGCATGGGCCTTGTCGGCTTCTTCGATCGACCAGGCGAAAGCATCTTCGTCGCAGGCGCCCCAGGCGTTGCCGAAAGTCGCCCTCTTGCCGGCAGCTTCCTGACGCGGCAGATCCACCACCCGGTAGCCGTTGGCCCCGAAGAAGTAATTCATGTTATCGAAAAAGCCGTCGCCGCCGTAGATGAAAGCGGTGTCGTAACCCTGCGTGCGAAGGACGGAACCGAGGGTCGTGAGATTTTCGCAGCCTTGGCGGCGTAGGACCGACTGCCCCGGAATCGGCGGAATCGACAGCGTGAGAGCTTCCATGCCACGCACCGTGCGCGTGCCGCCGGCGTAGCAACGGGAGAACCAAAGCGACTCGCGGGAGATACGATCCAGGTTGGGCGTCAGGTTCTTCGCGGCGTAATCCGGCGAACCGTAGCAGCCCACGAATTCAGCGCTCAGACTCTCAATCGTGATCTGAATCACGTTGAGACGGCGGGTGGGCTTAGCGGACTGGATGCGGCGGGTGATATCGTTGAGGTCGGCGCTCACCGGCTCGCCGCCCTGGGCGAGGAGCGTAGCGCGGAGTTGGGCGACGGCGTCGGGGCGCGAAGGGTAGAAGCGCTTCCATTCCAGCTGATTGGCCCAGAAGGCCGCCAGGAAGGCATATTCGCCGTTCTTCGCTATCTCGGTATCGTAGCTATTATCCCAGCTCGGTTGCGGCTCACCCATATGGCGGAGGCCGGCCGTGAGGCGTTCAGCAACGGACGTATGGGCCGTCGTGGCGTCCTTCAGGTCTTGGCGACCAACGAAATAGGCGACGAGCAGGACCGCGAGTAAAGGCGAGAGTAGCGCCGCGAAGTTGCGCCAGCGGGGCGTGGCGTCAGCCGCAGCACCCTCTTCCCAGCGACGGACGAAGTCCAGTCGGCGCCAGAGCAGGAAAAACCCGGTTGCGACCGCCAGCACGATGGCGATGATCAGCGGGAGGTTATAGGACTCCACGATGTTCTTCACCACCTCGGTCGTGTAGACGAGGTAGTCGACCGCGATGAAGTTGAAGCGGACGCCGAACTCCTCCCAAAAAAGAATCTCAGAGCTCTTCCAGAACGTGAAGAGGAACGCGCCGAAGATCCAGGCCGCACGTAGCGGCAGGCGGAGCCAGCGGGAGGCAGACCAAGAGGCCGGACAGACGGTGCTCAGTAGGCCAAGCGGCAGGGTCAGGAACCAGGCCATCAGGAGATCGAAGAGCAGGCCTACGACCAGAGCCGCAAAGGTCGGTAGGCCCCAGGACACGCTGCCGGCTGAAGCCACCAGCAGGCCGAGCCGAAGGAGCGTGCCGAGAAGGACGTAACTGGTAGCCAGGAGCAAGGTGCCTCCCTGACGCGAACCGAGGACCTTCAAGAACAGCGATTGCACGAAGCGATTAGTCGGGAAATCGTCACCTCAGGGCGAGCCAATTAAACGGCCGCCAAGGGACTTCATCGCTCGGGCACATCGTCGACGCCTGAGCCGCCCCAAGGATGACAGCGGCAGATTCGGCGGAAGCCCATCCAGCCTCCCTTAAAGAAACCAAAACGCGCGAGGGCCGTGGCGGTATAGCAGGAGCAAGTCGGATGATAGCGGCAGCCTGAGCCCGGAATCAGGTGCAGGGGCTTTGAAAGGAAACGCTGGTAGAAATGAACGAAGCCCAAGGCCAGGCTCGCCAAGAGGGATGGGCGTGGTTCGCTCATGCGGCCGGGCCGGCCTTGGACGCCAGGATGCGGACCGCCGCGGCGGCATAGACCTTGCGGAGCTCGGCCAGCGAGCGCTTCACCATGCCGGACCGAATGACCAGCACGACCTCCCAGCCAACCGGGAAAGCGACCTCGTCCGTCCGGAAGAGTTCGCGAGCCAAGCGTTTCGCCCGGTTGCGATCCACCGCCAGAGGCAGGTTCTTCTTGGCAGCGATGACGGCGAAACGGGCCGGCCCCTTTTCGCCCGTCTGGCGAAAATTCAAAAGAAAAGGCCCGCAATCAAGTCGCGAGCCTTCTTGGCGGAGGCGGTTGAAATCGGCCGAGGCGCGAATTCGACGCTCCCGCGGGAGACGCATAAGGGATTAGGAAGCGCCGAGGCGCTTGCGGCCGATGGCACGGCGCTTGGCCAGAACCTTACGGCCACCGGGGGTCTTGGAACGGGCGCGGAAACCGCACTTGCGGGCGCGGGAGATCTTAGACGGACGATAGGTCGGATGCATGGCTGTAAAGGAACAGCCAAGGACACCCCATCGAGGGTGTCAAGCCCCACGCTTCCCGGCTTGGCAGATGGCCTGTTGAGGGGGAGGATGGGGGTATGAGCCCGGAAAAAGGCAAACTCAGGCCCACCCCGCCCCGGGCCTACCTGAACCCCGAGTTCATGACCAGTCCTCAGGCCCGTGGCATCCGCGTGCTGACGGAGATGACCGAGCCCCACCAGCGCTTCAAGAAATACGGCGTCCGCAACACCGTCGTGATGTTCGGCTCCGCACGCACGCTGCCCCAGGAAGTCGCCCGCAAACGCCTCGAAGAAGCCAAAGCTTTCGCTGCCGCCGGTACGTGCGACGACGCCGAGTGCGCGCATCGCGTGCGCGTCGCCGAGATTGATCTGCGCAGTTCAGCTTATTACGAAGCCTGCCGCGAGCTCGCCTTCGAGATGACGAAGTGGTCGCTCACGCTTCCCGAGTGGCAGCGCTTCCTCGTCTGCTCTGGAGGCGGACCCGGCATCATGGAAGCCGCCAATCGCGGCGCGCACGAAGCCGGCGGCCGTTCCGTCGGCCTCGGCATCGCCCTACCCTTCGAGCAGGAGCACAACCCTTACATCACGCCCGAGCTCGACCTAGAGTTCCACTACTTCTTCGTCCGTAAGTATTGGTTCCTCTACCTCGCCAAGGCCCTCGTGGCCTTCCCCGGCGGCTTCGGCACGATGGACGAGTTGTTCGAGATGCTCACGCTAATCCAGACGAAGAAGACTAAGAAGCAGTTCCCGGTCCTGCTCTTCGGCTCGGCCTTCTGGAAGAACACCATCAACTTTGAAGCCTTCCAAGAATGGGGCATGGTCTCGCCCGAAGACCGCGACCTCTACATCCATGTCGACTCCGTGAAGGAAGCGCGCGACATGCTGATCGAGATTATCACGGAGAAATACCTCAAGGGCGACAGCGAAACGAATGACTGAAGCCATCGGCATCGCCCTGACGACCCTGCCCTCGCGCGATGAAGCTGACCGCCTCGCCGCCGACGCAGTAGCCGCGGGACTGGCCGCCTGCGCACAGGTCGACGGACCGATTCGCTCCCACTACACCTGGGAAGGAAAGGTCGAGAGCGAGGATGAGTTCCGCGTGACTTTCAAGTTCGCCACGAACAAGGGTGCCGACCTCGAGTCCTGGGTCCACGCCCGCCACCCTTACGCCGTCCCGCAGTGGCTGAGCTTCGTCGCCGACCACGCTTCGCCCGGCTACCGCGCCTGGGTACTCGGCGTCCGCTGATTCCATGGATCTCACCGCCGCCAAAGCCCTGCTCTACTGCGCCCTCGGCCTGTTCGTACTCGTTGCTTGGGCGCGTGAACGCCGTAAGCGGACCATCACCGGGGAACCCGAGAAATTCTGGCCCGGAACAACCTACGCACCAACGGGCGCCTATTTCATCGCCGCCACCGGCGCCATCCTGATCACCATCGCGGAAGCCGCCGTCGAGAAGCGAGCTGGCCTCACCGAGCAGCAGAGCGTACTCCCCGCGATCTTCATCTTCCAACTCCTCGGCGCGTCCATCGTCGAAGAAATGCTTTTCCGCGGCTTCGTCGCGCCAGGAGAGTTATTCGGTCGCAAGCTACTCGCACTGATGATTGTCGGCTCACTCGTCTTCGCGCTGATCCATAATTTCGACCTCAGCGAACCCGAAGGAAAGGTGAGTGCGGTCTTCGCCTTCATCACGTCGCTCTGGCTCTACGTCGTGCGCTTCAATCCCCTTAATCCAGATCGTTCGCTCCTACCGTGTTTTATGGCTCATACCGTTCGTAATCTGGCGGTGTTCGGGATTAAAGGAGCCCAAGGCTTCATAAGCTGGTGATTTGACGAGGGGCCGCTGGCAAATCCGTTGCAACCACGGGCCAGCTTTGCTGTCTTGAAGAGACCCCATGAACACCCCCGAAACCGGTAACCGTCGCGATTTCCTGAAGCTCGGCGCGCTCGCGGGTCTCGGTTTCGGGTTAAGTGCGATTCCTTCTGCTGAAGCGAAGCCGGATCCCGCCCAGGTGATGCGTCGGGCCGCCGCCGATATCGGCGCGATCCGCCCGCGGCCTGCCAGCAATAAACCCGTCTGGGATCTCACGACCAAGCCCATGGAGAAGATTCGCGTGGGCATCATCGGCCTCAATCGTGGCCGCGCCCACGTCGCCTCTGCTGTGGCGACGCCCTTCGTGGAAGTCGTCGCGGTCTGCGACATCCTCGACGAACGTGCCAAGGCGCAGGCGGAAATCGTCCGCAAGAAGACGGGCAAGACGCCTGCCATCTACAGCGGCGACGAGAACGCCTGGGAAAAAATGGTCGCCCGGGATGACATCGACGTCGTCTACGTCGCCACACCCTGGGAATGGCACAAGCCGATGGCCATCCGCGCGATGGAGTTGGGCAAGCACGCCTTCGTCGAAGTGAACTGCGGCCTGACGGTCGACGAGTGCTGGGATATCGTCGACGCCTCTGAAAAATACCAACGCCACTGCCCGATCCTCGAGAACGCCTGCTACGGCGAAGAAGAGCTCTTCGTCCTGAACCTCCAACGCCAAGGCTTCTTCGGCGACCTCAAGCATGGCGAGTGCGCCTACATCCATGACCAGCGAGGCAAGCCCGGCGCGAGCTTCCTCGACGCTGGCCGCGACTGGCGTCGGCGCTATTCGACGCTCCTCCAGGGCAACCTCTACCCCACCCACGGCCTCGGCACCATCGCCCAATACATGGGCGTCGGACGGGGCGATGCTTTCAAGTTCGCGGTCTCGGTCTCATCGCCGGAGTTCGGGCTCACCCAGCTGCGCGAACGCCTTAAGCCCGACCGCGACCGGTCGAAGGACGAGACCTTCGTCAACGGCGACATGAGCACGACGATCATAAAGACTGAGCTCGGCCGCACGATTGTCGTCCAGCACGATAACACCAGCCCGCGACCGTATTCACGCATCAACCTGCTGAGCGGCTCGCTGGCGACCTTCGCCGGCTATCCGAACCGCCTGGCGGTCGACGCCGATAACACGAGTTCGCTGCTCGATCCGAAGGAAAAGCGGAGCAGCCACTCGTGGACTTACGAAGGCGATAAACTGAAGAAATTCATGACGGCGAACATGCACCCCCTGCTCAAGAAGCTGATGGTTGAAGCTAAAAAAGTCGGCGGCCATGGAGGCATAGATCACGTCATGAACCATCGCTTCCTCGACTGCATCCGCCAGGGCATCACCCCGGACCTCACCGTCTACGACGCCGCTTCTTGGTCCGCTCTCCTCGACCTCTCCGACCGCTCCGTCCGCGACGGCAGCATCCCGGTCGCCTATCCCGACTTCACGCGCGGCGGCTGGAAGACCCTCAAACCTCTCCCCATTGTTTCCTAACCCTACCACCACCCCTACCCCTACCCCTTCACTGCCATGACCCTCCCCGAAAACTCCAACCGTCGCGACTTCCTCAAACTCGGTGCCCTCGCCGGCCTCGGCCTCGGCCTCAGCGCCGTCCCGTCCGCCGAAGCCAAACCCGACCCTCGCGATCTCAAGCTCCTGAGCGCGAGCGAAATCTCGACGACCCGTCCCCGCCCGGCCGGCAATAAGCCCGTCTGGGAACTGACGACCAAGCCGACCGAGAAGGTCCGCTGCGGCTTCATCGGCCTCAATCGCGGTCGCGGCCACGTCAACTCAGCCGCGAACATCCCGTTCGCCGAGGTGGTCGCCGTCTGCGACATCGTCGAACAGCGCGCCAAGAGCGCCGCCGAGAACGTCAAGAAGAAGACCGGCAAGGAACCCGCCATGTATTTCGGCGACGAGAACGCCTGGGAGAAGATGATCGCGCGCGATGACATCGACGTCGTCTACGTCTCCACCCCCTGGGAATGGCACGTGCCGATGGCCCTGAAGGCCATGGAGCAGGGTAAGCACGTCTTCGTGGAAGTCTCCGCCGCCGTCACGGTCGACGAATGCTGGCAGCTGGTGGACATGTCGGAGAAGACCCAGCGCCATTGCGCGATCATCGAGAACTGCTGCTACGGCGAGGAAGAGCTTTTCGTCCTGAACCTGGCCCGCCAGGGCTTCTTCGGCGACCTCAAGCACGCCGAGTGCGCCTACATCCACAACCTCGCGGGCGGCGTACTGTGGGCCCTCGGCAGCGAAGGCGACTGGCGCCGCGACTATCATCGTTTCATGGACGGCAACCTGTACCCCACCCACGGCCTCGGCCCGGTGGCGCAGTACATGAACATCGGCCGTGGCGACGCGTTCAAATTCGTCGTCTCCGTCTCCTCTCCCGAGTTCAACCTCACCCAGTTCCGCGACAAGCACCAGCCGAACAAGGGCAAGCACAAGGACGAGAAGTTCGTCTGCGGCGACATGAACACCTCGATCATCAAGACGCAGCTCGGACGCACCATCATGATCCAGCACGACGTCGTGAGCCCCCGACCCTATTCGCGCATCAACGCCCTGTGCGGCACCCAGGCCACGTTCTTCGGCTACCCCGCCCGCCTCGCCGTCGATGCGGACAATAAGCACCCCATCCTCGACCCCAAGGTCAAGCACAGCAGCCACGAATGGACCTACGAGAAGGAGAAGCTGACCAAGTTCATGAAGGAGAACCAGCACCCGCTCATCAAGAAGATCGGCGAACTCGGCAAGAAGGTCGGCGGCCACGGCGGCATGGATTTCATCATGAACTACCGCATGCTGGACTGCCTACGCCAGGGCATCACCCCGGACATGACCGTCTACGACGCGGCCGACTGGTCGGCGATCCTCGAGCTCTCCGCCCGCTCCGTGAAGGACGGCAGCATGCCGATCCAGTGTCCCGACTTCACCCGCGGCGGCTGGAAGACCATCAAGCCCCTCGGCATCGTCTCGTAAGCGACGCGCCAGGCGCTCCCCGGACCCGGCCACACGGCCGGGTCTTTTGTTTTTTGGTCATCAGATAGCCTCACCCCTGCCGTCATTCCAATCATGCAGGTCATCCTTTGAAACAACCCATGTCGAGGGGCCATCCTCATATTCAGGCACATTTTTCCACCATGTGCTCGGAGCCCCCCCAGCTCATCGGACTCTGATCGACCATCAATTGATATTGGAAATAAAAAGCCCCATTCCTTGGGTAAATTAGCCACCACTCCGATGGATAGATGAGGCCATTTTTCTTTGCCAAACCAGTGACGATACAGCCTTTCTCCCGTTCTCCACTCAGGCATTCTTTGATTTCATTTTTCCAATGCATCTCGATCTCCCGTTCGGACCAGGCATGCAGATTTATGAGGAGCGTTTCGGCGTGCGGCATATCGCCTAATTTAATCGCTGACGTGGCGAAGTTTTCGCCCTTCACGGCGGGACTCTTTCTAGGTTTCAATAATTCGAAGCTCATTAGTTACCTATTATTCTCATATTTTCGCCCAACGTGCCAATTCGTTTCGAACTGACACCGCATTCGTCCCCCAGAGCTAAACATGCTAGGCCTCCAGATGCGGGTGGCGTAAGCACACTTGCATAGACGACCTAAAACCAAAGACTGCGGCCATGGGCTCTCCCGCCGCACTCGCGACCTGGACCGCCGGACTCGTCACCCGTTCGGGCGAAGAGACCGAGCGGGCGGCGGAAGCGTTCGCGGCGCTATTGCCGCCGGATACCGTGCTCGCGCTCGAAGGCGACCTCGGCGCGGGGAAGACGACCTTCGTGCGCGGCCTGGTCCGCGGCCTAGGCGTGACTGGCGATATCACCAGTCCCTCCTTCGCCCTGCTCAACGTCTACGACGGCAAGCGCCAGATTTTCCACGTCGACGCCTATCGGCTGACGCGTCCGGAAGCCTTCGATGACCTCCTGATCTGGGACTTGGCGAAGCCGCCTTGGAACGTGGTCGTGGAATGGCCGGAGAAAGTCGCGGCGCGGCTCCCCTCGGCAAGGTGGCAAATGAAAACCGCCATCCTTGCGGATGGCGGTCATCGGTTTCAACTGACCCTCGCGGGCTAGCTTACTTGTCGAAGCGCTTGCGCTCGTTTTCCGTGAGGTAACGCTTGCGCATGCGGATGAAGTTCGGGGTGATTTCGACCATCTCGTCAGACTCGATGTATTCGAGGCAGGCTTCGAGGGACATCTGGCGCATCGGCTTGATCTTGGCCGCGTCGTCGGAACCGGAAGCACGCACGTTCGAGAGCTTCTTGTTGATGACGAGATTAATCTCGAGGTCGTTATCCTTGCAATGCTCGCCCACAATCTGACCCATGTAGATCTCGTCGGTCGGCTTCACGAAGAAGTCACCACGGTCATACAGACGGTCGAGGGAGTAGGCCGTGACGGCGCCTCCTTCTCCACCAATCATCACGCCAGCGGCGCGGTGAGGGGCTTCGCCGCGGACCGGCTCATAACCAAGGAGATTGTGGTACATGACGGCTTCGCCACGGGTGGTGGTGAGCATCAGGGTGCGCAGACCGAAGAGGGCGCGAGAAGGAACCTTGAATTCCATGTGGATCCAGCCGCTGGTGCCGGCCTTGGCGTCCATGGAGCGGAGTTCGCCACGACGACCGAGGACGAGGGACATCACGTCGCTCTGGGAAGCTTCCGGGCAATCGACCGCGAGGGTTTCGACAGGCTCGCACTCGACGCCGTCGATCTGCTTCATGATAACGGTGGGCTTACCTACGGAGAGTTCATAACCTTCGCGGCGCATCGTTTCGATGAGCACGCCGAGGTGCATCAGGCCACGGCCAGAGACCTTCCAGGAGTCGGCACCGACTTCGCGGTCGACGCGGAGGGCGACATTCTTTTCGAGTTCCTTGATGAGGCGCTCGCCGACCTGACGGCCGGTGACGAACTTGCCGTCGCGACCAGCGAAGGGCGAGTCATTGACGCGGAAAGCCATGGTCACGGTGGGCTCGTCGACGCTGACCGGAGTCATCGGACGGGGGTCTTCGATGTCGGTGATGGTCGCACCGATCTCGACGTGGTCGAGGCCGATAACGGCGCAGATGTCGCCGGCGGAGACTTCCTGGGACTTGACGCGTCCGAGGGCTTCAAAGACTTCGACTTCGAGGACGCGCTGCTTAAACTGCTCACCCGCGCGGGTGACCATCATGACAGGCATACCAGGAGCGATCTTACCAGCGGTGACGCGTCCGACGGCGATACGGCCGACGTAGTCGGAGTAAAGCATGGCGGTTACCATGATCTGGAGAGGATTGGCGAGGGCCTCGGCGCGGGACTTGAAGCCGGCGGCGGCGCCACGGGAGGAACCTTCGGCGTAGGGCTCGGGGATTTTGTCGACGATGGTGTAGAAGAGGTCCATCAGGTCCGTCGGGCGCTTGCCTTCCACGGTCTTGGCGCGGTCGAGGGTGCCCCAGCCTTCGCGGCCGGAAGCGTAGATGATCGGGAAATCGAGGGCGGACTCCGGGGCGTCGAGGGC
>JBEEKW010000023.1:0-48333 GCA_041168485.1 Verrucomicrobiota bacterium
AGCGCCTTGATGGTAAAAGAAAAGGCGTCCGCAAGGACGCCCTTTTTCTTTGGCGCGTTACTTCGCGGACCAACCGCCGCCCGTGGCGGCGGCGAGGCGGACCGCGACCTGCCGGCGCTCCCAGACAACCATCGAGAGCGTGCGCGCCGCCGTGGCTTCGTCTCGGCGCGCAATCAGGATTTCGTTCTCATTCGCGAGGCCGGCCTTACGGCGGGCCTCGGCGTTGGTGAGTCGGACGCGCACCGCGGTGAGCACCCGAGCGGTCAACTCTTCCTGCATGGCAAGCTCGCGTAAATCGGCCAGCGCGTCCTCGACCTCGCGGAAGGCTCCGAGCACCGCCTTGGTCCATTCGGCACCAGAGCCGTCGATGCGCGCGCGCGCGACCTCGAGGTTAGCTTCGCGGCGGCCAGCATCAAAGACTGGGAGATCAACCGAGGGCGTTAGTGACCAGAAACTCGACGACCCCCGGCCGACACGCGAAGCGGGATCGGCCTGCCAACCGGCTTGGCCATTGAGGGTCACGGAAGGATAGAAATCCGCGATGGCGGCGCCTTCGCGCGCGAGCGCGGCGTCGATCCGCTCGGCAGCTACAGCGAGGTCTGGGCGACGAAGCAAGAGCTCGGAGGGCACGCCAGCACCGAAGGCCGGCATTGCGGCAGAGCCCTTCGCTACAGGAAGTTGGACGCCAGGGGCGGAACCGATCAGAGCGCGGAGTGCGTTCTCGACGGCAGCGAGACGGCGGCGACCGAGGCCTTCGTCGACTTTGGCTTGGGCGGCGGCGAGACGCGCGGAGGAAAGCGGATCGGAATCGAGCAATCCCGCGACAACGGTCTGCTGGATGATCTCCATCTCACGCAGGCGCGTGGCGAGTTCGGCTGTAAGGAAGGCGAGCTGCTCGCGTGCGCCGCGAACGGCGAACCACAGACGGGCGACTTCGGCCGAGAGCGCGAGATCCGCTTGTTCAGTGGTGAACTTGGCCGCCCGCAAATCGGCCTCGGCAGCCTTGGACTTGGCAGCCTCGCGGCCCCAGAGATCGAGTTCCCAGGAGGCCTTCACGCCGGCGGCGCCGACGTCGGTGCGACGCGGGATACCAACGCCGAGCGGCACGCGACCGGTCTCAAGCGAGATGCGGGAAGATTCAAGGCCGGCACCAACGGAAACGGCGGGTTGATTGCCGGCATTGGCCGAGGCAAGTAAGGCCGTCGCTTCACGCTGGCGCGCGCGGGCGATGGCCAGGTCCGGGCTGTTCTTGCGTGCCTGCGCAATGAGTTCGAGCAAGGCCGAGTCTCCGAAAGCCTCCGCCCACTTCGCGTCAGCGACGGCACCAGCCTGCGAGAACGCACCCGGCATAGCGGGGCCCTTCGGCTTCGCCATCGGATCATGGGCGCAACCAGCGAGGACCAGCGCCGCAAGAAGGAACGTCTTATTTACCCGGGGCATTTTGGGAGGCGTCGATATAGACGTCCATCTGCTGGCCGACGAAGAGGGCGCGACCCGCGGGGCGGTCAAACTGGTAGATCACCTGCAGCACGCGGGTGTCGACGCGCTCGATGCTCGCGCCCGTGAGCGAAGTCTTCGGGATGACGAACGGTTCGATGCGGACGAACTTCAAGGCGATGGACCGGTCCTTGCCGCCGGCGAGGGCGCTCTCGCCCTTCAGAAAGCCCTTGGCGGGCAGACCTTCGCGCATGCGCGTGGCCAACTGTTCGTCGACGTCGCAACGGATCTGCAAGCGGGTGATGTCGCCGAGGACGACGGGGGCCTTGGCGCCAGCCGCCACGAATTCGCCGACACGTACGCCGACCTGGAGCACCGTCGCGTCGATGGGAGAGCGAAGTACCAGCCGGTCGAGCAGTACCGCCGTCTGGTCGAGCTGGGCTTTAGCGAGGGCGAGCTTCGCCTTCGCCTCCTTGGCAGCCATCTGGTAAGAAAGGAGTTCGGATGCGGAAACCGCGCCGGTGTCCTTGATGCCAGTCCAGCGACGGGCGGCGTCTTCAGCCCGCTCGGCGCTGGCTTCAGCGGCGGAGACCGCGGCCTTCTGCACGGCGTGCTGGGCGCGGAGGTCACGTTCGTCGAGAGTCAGGATCGGATCGCCAGCCTTCACTTTGTCCCAGACTTTTACGTGGACCTTAGCGACCGTGCCGGACGTGGGGGAACCGAGGAGCGTATTCTCGGCCGCGGCTTCGATGAGTCCGGCGGCGGCGATGAGGCCGTCCTTATCGCGTGTGGCCGGCTCGTAGGGCGGCGGCTTGATCGGTGTCTCGTTGGCCGTGCCTTGAGTGAGCTGCAGGGCGGCGACCGCGCCGGCGAGGGCGAGGACGAAGAGCAGAATGCGTTTCTTGAACATAGGGGTGGTTAGAGATGGGTGGTGTCGAGGAGCTTCGGGTCGTCGACCACGCGGCTGATGCGGCCGTCTTCCATCTCCGCGATGCGGTCGGCGAAGCGGAAGATACGATGATCGTGCGTGACGACGACCACGCAGCGTTCAGGCGAACGGGAAAGATCTCGGACCAGCTGCATGATGTGGCCGCCGGTGTCCTTATCGAGGGCCGAGGTCGGTTCATCGCAGATCAGGAGCGGCGGCTCGTGGACAAGCGCGCGGGCGATGGCGACTCGCTGCTGCTGGCCGCCGGAGAGCGCATTGGGGCGGCCTTCCTCGCGGCCCTTGAGGCCCACCTTATCGATGATGGCGACGGCACGGTCATGGGCTTCATCGTAAGGACGGCCTTGGATGAGGAGCGGGATCATCACGTTCTCCGCGACGGAGAGCGTGGGGATGAGGTTGAACGACTGGAAGACGAAGCCGAGGTGCTCGCGACGGAACGCCGTGAGCTCTTCCTGGCCAAGGCCATCCAGGCGCTGGCCGAAGACCTCGACCGTGCCGGCCTGCGGCGTGAGCGTGCCCGCGATGACGGAAAGGAGCGTCGTCTTCCCGCAGCCGGACGGACCGACGAGCATGATGAGTTCACCGCGGCGAGCTTCGAAGTCGGCCTGCTTGAGCGCGACGACCTGGTTGTCCGGAGTGCCGAAGAACATATCCACGCCGGAGGCCCGGACCGCAATAGTGTGGGCTTGATGGCTCATCCGCGGAAGACGGAGGCGGCATCGACGCGCGATACCTTGATGATGCCGATGATGGCGGAGACGAAACTAATACCGAGCACGAGGGCGAACGTCGCCCAGAGGATCTGCGGGTACATCACAAAGGGCGGCATGCCCTTCTCAATCATCGCACGGCCGATACCCTGCGCCATGCCCGCGCCGAGGCCGAAGCCGATGAGCCCGGCGGTGAAGGCCTGCACGAAAAGCATGCGAGCGATGACGCCCATACCCGCGCCCATCGCCTTGATGGCCGCGAAGTATTTCAGGTTCTCGAGCACAAAGGAATAGAACGTCTGCCCCGAGACCGCGATACCGACGAACAGGCCGAGCAGGACCGCCGTGCCGAACGAGAACGGAATGCCCGTATTCGTCCAGAACCACCAGAAGGTATTGCGCGCCAAGCTGCGCTCGCCCCAGCTCCAGATCACCGTGTCGGACGTCCAGGCCTTGAGGCCCGTGTCGCGTTCGATGCGGTCACAGAGCTCTGCCGGCGTGACGCCCTTCTGCGGCTCGACGAGCATGAAGCTGAGCGTGCGCCGAGCGCCGAGGGTGTAGCCCTTGGCGCGATCATAAGTCGTGTAGACGAAAGGACCACCGGTGAAGGCGCGCTTCACTTTGCAAATACCGACGATGCGGGCTTGGATGTCGTTGATTTCGAAAGTGTCGCCGACCTTAAGGGGCACGGAGCGAGGCTTGCCGTCCGGCCCGACGGTCATGCGACCCATCAGCGCGGCGCCCCATTCATCGACGATGACCGTATCAGGGAGGCGAAGGTCCTCGATGCGCCCTTGCGTGAGCACAGCTGGTGCCCCCGCAAAGGTGTCGGCGTCGATGCCGACGAGCGTGATCAGCTTGAAGTTGCCATCCTGCATGCGTGCCTGGACGAAGGAAGTGTGGAGCGGCGCAGCCCAGGCGACCCCGTCGACGGAGCGCACGCGACCGAGGTCCGTATCGCGGAGCGGCTTGGCGTCATTGACCTGCTCGACCATCGGATCGCTCACCCAGACCTGCGCGCGGATGTTGACCATCGGCGTGTAGGTCCAACTCATGATCCCGAAAAAGACCGAGCTTTGCTGGGCCATCAGTAACGCCGAGAACGCCAGCCCGCACAGGAGCATCGCGAGCTTGGCGCGGTCTCCGAAGAGCATGTTGAGGGCGAGGCGATACATCAGACGTGTCCGGGGAGTGTCTCCCCAACAAGCCTCGGGTCAATGGGAAGTCAAACGGCCCGGACAATGTCCGGGCCGTCGTAACCTGACCGTGTCAAGATCGTCCTGTTTTAAAATGCAGGTAAGATAAAATGCCCTTTAAGGAAAGCCGGGCCCCAATCGGCATTAATCGCCCAAGCGACCACCAAGAGCAGCAATGCGATGGAATAGCAGATGAGCACCTTGGACTTCTTGTCCGACTTGGCCGCAATGTGCAAAAGTGCCACCGCTGAGAGCGCTACGATGGGATGTAGAGCCGAGATGGCCTTATGAGATACAAACAGAGCAATTAGCCCGATGACGATGTTGATGTCTACCAGGATGGCGGTGATGCGCTGGAGGACTGGCTTAGGCCCAGCGATAACTACCGTAAGAATCACTAGTACAATAAGCGTGAGAAGGGCATGTCCTCCGTAAATTGCATGTATCTTGCTGATGACCGGCTTGGTAGCTTGTTCCATGCCCTCACCTTGATGGGCGACTGGGCCGATTCAAGCCATCCTGTCGGAATTTACCGGTCTTCAGGGAAAAGCAGTCGGAAGAACCAAGCCGCCAAGGCCGCTCCGACAAACTGGACGGCGACCTCCGCCAATACGCGCGGGGCGACCTTGGCCAAGAAGAGGGTTTCCGTGACGAAAGTCTTGGTACCGAACAAGCCGTCGAAGATCGCGGAGAAGAGTCCGAGCAGCGAGGAAGCCAGCGAGACGGCCGGGTTCATGGTCGGGCTGAAATCCCCGAACGTTCCCGAGAGGCCCAGAACGGCCACCGCGATGGCGAGGCCGTAGTAACTATTGCCAGCCGTGAGACGGGAGGTTCCTACCATCAAGATGGTGAAGACCAGCGCGAAGGTGCAGAGCAACTCGACCAGCGCGCTCACGCCGAAACCGACGAAAGCCGACTCGCTCAAGGCATCGATCGCTCCCCTGGCGTGTTCCGAATCATGGCCGAGGAGGGTGCCAGCCGCCATCGCCGCAAGAACGGCCGCCGCTAGCTGTACGGCGATGTAAGACCAGAGGGCGCGGGTGCTGGAACGGCCACGCAGGCGGAACGCAAGCGAGACGGCGGGATTATAATGGGCGAGCGAGACCGGTGCGCCCATGTAGATCAACGCGCAAAGCAAAGCAGCGACCGGGAGCGCGTTGGACGAGACCAAAGCGGCTAGGCAGAGGAAGAAAGTCCCGACGGCCTCGATGAGCAGCTTATTGCGCATGAGTAGAATGTCGTCAGGAAGCGGGCAGGCTCAAGCGCGGAGTCGCTCAGCGCGGCGCGCGGACATTGAGCCAGTTCTCGCTGAAAGCCGCGATCTCTTCGTAACTGGGCAGGCGGCGCGTGCGGTTACGCATCTCCCTGGCCGCTTCTTCCTGCGCGACGAAGAGTTCGGTCAACGTCGCATGAAGAGGCGTCTTGTTGTTCTTATTATCGACGAGCCAGAAACCCACCTGTTCGCCGTCGATGACCTCATTGTTATAGTACTGCCAAAACAAAGTCATCGCTGGCTTCCAAGTCATGAACTTAGCGAGGATCTCGCGGTTACGCTGGTCGTGCTTTACTCCGTCGCCGCCGCACGCCTTCCAAGACAACCCACACTCGCCGATGAAGACCCGCTTCGCAGGGAGGCCGGCCTTGGCGGGGAGCTGGGCGTTGACGTAGTCCAGCGTGGCCCGGATCTCTTCCACCGGGAGTAGCTGACAGTCGTAGGCGGAGTAGGAGACAAAATCGACGTTGGCCTTGGGTAGCACCGCGTTCACGAGACGCTTACGCCCGTCCTTCATCGCGTCGCGGACGCGGTTGACCTCGGTGTAGGTATAGACGCGGCACTTCGCGTAGGACACTTCGGCCCGGGCATCATCAACGGCCTTCTGGCGGATATTGAGCCACTCGATCATCGCCGCGATGAGCTCGGGCGAGGCATCCTTCTTCACGTCCTTGTCGGGCAGGAGATACCAGTCCCCTTCCCAGTGGCCGAGGAAGAAGGTCTTGCCCGCCGTATCGTAACGCGTGAGCAGGTCCTTGGTAAAAAGATAGACGGCGTTGTATTCGCGACGCTTGAGCTCAGGCGTGAAGCCCTTCGTCCAATCATTCGTGGAACGGTACCACAGCACGTAGTGCGTGAAAGGCATCGCAATATAAGGAGTCAACTGCTGGCCGGAGACCGCGTTGATCTTGAGGATCCGCGAGCCCATCGCGCTGATACCCTTGGCGGCCTCGAGCACCGCCTCGTCCTTGGTGAACTTATAGGCTGGTCCGAAAACCTGGGTGCCCACGACCTGCGGGAAGGCGTCGGGCATCGTCGGTACCGCGGGCAGCCGGGACATCTCCAGCGGCTGGTCTGGGCGCTTCTTACCTTGAGCCAACAACGCGAGCGGGAACAGCAAGAGAACTCCCAGAAGGAAGCGAGGGATTGAACTCATGGGGTGAACCTCAGGGCGAGGGACTTGAATTGTCCGATGACGACCCCCTTCCTTCAAGCCCGTTCCCACCCAACACCATGATAACCATCAAAACCACCCTGGCCGCCGCGCTCCTCGCCGTCGGCCTCCACGCCCAACTCGCCGCCGCCCCCGCCAAGGACGAAGGCCAGACCGCCGATCCGGAGCACTCCCGGCTTGTCGCCGCCCGCAAGGCGGCGAACGACATGCCGGAGGTCATGTCGGCCGAACAGCAGGCCAAGGCAGATCGGGCGCTCACCAATAAGGCCTATGCCGAATACAAGGTCGCACGTAAGCGTTCGACCGACTCCGAGATGACCTACCGCAAGATCTTCGACGCCGCTCTCGCGAAGGTCGACGAAGGTGCGCCGGCCATACAGGAGAAAGAGCGGGCCGCCTTCCGCGAACGTATGCTCAAGGCCCGGACAGCCAAGAAGGGTGCGGCGAAGAAAACCGTCACCAAAGCGGAGGACGATGAGGACGACGCGGACGACGAGCCATCGAGCCCGACCAGGTCTTCTAACTGAAGATGACCGACCCGCCGCAAGGCGGGTCTTTTATTTGGCGAGGGCGTGCTCGAATGCCGCCCAGATATCTTCGACCGGCTCGAGCCCGACGGAGATACGGAGGAGGTCGGGGTCGAGGCCGGCGGCGCGGATATGTGCCCTCCCCTGCTCGGTCGTGACTTCCTCGAAATGCGCGAGCCAAAGGAACGGTGCAGCCAGAGTGTAGCGCAGCCCGAAGCTCGGACCCTTGGCGACGCCGAGGCGATCATAGACGCGACGCATGTCGCCGCGCAGTTCCAAGGTGATGAGCGCGCCAGCGCCAGCGCCAGGACGGAGCAGAGAACGATAGGCGGCGGCGGTCGGGCCCTGATCAGCCGTGCGAACGCGCGCGACGGCCGGATGCGCGGCGAGGCGCCGAGCGATTTCCGCGGCGGTCGTGGAAAGGCGGCGTGTGACTTCTTCCATGCGACCCACTTGCTGCGCAAGGACGTCGAGGTCTAGGGCGTGCAGCGGCTCGAGCCGACGACGCACCAAGGCGAGTAGGTCCGTGGCGTCAGCCCGAGATGGATGCACGGCCAGCACTCCCGCCATGATATCGCCTTCGGAGCCGGCGTATTTCGTCAGGCTCGAGACCACGATATCGGCGAAAGGTAGGACGTCGACGGAGGCGAGGCCGACGCTACTTGGATCCAGGAGAAGTTTCGCCCCGTGCTTATCGCAGAGGTCGCGCAGCGCCGGGATATCGGCGGTCTCAAGCTGGGGGTTGTTCGGGACTTCGGTGAAGACGCCGGCGATGTCGCCCGCGGCCAAGAGGCGCTCGACGGAGGCAAGGTCGCGGACGTCGGAGATGAAATGGTGCTTCGCGTCACGTGCCTTCTCCAAGAGACGGGTTGAATCAACGTAAAGCCAGCCGAGCTGAATCCAGGCGGAGCGTCCCCGCGGACGCTGCACGGTGTCGACTGCGGCGATGGCCGCGTCGACGGCGTTCATGCCGGAGGTGGCGATGAAGATGTCATCGACCGACACCCCGGAGAGGAGCGGAGATAACGCTGTACGGATTGTGCGCAAGGCAGCGGAGCCATCGGTCGGCGCCGAGCGAGCGAGCCAGGCTTCCGCCTGGCGAGAAGAGATGAGTGTGCCCGTGTGCTGCACCATCTTCGCGAGTCGTAGCGCGGCATCTCCGGCGGGCGTCGTGACCAGACACCAATCGCCTACGTGATCAACGGACGTGAGCGTGACGCCGGCGTGATCGGCGAGGCGTCGGGCGGCTGCCTCGGAGACCAGCGGGAAGAGTTCGCCCGTTCGTCCGAGTCCACTAGCGGCTTCGCGGGCGGCGCGCGTGACGAGCGCGTTGCGCACAAAGCGGGGGTAGCCAGCGTGGAGGAGTTTCCAGACGCGCTCTTCCTTACGCTCGTAGCTCTCGACGTCGGCGAGCGTCGGCAGGCAGATGACGGTCGCGTGCGGCGAGTCGGGCACCGTGACGCCCAAGGCTGGCGAAAGAATGGGCACGATCAGAGACCTTCAGCCGGCTGCTCGTTCTGCAAGATCTGCTCAAGCGACTGGCGGCGGCGGATTAGCGAGAATTTGCCATCACGGCGCAGGAGGACTTCCGGCGCCTCGGGGAAGGAGTTGTAGTTCTTCGTGCTCATGCCGGCGCAATAGGCGCCCGCTCCGCCGATGACGCAGAGATCACCAGCGAAGGCTTCAGGTAGCTTGCGGGTGGCGAGCGTCTCGGGTTCGCCAGGCGCGCAGCTGATCAAGTCACCCGATTCGCAACAGTGTCCGACGATGACGTAATCCCGCGCGGCCCCGGTGGCCTTCTCCGGGTAAAGATGCACGGGGTGTTGCGAGCCGTAGAGGGATGGACGCAAGATCTCGGTCATACCGGAGTCGAGCTTGAGGAATTCACGGGCACCCGTGGAGACAATGTCCTGGACGCGGGAAAGGACGGCGCCCGCGTTGGCGACGAGGAACGTTCCTGGCTCGATCTCGAGGTGCAGCTTACGTCCGTCGGCGACGGCGAACTTCTCGAAGGCGACCTTGACGGGTGCGCCGACGACCTGCGGGTCGGTACCCTTCTCCGACGCGACGCGGGCGACCTTGTAGCCGCCGCCGAGGTTGAGGGTGTGCACGGTCGGGAAACGGCTGACGAGCGCGAGGCTGGCCGCGGAGACTTCCTGCCAGACGACCGGGTCGCTGCCAGAACCAATGTGGGTGTGGATGCGGACAACCTTAAGGCCGTACTGCTTCACGATAGACTGAGCCTGATCCGCCCACTCGTGCCAGATACCAAAGGAGGAGTCCGGGCCGCCGACGTTGGTCTTGCCCGTACCGCCCGACCCGCGGCCGGGGTTGAAGCGCAGACCGACCTCATGGCCGGGGAGGGCCTTGCCAACCCGTTCGAGCTGCAAGAGGGAGCAGGCGTTGATGTGCACTCCCTTAATAAGGAGAGAGGGGAAATCCTCCGGGAGCTCCTGAGAGGAGAGCGAGAGGTGGTCAGCCGGGACTCCCGCAAGCATGGCGCGGCGGACTTCCCAGCCCGAGCTGGCATCGAAATGGAGGCCCTTGTTCGCGAAGACCTTTAAGACCGAGGCATTCGGGCAAGCCTTCATGGCGAAACGGACCGTCAAGCCGAAGGCATTCGGGAAGGCCAGCATGGCGTCAGCCTGGGCCTCAAGGGTGGCCTGATCATAAACAAAGCAAGGGGTGCCATGGGCCGCGGCGATCTGGCGGGCCGAATCAGGAAGAAGGAAGCGATGATTTTCCACGGGAGTGTCTCGGGCGGACTGTGTCAGGCCTGCCCTTCCCTTCCAGCCTTTTTGCGGATGTATGACACCGCTTGCCTCCCCTCCCGTCGCCCCTTGGGATGGCCTTAGCTCACGCCCTCCTATGTCCGCCTCCGAGACCATCGTCGCCGCCGCGACACCCGCCGGCCGCTCGGCCTTGGCAATTGTGCGCGTGGACGGACCGCTAGCCTCAGCCATCGCGACTGCCGCCCTCGCCCGCAAGACCCCGCTCTCCGAAAAGACTTCGACGCTCGGCATCTGGCGCAACCAAGACGGTGAAGCCATCGACCAAGTCGTCGCTGTGCTTTGGCATGCCAGCCGCTCCTTCACCAGCAACGACTCGCTCGAGATTACCTGCCACGGCAATCCGCTGATCGTACGCCGCCTCACCGAAGACTGCCTCGCGCGCGGCGGCCGAATCGCCGAACCCGGCGAGTTCACGCGCCGCTCCTACCTCGCCGGCCGCATCGACCTCACGCAAGCCGAGGCCGTCGCCGACCTGATTCACGCCAGCTCGGAGCGCGCGCTCGCCTCCGCCCGCCGCATGCTCGCCGGCGAACTCGGTCGACATGTCGCCCGCTGGACCGACCGCACGCTGCAAATCCTCGCCGAACTCGAGGCGCATATCGATTTCCCCGAGGAAGACCTGCCGCCAGAAGACCCGCGTGGACCTGCGGCCCGCTTGATTGAAATTGCGTCAGAACTTTCTGGATACGCCCGCACCGCGAAGCATGACGGCGCCCTCCGCGGCGGTCTGCGCGTCGCCGTCGTCGGCGCGCCCAACGCCGGCAAGTCGAGCCTGCTCAACGCGCTCGCCGGCGCCGACCGCGCGATCGTGAGCCCCGAGGCCGGGACGACGCGCGATTACCTCGAAGCCCCCGTCGCGGGCCTACCCCTCGCCGTCACGGCGATCGACACCGCCGGTTTGCGCGACGGCGGCTCGACGCTCGAGAACCTCGGCATGGCCCGCTCGCTCGAGCAGGCGCGCGGCGCACATCTCCTTCTCCTCGTCGTCGATGCTTCGACGGAGCCACCTGCCCTGCCCGCGGATCTCGTCGCGCTGCTCGACCCCGCGCGTACGCTCGTCATCGCCAATAAGTCGGACCTGCCCGCGCATCGCGCGCAGAAAGATTTCCTTCCGCACATCGCGAAGCTTTCCGCCTGCCTCCTGGACGGTCGTGACGCCGAAGGCCTCCGCGCCAAGCTCGGCGACTTCCTCATCGCCAAAGAGATCGCCCCGGGGGCCGAAGACCTCGTGGTCAGCGTCCGCCATGCCGAGGCCCTTGCCCGGGCGGCAACCGCCCTTTCTGAAGCTGCCGGCCACCTCAAGGCCCCCATCCAGACCGAGCTCGCGGCCGCCCAAGGCCGGGTCGCCCTGGACGCCCTAGGGGAAATCGTGGGTCGCATCGATAATGAGCGCATGCTGGACAAGCTCTTTGCTTCCTTCTGCATAGGTAAGTGATTCCCTCCGGTGAGGGAGCGCCTATGCGACCTCACAAACAAATCCGCCTCGGGCCTGACCGCCCCTATGACGTCATCGTCTGCGGGGCCGGCCATGCCGGCGTGGAAGCCGCCCTGGCCGCCGCCCGCATGGGCGTGGATGTCCTACTCCTGACGGGCAACGTGGACACCATCGCCCAGATGAGCTGTAACCCCGCCATCGGGGGGCAGGCCAAGGGCCACATCGTCCGGGAGATCGACGCCCTCGGGGGCGAGATGGGCCTGACCGCCGACGTCACTGGAATCCAGTTCCGCCTCCTCAACTCTTCCAAGGGCCCAGCCGTCCAGGCCCCCCGCGCCCAGTGCGATAAGAAGGCCTACCAGTTCCGGATGAAGCACCTCTGCGAACTCCAAGACGGCCTGACGATCTTCCAGTCCCAGGTCACCGGGCTCATCTTTAAAAACGGCGCCGTGGTCGGGGTGCAGACCAACCTCGATCTCGACTTCCACGCCAAAACCGTGGTCGTCACCACCGGCACTTTCTTACGCGGCCTGATGCACATCGGGGCGAATAAAACCGAGGGCGGTCGCTTAGGTGATTTTAGTGCTAAGTCCTTGTCAGCCAGTTTCTTAGAGGCTGGAATCGAACTCCAAAGACTCAAGACAGGCACGCCTCCGCGCATCCTGGGTTCGTCCATCGATTTTAGCAAATGTGAGGAGCAGCCGGGCGACGCCTCCCCCACCCTTTTTGCCTTCCATGATACCCGCCAGCAGACTGATTTGTTCCACGTGGAACAAGCCGGCGAACGCCTCCCTGGATGGACTCCTGGAAGCGACCAGGTATCCTGCTGGATGACCGAGGCGACCAGTGCCACTGGCAAGATCGTCCAGGAGAATCTCCACCTCTCTCCTCTCTTTGGTGGCGAAATCACTGGGGTCGGCCCGCGCTACTGCCCGTCCATCGAGGACAAGTTCGTGAAGTTCTCGGATAAGGACACCCACAAGCTCTACCTCGAACCCGAAGGCCGCAATACCGACGAATGGTATATCAACGGTCTTTCGACCTCCCTGCCCTTTACGGTCCAGCTGCAGATGCTGGCCTCAGTCCCAGGACTAGAGAAAGCTGTCATGCTCCGCCCGGCCTATGCCGTGGAATATGATTTCGCCCCCCCTACCCAGCTCTACCCCACTTTGGAGTCCAAAAAGGTCGAAGGCTTGTTCTTTGCCGGCCAGATCAATGGGACCTCTGGTTATGAGGAAGCCGGCGCCCAAGGCCTAGTCGCCGGGGTCAATGCTGCCTGTAAGGTCAAAGGTCAGACCCCCATGGTCATTGGCCGCGACGAAGCCTATATCGGAGTCCTGATCGATGATTTGGTAACCAAAGGCACCCAGGAGCCTTACCGGATGTTTACCAGCCGGGCTGAATTCCGCCTTTTATTCAACCATGGCAGCGCCGAACTCCGCCTTAAGGACAAAATCGCCGAGTTCGGCTTAGTCCCGCCGGAACGCCTAGGCCGCATCCAGGCCAAGGCTGAGAAAGTCGCTCATTGGATCGAATACTTGGAAAAATTAGCCATCCCGGGCGGGATTGCCGGCGATGTCATCCGTCGTCACTGGGAATCAACCCCCAAGGACCTGCCTCCGACATTCTTAGCCGAAGCCGCTGAAGTTCAGGCTGAAGTCATGTACCGGGTCAAATACCGTGGCTATCTGGAGCGCGAAACGCGCAACGCCCGTAAGCTGCACGATTTAGACTCCTTTAAGGTGCCTGAAGGCTTTGATTTCTTAAAAGCCTACGGCTTGCGGATCGAAGCCCGCCAGAAGCTCCAAGCCATTCAGCCCAAAACTCTGGGCCAGGCTAGCCGGATCAGTGGAGTCAACCCTGCGGACATTTCTTTGCTGATGGTTCTTTTCCGGGCTAAGTAGTTGTGGAGGGCAGGGGAGAGAAGGGCGGTGTTCCACGTGGAACACCCGAATTGTAAAGATTGCAGCCGTCTAGTGTGACGTTCGTGTTTCTAATATCCATAAGTAACTAATAGTGATAGACTTGTGTTTGAAATTAACTCCGTCACACATTTGTCACGATTGTCACCTAGCTCTGGCTCTTCGGTGGCGGCGCCTTTAAGTAATGACGCACCCATGGACGCCGAACACCTCAAACGCATCCTGATCGTCGACGATGAGTCCGACGTGACGGAACTATTGGACTACAAGTTCAAGCAAGCCGGCTATGCCATCCGCACGCTCAACGACCCGCTTCGCGCCATCGGCCTCGCCCGCGACTTCCGTCCGGACCTGATCATCCTCGACGTCATGATGCCCGAACTCACGGGCGTGCAGCTGCTGCGCATGGTCCGCGCCGACGCACTCCTACAGGATACCCCGGTAATCTTCCTCACAGCCAAGAGTGAAACGATCGACAAGGTAAAGGGCCTCGAGTCCGGCGCCGACGATTATGTGACCAAGCCTTTTGATACGCGCGAGCTGATGCTACGCGCTCAGGCACTTCTGCGCCGCGCGAAGTCGGCAGCCGCCAAGCCTTCGACCCGCCTCGCGGCCGGTGCCCTGATGCTCGATATCGAACGCCATGAAGTGACCGCCTCCGGGAAGATCGTCGAACTGACCGCCACCGAATTCAAGTTACTCCGACTGCTCCTCGAGCGGAAGGGTAGGGTACAGTCGCGCGAGGAACTCCTCGCCGACGTCTGGAACTATTCGCCGGACCTCGAGACCCGCACCGTCGACACCCACGTCCGCCGCCTGCGCGAGAAGCTCGGCCCGTCCGGTGACGTAATCGATACGGTGCGCGGCGTCGGTTACCGCGTGAACGGCTAAACCGCTTTGCGCTCGCGCGTCTGGCGGAGCCAGACAGCATTCTCCGCAGATGTCCTGGCTTCCCTGGTTACTCCTGCTCGCGCTCGTCGTCACCGCCATCTGGTACCTCGCCGAGATTGCCAGCCATGTACGTTGGGCGCGCCGCGCATTACTCGCCGATGGTGGCGCACCGCGCCCGCAAGGCTGGCTGGTGCGTAAGCTACGCCTAGAAGAACTCTTCATCGCCATCGAACGCCGTGCAGCAAATGAAGACGAAATCCGCGCCGGGGCGGCGCGGCGCATCGAAGCGCTGCTGGCGCCACTCACTGACGCGGTGCTCGTCGTCGACGCCCAAGATCGGCTCCGCCTCGCCAACCCAGCAGCGGCCGCCCTATTCAACCTCTCCGAAGAAGATGCCGGCGGCTCAATCGTCCCGCTCGTCCGCAGCGCGGACTTCATCGAGCTCGTCCGCCGCGTCCGCAACGAAGGCGACGCTCGCTCCATGATCCTCCTGAACCGCGCGCCCCTTTCCGATGTCTGGATTCAGGCCGCCGGTGCGCGTACGGACCCAGAAGCATTTGACGACGGCGCCGCGATCTTTGTGTTGGCGGACGTGACGGCGCTGAAGCGCCTCCAAGCAATGGAACGCGAATTCGTCACGAACGTCTCCCATGACCTACGGACGCCCGTGACCATTCTCCGCGGCTTCGCTGAGACCTTGGCCGAAGACCAGGCAACGATGTCGACCGAAGACCGTGCCCGTTTCACGCAGAAGATTGTAAGCTCCGTCGGCCGGCTGCAGGGCCTCGTCGAAGGGCTACTCGCCCTCGCCAGCCTGGAATCCTCCCAGGATGTCCGCCGCGAGCCAGGCGCACTCCATGTCGCCGCCCGCGAAGTCGCCGAAGAATTCGCGGCCCGCTGTAAGGCCGCCGGGGTGAAGCTGGAATTGAAGTTGGAAGCCGCCGATGGGGGCGCCGCCGATCCGGTCCAAGCCCGGCGGCTAGTCCAGAACCTGATTGATAACGCCTTAGCACACGCCGCCGGCATGAGCCGCCTCATCGTATCGACCCGGGATACCCCGAGCGGCGTTGAGCTGACCGTGGAAGATGACGGGGCAGGGGTGACCCCGGCAGACCTGCCGAGACTCTTCGATCGCTTTTACCGGACCGACAAATCCCGCCGGGCAGGGGGTAGTGGCCTAGGTCTAAGCATCGTCCGTCAGGTAGCCGAACTTCACGGAGGCTCGGCCTCGGTGGAGCCCGCCCAGCCGAAGGGCCTGCGGATCACGGTAACTCTGCCGGCGGCGGCCTAGGTCCGGATATGAAAAACCCGCCGGGTTTCGGCGGGTTTTGGCTCCATTTTAAAGTGGAGCGCGCGACTGGACTTGAACCAGCAACAGCCACCTTGGCAAGGTGGTACTCTACCATTGAGCTACTCATCAGAGAAGAGCCACCGCAGTGCCGGGGCGAGCTCGGTTAGCCGATCCTGTCGCACATAAAGAACAAGCGGGACCTGAAGGGGGTAGTCGCCGTTATAGACGTTATTCTCATCCGGACTATAGGCGGTGGAGGACTTCCCGGGGCGGCCATCCGCAACCTGGAGAACCTTGCCCCGACCAGAAGGAGGCCGCGGGATGAGCGTAACGCTCCCAGCGCGGGACGCCAATAGATCGGCCGCCAGTTCCGGTTCGATGCGCTGCCGTACATCCTGGCGGAATGGCTGCCCCTCGAGGGCGATGCCCTGGAAAATCTCGAGCACCATCGATCCCGCCGGCGAACAGACCGCTGGCGTGATGAGCTCGGAGCGTGCCGCAGGGTTGATGTCGTTCCAATTACGAGCAGGCGCCCGGGGATCACGCGCGAATATATTCGAAAGATTTTCCAGCGTGATAGATTCAGCACGATTGGTTCCATGCGTAGCGACCACTACCACCGCACTCGCGAGGCGGAATTCAGCGACACCCATCTTTCCGGCAGGTACTGGCGCGACCTCACGGTCGCGCATCATGAGCACCGCCGCCGAGGCACGACCTTCAACGAACGCCTGCCGTCCAGGGAGTGTGCCGCCGAAATCGGCGGCCGTCTTGCCTGCGGCCATATCGAGACCACGAGCGACGGGGCCAGACAATAAGTCCGAGCCAACGATATCCGCGGCGCGTAATGCAACGCAGGAAAGAAAGAAGGCGAGCAGCCTCACGCGTTCTCAGGCCCGGGATCGAGTTCCGGCCATTGCAAAAGTTTGCGGTGGAGGGTGCGACGAGAAATCCCCATCAGCTCGGCGGCGCGCGTGCGGTTACCCGCGGCGGCGGCTAAAGCCTGCTTCAACAGCTGCTTCTCGTTCTGCTCTCGATCAAGAATATTGCCTCCCGCAGAGGGCAGGGCGGAGACCGCAATGGTCGTGGCGGAGAGCTGCGTGAATCGCGGGTCGAGGTCGCCAGCGGCGACCACCTTACCCGCACGGAGGACGGCGAGATTCTCGCAGGCGTTACGGAGCTCGCGAATATTACCGGGCCAGGGATAGCGAACGAGCACGGCCAGCGCCTCCGGCGAAAGCTTGGCGGGGGCGACCGAGTTGTCCTTCGCGAAGCGCTCGAGGTAATGCGAAAGGAGGAGCGGGACGTCATCCTGACGCTCGCGGAGGGGCGGTAGGCGCAACGGGACGACGGACAGTCGATAATAGAGATCCTCGCGGAACTTACCCTCCTTGACCATCTGCAGAAGGTCGCGGTTAGTCGCACAGACCAGACGAAGGTCCAGGCCGATCGGGCGATGCGAACCTAGGCGCTCGACGGAGCGGGTCTCCAGAAAGCGCAGAAGCTTGATCTGGGTGGTGGCATCGATTTCCCCAATTTCATCCAGGAAGAGGGTGCCGCCGTCCGCCGATTCAAAGCGACCCACGCGCCGCTCGTTCGCGCCAGTGAAGGCACCCTTTTCGTGTCCGAATAATTCGGACTCGAGCAGGTTGGCAGGAATCGCGGCACAATGCACCGCCATGAAAGGACCTTTCGAGCGCTGGCTCGCCTGATGAATCATCTGGGCAAAGAGCTCCTTGCCGGTACCGGTCTCACCGAGCAGGAGGATGGTCGCATTCGACGACGCGACTGAACGGACCTGCTCGATCGAACGCTGGAGAGCGGCGGAGGAACCGACGATCTCGCTCAGCGAAAACTTGCGGTCTAGGCGGGCTTTGAGCGTGACGACTTCTTTCTCGCTGGTGCGGGCCTTCAGCCCGCGATCAAGGACCAGTTCCACCTGGCGGAGATCCACCGGCTTCTGGAAAAACCAATACGCGCCCAGGCTCATCGCCTTCACGGCGGTATCCACGTCGCCATAAGCCGTCATCATAATGCAGACCGGCTGGTTAGGCAGTTTGAGCGCGCGGTCGATGACCGCCATCCCGTCTTCGCCCGCCATGCGAAGATCCGTCAACACTGCGTCCGGCGGCACATCCTGCATGAGGCGCGCCGCTTCTGCGGCGTCCTTGGCAACGAAAGTCTCATACCGGTCCTCCAGCGCGGCCCGCAGACCGTCGCGGATGTTCTTCTCGTCATCGACGATGAGGACCGTGGGTTTCATGGCTTAGGCTTCGGGTGAAGTCTGATGGTTGGCCGCGCCCCAGGCGCGGGCGGCTTTCTCAGCCAAGGCGATACGGGCGCGATCAACCTCCGCTAGGCGAGCCTTGAGATTCGCATTAGAAACGCGGGCCAAGTCGTCCAGGTCACAGAGATACGTGCCATCGAGACCATGGGCGCCAGCGGCGAAATTACGCGGCACACCGAGGTCAACGAGCAGGAGGGGACGGCCGGCGCGACGTCCAGCGATCTCGCGGAGGGAAACGGCGTCGAGCAAGGCGCGCTCCACAGTCGCACAGCCCACAATCACGTCGTGGGCGTGCGCCTGACGCAACGCGTCGGCGAGCGTGAGGGAAGAGCCAGAGAATTCTTCCGCTAGAGTCCGGGCGTTCTCGAACGTACGCGAGGCGACGGAAATCTGGGAGGCCCCGCGAGAGACGAGCGCCTGAACCACCTGACGGCCGACGTCGCCCGTACCCAGCACGAGCACCCGAGCCTCGGCAAGCGAACCGAATACGCGCAGGGCAAGATCGACAGCGACGTTACCGAGACTCACCTGACCCTGTGAAATGCCGGTGTTGGTGCGCGCCCAGGCACCTGCTTGGAAGGCGCGCTGAAAGACGCGGTTGAGCACCGGACCAGTCATGCCTCGCGCCAGCGCGTCGGCGTAGGCATCCTTAACTTGCCCGGCGATCTCGACTTCACCGACCATCTGGGACTCCAGACCCGATACGACCGAGAAAAGATGTTCGACGGCCTGCAGCCCGGGAACCGGACGCAGATGCTGGTCGAGCACGGCCGCCGACGCGCCCGTCGCCTTAAGCAACGCGCTACGCACATGCAGAGCAGCGGCTTCATCGCCGACCGCGTAAGCCTCGAGACGATTGCAGGTCGCGAGTAAAACCGCCTCGGCGAGGCCTGCTTCGCGAGCGGCCGCGTAGAAAACCTCTGCGCCACCGGCGGGGACGGTGAACGTGGCGCGTTCGTCGAGGCCAGCGGTACGGTGTGTGGCGCTCAGCGCCACCAGATTGCGGGCGCGTTCGCTCATCGGGACGAGGGCAGCGAAAGATAAAGGGCGACGAGCGCCGGAATCGCGACGAGCAGGGAAGCGCGCGCGAAGGCGGCGCCGGGGAGGCGTTGACGACGGCGTTGCACAACGGTCCAGAGACAAGCGAGCCAGGTGATCAGCGCCGCAACGAGCTTCGGGACGGCTACGGCGGCCAAATCGCGCTGTGCCCAATCAGTCGCGCCAATCACTAAGGAAAGTCCGAGGAGCCAGACCGCCGCGCCCATCAGTTGCGCGCCGATACGATCAAGGGGCACCAGCGCAGGCAACAGGGTGTAGATGCCACCGAACTGATGCCGCGCTAAGGCGCGGTCCTGCAGGAGATAGGCGGCCGAGTTGAGCGCCTGCGCTCCGAGCACGCAGTAGGCAAGGATCGCCGCACCCACATGGATGGCGATGAGCGGCTTGCCGGTCGTATCTAAGCCAGGATGTTCCACGACGCCGAGAAATGCGGCCGCCACGAGACACAGTGCCGTAGTGCCGGCGATTGCCCAAGTCGGCAGGCGATGGTTGAAAGTCAGGTCGAGAAAGAGAGCCAAGCCAGATACGCCCCACGCAATCGAGAGCAGCACTTCTGCCGCACTGGCGATGGGCAGAGAATGCGAACGCAGGCCCTGATAGGCTAGCATCGTGGTAAGTAGGACCCATCCGCCGCGGAGCAACCAGAGGCCGGAGATCTGCAATTTCCCGGAGGCGTCCTTAGGCGCCAGTGCATCGAGCAAGGCAGCGACCACAAAGACAGCGGCACAGCCAAGCAAGCAGTCCCGGGCAAGGGGATGGACGGCGAGTTCGGCGGCCACGGGGAGCATGGGATGAGATAAGGGGAGGTGTGACATTTTGGCAAACCCACAAGCCGTCCTGTTTTCTTGCGGACGAGAGTAGGGGGGCTAGGTTGGGCGTCCTTATGGCCCACGACCTCTACGACCTTACCCAGCATCCGCCCCGCAGCCCCCGCGTCCGACTCGGCGGGTTGGTCATCCTTCCGCGGATGATCGACAAAGCCCGCGCCACAAAAGCAGGCAAAAATGGCGAATATAACTACGGTTGCCCGCTGGATGCCAACGTCTTGGACTTCTTGGGCGTCGAGGCAAATGCCCTTAAGGCTCAGATTGACAATGGTTTAGGTGACGGAGAAATCCTCGTCTGGCTGTTGGCCAACGCCAAGAAGCCCCGTTCTGGCCAGGAAATCGCTGCCTTCAGCTCCTTCCATGAGCAGCGTGCCCCCAGTTCACCTGGCAGCCGTGCCAAGCTGAGCGATTACCAGTCCTCGACCCCGGCCGGCGCCAAGCGTGATGACATCACCACTTGGTTCGACGTGCTCGATTTGGACGATCACCAGAGTTTCGGCGGCAAGGTCTGAGCTAACTTCGCCTGAGGTGAAATCGATAGAAACTATTAAGATTATAGATGCATATTAAGGTGAAAACCCTGCTATAATTAGCCCCATGAAATCATTCCTCGCCTCAATCAGCCTGATGCTCTGCGCCGCCCTCGCCTCCGCGGCGGACTTTGATTGGAAGACCCGCTTCCCCGAAGGGATCGTCGATGCAAACGGTAAGGCCGTCGACCTGGCTACGCTGAAGAATAAGACCGTGGCGGTGTACTGCTCAGCCCACTGGTGCCCGCCCTGTCGCGTTTTCACGCCGCAACTCGTCAAGTTCGCCAACGCGAATAAGACCAAGCTGGCCGTGGTCTTTATCAGCAGCGACAAGGACGAGGCCCAGATGTTCGCCTACATGAAGGAAACCAAAATGCCTTGGCCCGCCGTACCCTTCAGGTCTGCGGGTGGCGGGAAGATTCAAAAGGAACAGGAAGTGTCCGGTATCCCGACGCTGCTCGTGTACGGCAAAGATGGTGAGCTTCTCTCCAAAAACGGCCGCGACTTGGACGTGCTCAAGAAGTTGCTCGGTAAATAAAATGCCCCGGCGCCCGAGACGCATCCTACTCGTCTGCATGGGCAACATCTGCCGGTCTCCGACGATGGAGGCCGTGCTACGCACTAAAGCCAAGAAGGACGGCCTCGACGTCGAGTTTGATTCCGCCGGCACGGAAAGCTATGATCTTTCGGGACTCCGCGCACGGCAGGTGCATGCCTCGGATTTCCATGAGTTCGACCTCATCCTCGCCGCGGATGAACTCAACTTGCATGAACTTCGTCGGCGTTGTCCACCTGAGCAACATGCCCGCCTTCAATTATTCCTAGACGACGTCGCCTTGCCTGATCCCTATTACGGCGAAAGCGACGGATTTGAAAAAGTGTTGGATTTAGTCGAAAAACAGGCGGTTTTACTGATGTCACGCTGGTCGCGACCGAACTGAATGATTGCCGAGGCCGCGCGAGCGGCGTTGGATGCTGGCACCGATGTACCAAGTGAACTTCAGCGACCAAGCGATGCGCGAGCTCGGAAAGCTGCCCACCTTGGAGCAGATGGATGTCGTCGAAGCGTTCACTTCGCTCACGCCAGAAGAACTGCTGCGCGGGAGCACCGAGCTCGGCACGGTCCGTCGCGGCGGACACACCTACCACCGACTACGCGTCGGTGAATTCCGCATCTACTTCGAAGCCAGCGAAGGGTTCCTGATGGCCAACTACGTCCTGCATAAACACACGTACGCCGACTTCGCCTTCCGCTCCCATCTGCCGTTCCCCGAGGATGAGGCCCGCATCGAACAAGAAGGCGGCTTCTGGAAATACCTCGACGAAACCCCTAAGCCCTAATTGTGACTACTCCCCCCGTAAAACCCCAGTATTCCTCACCGGAAGAGGCCGCGCGCATCTACCTGCTGCCCAACCTCTTTACGGCGGGAAATATGCTCTGTGGGTTCTTGGCCATTAAGAACTGTATTGAAGCACGCTTCACTAGTCTGACCGCGGACGGACGGGCTGATCACTATATTATGGCGGTTTGGTTCATCCTTTTTGCCTGCGTCTGCGATCTTTTTGACGGTCGGGTGGCCCGTGCCACCAAGCGAGAATCTCTCTTTGGAGCCGAGTTCGATTCCATCGCAGACACGGTCTCATTCGGCGTCGCCCCGGCGCTCATGGCCTGCTTCTTGGTCATTAAGCCTGAGGCCACGGATAATGTTCAGTTAATCACCTGGCTGCTGGCCTTCATCTATCTCCTCTGCGCGGGTGTGCGTCTGGCGCGTTTTAACGTCCTGACCAACCCGCTCGTCCCAGGTAACGAGAAACGCGCCGCAGGGGGCGATTTCGTGGGACTCCCGTCGCCTGCCGCCGCTGGGATGATCGCCTCACTGGTCTTAATCTTATCCAAAATCATGGAAGCCGAAGGCCCTCTCGATGTGGCCGTCCAGGCTTGGTCCTGGACCCTCCTTCCGCTCATGCTGATCATCTCTTTCCTGATGGTGAGCAATGTCCGCTTCCCGAGCTTTAAGAAGTTGGACTGGACCGCCCGCGCGCGAACCCGGGGTTTCATCCTAATCATCATCATCGGTGCAGTCGTGTTCCGGTACCCCCATTATTCCTTCCCCGCGATCTTCCTCGGGTATATTAGCTTCAGTATCTTCCGTCATGTCTTCCTTCTCAAAAAGAGCGAGATGGACCCTGCGCCGGATGACGATGACGAGCCGGTGTCCAAAGTGTGAATAGACCGTGAAGGATTGGTTGGTCTGGCCTCATGTGAACAACCAAGGAGTTATTCACCCCGGACACACAGATGGTCTAGCCGCCGATAAGTCCGCTCATCAGGGGCTTGCGGAACTGTACACGGGATTCCGACACCTACTGCTGCTACTGGTATTTATAAATGAAGAGTAACTAGATACAGAGAGTCCCGGTATGTGGGCAATGAGGGGTTGCCTCACCCCCTGCCTCTGCTCAATTCTTCGGTCATCATGAAGTTCAAGGTTAACCGAAATCACTTTTTCAACGGCCTCTCCAGCGTCACCAACGTCGTGGGTAACCGCGCGACGATGCCGATTCTGCAAAACGTACTCATCGAAGCGGAAGGCGACACCATCACGCTGACCACCACCAACCTTGATCTCGGGATCTGCTGCCGTATCAAAGCTTCCGTATCTTCGCCCGGCCGAATCACTCTTCCCGTCAAGAAACTCGTCCCAATCATCCGCGCCCTTTCGAGCAGCGATACGATTGTGGAACTTACCGGAAAAGACCGCGTAAAAATTACCTCTGGTAGTTCTGTTTTCCAGATTGCCGGCCTGCCTGCAGACCAGTTCCCGCCCATTTCCAATTTCACCGGTCAGCCGACGATCTCGATCAACCAAGACGACCTCGGCGACATGCTGCGCAAAGTCAGCTACGCTCAGTCCTCCGACGAGAACCGATATATCCTCAACGGCGTCTTTTTTGAATTCGCCGAAGGCAAGCTCACCGTCGTCGCAACTGATGGTCGCCGTCTTGCAAAATGTGAACGCAAGATTGCGGGCAGCGATAAGGCTCTCGCTCTCATTCTGCCTGCCCGCACCATCATCGAATTGATGCGGCTGCTCAAGTCCGGCGGCGAAGCTCACGTCTCGCATAACGAACGCCAGGTGGGCTTCACGATCGACATCCCTAAGAACGAGGAAGGCCTCGTGGACCGCATCCAGCTCGTCTCCAAGGTCGTTGAAGGCAATTACCCGAACTACCGCCAGGTCATCCCGAAGGAAGTCGGCTCCAAGGTCCGCCTCGAACGCGAGAAGCTCCTCGAGAGCGTCAACCGCGCTGCGCTGATGACCGACGATCGCAACAACACGATTCGCATGTCGGTCTCGAAGAAATCACAGAATCTCGAAATCTCCGCAAAATCGGAAAGCGGCGACGCACACGAACCCATCGCCGTAAAGTACGAAGGGCCGGACGTAAACATCGCTTTCAATCCGCAGTACATCACCGACCCGCTCAAGGCCCTCACCGAGGACGAGATTGATTTCGAATTCAAGGACGAGATGTCTCCTGGCGTCATCCGCGGATTGAAGGATGACTTCCTCTGCGTGGTGATGCCTCAGCGCATCTCGTAAACTTCGGAACGGTCAGAGACCAAGATCGTCGCAGTCCGGAAGCGATTTGATGCGCTCAAGGATTCGGCGCGATGCTTCGATTGAGCGATCGGCGTGGTCGCTCCCAGGATCGTATTCTGCCGGCTGCATCGCACGGCCGAACCGGACGCGGATACGCGCCGAGCCGAGAGGAAAATTGGCGCCACGGGGGAGCATATCCCGGGCACCGCGGATATGGATCGGGACCACCGGTACACCAGAACGGCAGGCCAGTAGCCCGGCACCGGCCTTAGGGGCAGTGATGACGCCGTCTTGGCTGCGGGTGCCCTCCGGGAAGATCAGGAGCCCTTCGCCAGCCTTCAGGGCGGCCAAGGCGGACCGGATAGCCCCAATGTCAGCTTCTCCGCGGTCGACGGGAATAGAATGGCAGGCCTGAATCACGAAGCCGAAGAGCGGATTATCGAAAAGCGTACGACGGGCGATGAACGAGATCTCTCGCGGCAGACTCGAACCAATCAAGGGTGGGTCGAGCATGCTCTGGTGATTGGAAGCGAAGAGGCAGGCACCATCAGGTACGTTCTCCCAGCCTTCGACCTCCAGGGTGGAAAAGACTTCGATGAATGATCGCGCGCCGTGGTAGACGGCTTTGTAGATCAAGTTCTTCGAATCGAGAATCATCGGGGCAGGGCGGCGACCTTGATGAGCTCGCCGATTTCGGAGACCACTTCGTCGAGCGCCTTATGCGTATTATCGAGTCGATGGGCTCCGGTCGGGCAGATTAACGGGGCGGTCTTGCGCGTGGCGTCAAGGTGGTCGCGCTGCGTGACTTGGTCAGACTGGCCTTCAGCGGCGCGCCGCTGTGCGCGTGCGTCCGGATTAGCTTCTAGGAAGATGCGGACTTCGGCGTCTGGCAGGACCACGGAACCGATGTCACGGCCTTCCATCACCACACCAGCGAAACCCTGATCGCTGGCTAACTTCACCTGCGAGCGTTGGTACTCGAGGAGGAAGGTGCGGACGGCTGGTAGGGCGGCGATTTTCGAGACGGCGGCGTTGACCTCCGGCGTGCGCAAGTCGGCGTCGTCAGGGAGCATGCCGTCGAGGGTGAGCGCGGAGCTGCGGGCGCCCTGACGGGCGATAATGGTCGAGCCGATGCGAAGTTTGCTGAGGGCAGCCTTCACGGAGGCCTGATCATCGACGGCGGCACCTGCGAGCAGGAGCGCGCGCGTCAGGCTGCGATAATGGGCCCCAGTGTCGACGTGCAGCAGCCCGTGACTCTGGGCGAGGCGTCGGCTCGTGCTCGATTTTCCAGACGCGGCGCCACCGTCCACGGACACGCGAACAAAGTTAGTGCGGAGGGATTCAAGAGCCTGGAAGAAATGCGGGAAAGTTTTGCTGGTGCAGGCCGGGTCTTCGATGGCGATCCACGGCCGCCCGTCGCCAAATAGGTCGAAGCACCCGAGGATCCCGAAACTCATCGCCATGCGATGGTCCTCATAGGTGTGGATAGTGATGGGGCCGTCGGCCGCGACGCGGCGGAGTGCGGCCTTGCTGGGGAAGACCGTCAGTGAAGAAAGAGAATCATCTGCGCGCAGCTCAGCGGCAGTGGGGGCGACCTTAATTCCGAGTCGCTCAAGCTCTGTGGCCATCGCGAGCACGCGATCAGTCTCCTGCTTGCGGGTATGAGCAATGCCGCTGATTTTGACCGGACCGTCCGCCAGCGTGGCGATGGTCGCGAGGGTGAGGAATGTGTCGGAGAAGGCGTTGAAATCGAAAGCGCCGGCACGGATGGCGGACCAAGATTCGGCGATCAGCGTGCCGTTCGCCGCTTTGAGCGTGGCACCACACGCGGTGGCGACCTTGGCGAAGGCCGTGTCGCCCTGGAGTCCGCCGCTGGCGTAGCCTTCGATACGAACGGAAGCCCGGTAGCCCGTCACCGCAGGCAAGGCGATGAAGTAGCTCGCGGCGGTGGCGTCAGGCTCGATGGCGTAAGCCGGTTGGGCGACATAGGCACCGGGAGTAGGACAGGTCCAGCTGCCGTCGGCGAGACGTTCGAGCGGTCGGCCGAACTGACCGCACATCTGGGCGGTCATCTCGACGAAGGGTTCGGAGACCGTGGAGCCTTTCATGCTCACCGATGCCCCGGTTGAAAGCGGAAGCACCATCAGTAGAGCGGAGAGGAGCTGCGAAGATGCAGCGGCGTCGACATCGAGGCGACCCAGCTTACCGGTCGTGTGGAGGGTGAAAGGGAAACCGCTGGCGGGGGCGCCATCCGGCTGCAGCGCGCGACATCCGCTGGCGGTCAGAGCATCGAGTAGGCCGCGCATGGGACGGGCGCGCATAGCTTCGTCGCCATCGAGTTCATAGCAGCCATCCGGGGCGAGGGCGAGGAAGGCGGTGAGGAAGCGGGCGGCCGTGCCGGCGTTGCCAACGTGGATCTTGGCGCGGGCGTTGGGGATGCGACCGCCGAGGCCGGTGATACGGATCGTGCATGCGCTTTCGTCCGCAGAAACTTCGAATCCGAGCGACTGCAAGGCGGCGATGAGGATGCGAGTATCGCGGCTAAAGAGTGCCCCGGTGAAGAACGTGACGCCGTCGGCGAGCGCTGCTAGGATCAGGGCGCGATTGGTGATACTCTTCGATCCTGGGACTTGGGCGACGCCGCGGGCGGGCGTCTGGAACGGGCGAATGACAAGGGTCGGACTCATTCGGACCGGTCCAGGTTCTGTCGGGCGATGCGGGCCTCGGCGAGTAGGCGTCGAAGGGTGGGGATGTCGTTGGCTTCGATGGCGGTACGAAGTTCCGCAGCACGTCGTTCGACGGCGAGCAGGCCAGCGGCCGTGTGGCGGGCGTTGGCGAGCATGATACCCACCCAGAGATTCTCTTCGCCGGCGGCGACTCGGGTCGAGTCGCGCAGGCCCGCTCCAGCGGCGAAGCGACGGAAGCCCGGCTGATCTGTCACGGCGAGCATGAGCGCGGAAGCCGCGGCATGGGGGACATGGCTGATGGCGGCGACAATCTCATCATGCTTGGCGGCATCGGTCTCGTGCAGGACTGAGCCGAGTTCTTGCCAGAATAGGCGAACGGCGGCCAAGGCCTTGGGGTCCTCGGTTCCGGTCGGGGTGAGGAAGCAGACGCGCCCTTCAAAAAGGTTGGCGGCGGCGTGGGCGGCACCGGCTTTTTCTCCACCCGCCATCGGATGAGAGCCCACGAAAGGATTGGCGGCGGGGAGATGTTGGGCGGCGAGCAGGATCGCGCCCTTAACGCTACCCGCATCGGTGACGACGGCGCCCGGGCTGAGGCCCGGGGCGATGGCCAGGAAGGTTTCTTTAGCCGTGTCGACTGGGGTCGTTACGATGACGAGGTCAGCGCCCTTAACGCAGGTGGCCGCGTCAGCAAAGACTTCGGCCACGCCAAAAGCCTGGAGGGTGGCGCGGGATTTTTCCGAGCGTGACCAACACGCGAGGGACCCAGCCAGGCCTCGGCGCGCCGCCGCGAGGAGGATTGAGCCGCCGATGAGGCCGGCGCCGACGACGGCGATGCGCTTGAATTGAGCCATTTCCAATATTGAAGGTATGACTTTGATGAACCAGAGTGACGAACTATTAAAGCAAACAAACCGCTGGCGATGAAGTTGGCGGCCCTGACATGACCCAAGGCCCCCCGAACCCCAAGAACGACTTTGTCGCCGCTCCCGACCCGCGGGCTGGACGGGGTAAGGTTTCGCCGGGACAAATCTGGCTCAAGATTCGGGCTCCTCTCCTTGTCATCGTCCTACTCGCTCTCGGGGTCGCCAGCCTGCTCCTTTATACTTCGGACCGCCGGAGCACCCGCCAAGCGCAGCTGATCGTCTCACCGGAGGCTGCCGAGGCACTCAGGCTGCGCTCGCTCCAGCTCGAAGCAGACTTCGAGAAAATCCGACAAGATCGTTTCGAATTGAAGGAGGCAGACATCGCCCTCCTGGAAGAAGCACTGCGCCTGCAGGAGGAGTATATCACCGCCCGCCAGTCGGTGGGCACGGATAATGTCCGGCAGCAGTCCTTGCGTCGTCGCTTACACCTGATCCGCGGAGAGCGGCTTCGACACGACTCAGACGAGGCCGAAGCGAAGGCACTCGCGTTGGCTAAGACTGACGAAGCAGCCGCGATTCCGCTCCTCCGCCAAGCCATCGCCTGGGAAAAAGAGATCGAGACGAAATGGGAATTCTCCGGCCTAGCTGAGCCCGGACGGCGCGCGCGGCTAGATACCCGCCTGCGCCGCCTCGAATCCGCCCCGCTTTGGCAGAAGGGGCGCGATATCGAAGCGGAAGCTGAGAAACTCTTCGCAGCGGGTAAGTTTGCGGAGGCGGCGGCCAAGTTTAACCAAGCCATCGATTGCGAGACGGATTTCCTCGCCCGCTATCGCGATGTGCGGAATACCGAGTTTGGCCGATCAGATAAACTCGCTGAACGCCGCGAGACCGCTTTTTCCGGAGAAGCTTGGAATGCTATCCAGACTCATCGGGCTAAAGCCGAAGTTTTCGAAAACAAAGGCGAATGGCCGTCCGCAGCGCAAGCATGGCAGTCTGCGGTGGATGCGTTCGCCAAGTTGCTTACCGATTATCCGAAGAGTAGCTTTGCTGACCGGACGCAGGAGGCGGCGATGGCCACCCGCCTTAACTTTGCCCGCTTCCATGGCGAGATTGGCACGCTGCGCGCCCGCACCGAACAGCTTCGGGCCGCTTTACGCGCACGCCGCGCCGATCAAGCGATTCGGCTGGCCGACGATCTTATTGCTGAAGCACGCCGTATTGGCTCAGCCAATGCCGGCGTTTTCCGACCCGAGGACGATGAGCGCAAGGAACTCGAATACCTTGCGGTGAACGGCGCGGTCGTCCGCAGTGCTCTGGGTATCATCGACCAAAACTTGCGACCAGTCCCGGCTTCGTCCGTGCGGATTTATCGGACGGAGATTCCGCAGGGCCTTTATGCTTCCGTCATGGGCGCCAACCCAAGTTCCTCTCGTCGTGAAGCGAATCCGGTCGAGTCCGTGACTTATGCGGAAGCCGAGGCTTTTGCGGCTCGGTTTGGGTGGATTTTGGGTGCCAAGGTACGCTTACCGACGTCGGCTGAATTCACCGCCGCGGCCGGAGATCTGAGCAAAAGCTCAGTCCAAGCTCAGGCATGGACTGCCGAGAATACGGATGGGATGACGGTTCGTCCTGTCGGGACCGCCACGGCCAACGCTTCCGGAATCCATGATTTAATCGGCAATGTTGAAGAGTGGACGCTGGCCTCGCCAGATGCGACCCGTGCCCCCGCGCTGGGAGGGAGTATCCTTACCGCGCCCGGCAAATCGTTGGCTGCCCGGGACGTGTTTAAGCGCGAGAAGAGCCGAACGCTCGGGTTTCGTATCGTCATTGAATAAACGCCCGGGGTCCTAATTATAAAACGACCCCATGGCTGCCCCAGTCCATCGACTCCAACGTGCCGCGTTCTTTTTCGCGACCTATGGAGCCTTGGCCACCTTGTCCCTCTGGTTCGCGTATGAGCTTCGCTTCGCCGGAGAGGATGCCCTGACCGGCGGGCAACATCAGGCGGCGGAGTCATACTTATACCTTCAGCGACCGATGGTATTGCTCTGGCTCATTCCCCTTAAGGTTCTGCTGCTCGGCGTGTGGGGCCAGTTCCGCGGTGTCTTCTATTATTTCCGACTGACGGACGCCCTGCGCATGGTCTTCGCACTGGCCGCGGCCACGGCCATCGCCTTCACGTTGCCTTCGATCATCGGCAGTGGCGATCCGGCCCGGGCGTTCAGCGTACCCCGCGGCGTCACGCTGGTAGACTTCAATCTATCGCTGGTGCTGTTCGTCGGCTTCCGAGTTTCGATTCGCGCGCTGCGCGAACGCTTCTGGAGTAAGGAACAGACGACCCAGGGCACCGTCGAGCGTATCGCCATTGTCGGCGCTGGTCAGGCCGGGGCACAGCTCGCCGCGGAGCTCATGAGCCGCCGCGGTCACGGCATCGAGCCGGTCTGCTTCCTGGATGATGATATCGCCAAGCATAACCTTCATATCCATGGCGTGCCGGTGATTGGTGCGCCCGAGCGCATGCCCGAGTTGGCCGAGAAGTACGGCGTCACCGAAATCATCCTCGCATTACCCGCTTCGGCGGTGCGCCGCATCCGCGAAGTGAGCGCACTCGCATCCGCCAGTAATCTACGCGTGCTCGTGGTGCCTTCCATGTCCGAGCTGGCCGGCGGCCGCGTGCGGGCGAGCGACATCCGGCCAATCTCCGTCGAGGATATCCTTGGACGGGAACCCGCTAAGCTCGACGACGAGGCCATCGACATGATGGTCAAGGGTCGCACCGTGCTCATTACGGGTGCTGGCGGTAGCATCGGCTCCGAGCTTTGTCGTCAGGTCGCGGCGCGCTCGCCCGCCCGCCTCATCATGCTCGATCAGTGCGAGGTGCTTCTCTACCAAGCAGAACAGGAGCTCATCTCCGCCGGGGCCGGTGCGCTCATCACGCCCATCGTCGGCGACGTCACCGATGTCGACCGCATGCGCGACGTCTTCGTCCGCTTCAAGCCCGAGCTCGTCCTCCATGCAGCGGCGCACAAGCACGTTCCGATGATGGAGTCGCAGCCTTCCGAAGCCCTGAAGAACAACGTCCTCGGCACAGAGGTCGTCGCCCGTCTCGCCGCGGAGCATCGCGCGGCCAAGTTCGTGCTCATCTCCTCGGATAAGGCCGTCAACCCAACCAACGTCATGGGCGCCAGTAAGCGGCTCGCCGAGCGCGTCGTCCGCACGATGCAAGCCGAAGCCGGGGGCAAGACGGCTTTCCTGGCGGTGCGATTTGGTAACGTCCTTGGATCCTCCGGCTCAGTCATTCCGATTTTCCGCCGCCAGATCGCCGCAGGCGGACCCGTCACCGTGACGCATCCCGAGGTGAAGCGCTACTTCATGACTATACCCGAGGCCGTTGGCCTCGTGCTACAAAGCGCGACGCTCGGCACCGGCGGAGATATCCTCGTCCTCGAGATGGGTCAGCCCTTGAAGATCGTCGACGTGGCCCGCCAGCTCATCGAGCTTAGCGGCCTCCGTCCCGACATCGACATCGAGATCCGGATCACCGGCCTGCGCCCAGGCGAGAAGCTGGTCGAGGAACTTCAATACGAAGGGGAGCAGTATCGCCCTACAGAGCACCCGCGTGTCTTCCGCTTCGTCGCGGACCTCGTCTCGCAGGATTCAGTGGAATCCTTGGTAAGCCGCGTCCGCGCCCTACTTCCCTTGGAACGTCAGGCCTGTAAGCTGGGCATGCGTGACTTAGTCCCGGAATACGTGCCCTTCGCGGAGTAGTTTTTACGCTTCGGGCTTCACAGGCGGGCATGGCTACGACACGCTTCGGGCATGGCTCGCGCGCTTTCCTCCGCACCTCTGGTCGGCATCATCATGGGTTCTCAGTCCGACTGGGAGACGATGGTCAACGCCGCCGACACGCTCAAGAAGCTCGACGTCCCCTTCGAGGCCGAGGTCGTGAGCGCTCACCGCACGCCGCTTAAGCTCAAGGACTACGCTTTGGCCGCCCGCCGTCGTGGGTTGAAGGTCATCATCGCCGGCGCCGGTGGCGCCGCCCATCTCCCTGGTATGGTCGCCGCGATGACTTCGCTTCCCGTCATGGGAGTGCCCGTGCAGTCCAAGTCGCTCGACGGTATCGACTCGCTTCTCTCTATCGTCCAGATGCCAGCTGGTATCCCCGTGCATACTTTCGCCATCGGTCGTGCGGGCGCGATTAACGCCGCCCTCGGCGCCGCTGCTGTGTTGGCCTTGTCCGACGCCAAGCTCGCCAAGAAACTGGACGCCTATCGTGCCGAGCAGACCAAGGTCGTGCTCGATAACCCGATTCCCGGTCGCAAGGGCAAGAAGCGCTAAGCCATGGAGCGACCCCTGCAGCCCGGCGGCACCATCGGTATCCTCGGCGGCGGCCAGCTCGGTCGTATGTCGGCCATCGCCGCGCGCCGTCTCGGTTATAAGGTGCGCACCTTCGATCCTTCCGCCGGTGCCTGTGCTGCGGCTATCGCCGATGAGCATGTGACCGCCGACTGGAGCGACACCGCTGCGCTGACGCACTTCGCCCAAGGTTGCGGCCGTATCACGCTCGAGTTCGAGAACATCCCACCCGCGACCGTCGAGTTCGTCGCGAAATCCGTCCCGAGCCACCCTTCGGCCAATGTCTTGGCGACCTGTCAGAATCGTCGCCGCGAGAAGGAGTTCCTCCGCGCCTCCGGCATCCCTTGCGCAAACTTCGCCGTCGTTTCGTCGCTGACCGAGCTGCAGGCGGCCGTGAAGACCATCGGCTTCCCGTGCGTGCTCAAGACAGCGGATTTCGGTTATGATGGGAAAGGTCAGGTCAAGTTGGCGACCGCCCAGGCAGATCTCGTTGCGGCGTGGGAGAAGATTGGCGGCGCTGTCGGCGTTCTCGAGGCCTGGGTGCCGTTCCAGATGGAAATCTCGGTGCTCGTCGCTCGCACCGTCGATGGCCGCACCGCGGTCTACGATCCGGCTGAAAACATCCATCGGAACCATATTCTCCATCTTTCGATTTCACCGGCCCGCATCTCTGAAGCTACGGCCGCCGAGGCACGCGTCCTAGCCCTCAGCATCGCCGACAAGATCCAGCTCGTCGGCCTCCTCGCCGTCGAGATGTTCGTTAAGGACGGCCGCATCGTCGTCAACGAGCTCGCGCCGCGTCCGCACAATAGCGGCCACCAGACCTTTGACGCCAACGAGACCAGCCAGTTCGAACAGCATATCCGCGCCGTGTGCGGCCTGCCGCTCGGCGGAACGAAGCCGCTGGCTCCTTCGGCGATGGTGAACCTCCTTGGCGACGTCTGGCGTAATGGCCAAGAGCCCGACTGGACCAAGGTCCTCGCCGATCCTTCCGCCAAGCTGCACCTCTACGATAAGGGTAAAGCCGCACCGGGCCGCAAGATGGGCCACATCACTGTCACCGCGCCGACGCTCGAAGAAGCCATCCGCCGCGCCGAAGCGCTGCACGCCGCGCTCTGATCAATCGAGCAGCTCGGGCTTACGGCTGAATAGTTCGATCGGGATCTGACCGAGGCTGAGGAAGAGCAAGACCGCTTGGAAGACCGGGATTTTCGCCTTTAGTCCAGCGTTCTGCGCGATGTAGTTCTTAGCCATCACTTCGCAAATCATGGCCATCGCGAAGACGACGGAGGCCACGCAGAGTAGGCTGAAGAGCCAGCGCCACACCTTTGGGCTCTCGATGCGGCGCCAGGGGAGGAACAGCAGGCCTGCGTAGGCGATGAAGAACCAGGACTCCACGCGCAGGGCGACCGGGAAGGTGACGATGGCCGGATCCCAGCGAGCCGGGATATGGAGTGGGCCGAGGCTGACGGTGCCAATGAGTCCATTGACTCCGAGGCCGACGCATAGAAGGCCGAACAGGATCACGATAATGCGTCCGTAGCGGATACGTTGGGCGGTGACGTCGTTCATGAGGCGAGTGAAGGCGGAAGGGCGGGCGAAGCAACTGCTCAGAGCGGGCGGAAGAGAGCGACGTCGCTCCATTCACCCATGATACGTCCGTCCGACTTCATGCCTTCGCCCCAAGCTTCGCGGCATTTATCTTCGAAGTGGGCGCGGACCGCGTCCTGTTCCTTGGCGAGGATACCGCTGAGCGCGAGTACCCCGCCGGGGCTGACGGAGTCGATAAGGTTGTCGGCGTAGATGCAGAGCACGTCGCTGATAATATTTGCGAGTACGACGTCGGCGCGGCCGGTCAGGCGGAAGCCTTCTTCGAGGCCGGCGTGGTGGAAGGCCACCGCCTCATCGGCGATACCATTGTCTTCGCGGTTGGCGATACTGACGCGGACGGATTCCGGATCGCGGTCAAAACCGGCGATACGTCCGCAACCCAGCTTGGCGGCGGAAAGGGCGAGGATGCCCGAGCCACAGCCCGCATCGGTCACCGAGACCTTTGCGGCGGTGTGCGTCTCGAGGAAGTCCATCATGCGGATGGCGCAGAGTCGGGTTGTCGGGTGGTCGCCGGTGCCGAAGGCCAGGCCGGCGTCGAACCAGATCACCGCGGCGTCGGCCGGGACGGTATACTTACCGCGCATCCAGGCGGGGACCCAGTGCAGTCGGCCATGATCCCAAGGCTTGAGGTGCTCCTTATAGGCTTCCTTCCAGTCCTTGTCGGCCATGACAGTTTCTTCATAGGCCTCGGGGAGTTTCTTGAAGGCTTTGCGCAGGCCAGCCCAAGCTTCATCGGCCTCAGGCTTAGTGTCGAAGTAACCCATCACGAAGTGAGGCTTCCCGGGGCCTTCATGGAAGAGCATCCATGACGAGCGGGTGAGTTCACAGAAATGGTCCTCTAACGGCTGGACCATGTCTTCATGGATGGGGGACTTCAGTTCAATCATCAGGAAAGGGTCTCGCTCAGGCGGGCGATGACGGCGGGAAGTAGGGCGTGCTCGGCGGCGTGAATCTTGTGAGCGAACGACTCAAGGGTGTCGGCGGCCTCGCGGGTCACGCGGGTCTGGCCGAGGTGGGCGCCGCCGTCGATCTCGGCATTGACCCAATGGACGGTGCAGCCCGCCTCCGGGGCACCGGCGTTCCACGCTTGGCCGATACCATCGAGGCCAGGGAATGCGGGGAGGAGGCTGGGGTGGAGGTTGATGATGCGGCCGGTAAAAGCGTCAAGGAGGGGGGCCTTAATCACGCGCATGAAGCCGGCGAGAACGACGAGGTCGACTTTCGCGGCTTTGAGGTCGTCCGCCCAGGCCTGCTCGCGCTCGGGGGAGAACTTCGTCTTGAAGGGGCCCGTATCGAGGAAGCGGGCCGGCACGCCGTACTTCGGGCCCAGCTCCAGCATCTTGCAGGTCGGGACGTCGCACCAAATGCCAACCACCTTGGCCTGGCTGAGGCGGCCTTCGGCTTGGGCGCGGAGGACCGCGTCGGCATTGGAGCCGCGACCGGAACCAAGGAGGGCGACGCGCATGACGGGAAGGTGTCGCCGCCGCCCCTCGCCTGCAAACGGATTTTCGATTTCAGACTTTGAACCCTTCGGCAAAGCGCCGATGCTGGGCGTCACTGCACCCCATGGATCGCCGCGAGTTTCTTAACCTCACCGCCCTAGGTTCGCTGGGCGCCGTTGCCCTCTCTGGTTGTGTCGGCGGTGGTGGTGGTAGCGGCTACGCCGGCCCCTTGCCCGTCGCGCCAGCTCCAGTCGCGCCTATCTCCGGCAAGGTCATGCTTGGCATCGATGTCCTCGCGGCCGAAGGGTTTGCCCGCCTCAAGGGCCTGCGCTGCGGCCTCGTAACGCACCAGGCCGGCGTTAACGGCGTCGGTCAGCGTACGGCCGACGTGCTCGCCCGCGCTCCGGGCGTGAAGCTCGTCAAACTTTTCGGTCCGGAGCACGGTATCGATGGCGTGGCCAAAGCCGATGTCTCCGTCGGTCATGCGAAGGATGCGCGCACAGGCCTGCCCGTCTACTCGCTCTACGGTGCGACGCGTCGCCCTACACCGGAGATGCTCTCCGGGCTAGATGTCATCGTGATCGATTTCCAGGACATCGGCGTTCGCTCTTACACTTACATCAGCTGCATGCGGTACGTGATCGAAGCGTGCTTTTCGCTTCCACGTCCCGTGCGCGTGATCGTCCTCGACCGACCCAATCCACTCGGCGGCGAGAAGGTCGATGGCCCGTTCCTCGATCGCAAGTGGCGCAGTTACGTGGGCGCCTACGAGACTCCGTATGTCCACGGCCTCACGATTGGTGAAATCGCGCGCTGGGCGGTGGCCACGCCTGGGGTCCTTGAGCTCGATGAAGCGACCCGTCGCCGCGGCACGCTCGATGTGGTCACCCTGCGCGGCTGGCGTCGCTCGATGACCTGGAATCTCACTGGCCTGAACTGGACGCCGACCTCGCCGATGATTAACAGTTCTAAGGCCGCCCTCGGCTATGCGATGAGCGGACTCGGCTGCATGGATTCCGGCTTCAGCCACAGTTCTGCGGCCGACCAGAACTTTCGCTTCCTCACTTATCCACGCCGCAAAGCTGCCGACCTCATGACTGCCTTCGGTAACGCCGTACCCGGGCTCGTCCTGCAGCCGCAGCAACAGGCTGACGGTACACAGGGCGTCTACCTCGCGGTTGGCGATTGGCCCAAGTTACGCCCCACGGCCATCTCGCTGTTTATGCTCCGTCAGGCGTGCGCCTGGGCGCCGAATCCGTTCGCCGGCCTAAGCACCGGCAAGCGAGAACTCTTCATCAAGCATCTCGGCAGCGAGGCGTTCTTCGATGAACTACGTTCACAGGGAACGCGCATCGACCTCGCTCGCTGGATGAAGCGCTGGGATGGAGACGCGGCTTCCTTCCGCGCGCGCACCGCCCCCTTCTACCTTTACGGCTGATCAGTAGGAGCGACCTTCGCGCTTCTCCCAGTAGTTGATATAGGCTTGGTTGAGCACGCCGAGACCACCCGGGGTGGGGTAGTCGCCGGTGAAATACCAGTCGCCGCGGCTCTTCGGACACGCCTTGTGCAACGACTCGATCTTCTGGAAGACCAGGATCAGTTCGCCCTTCCAGGCGCTCTTCGACGGGTAGACGAGCTCGGCCGCCTTGGCGGCGATTTCGATTTCCGTGAAGGCAGCGTAGATCCGCTTCACGTGGTTCTGCATCTCCTTCGTCGGCTTCTTGGACTGCGCGACGCAATCTTCGTAAACCTCGCGGAGCAGGTCCGTCTTGCCGCGTTCCTTGCAGAGCGCGACGGTGGCCTGGAAGGCGAGGAACTTGCCCATCTCCGACATATCGATGCCGTAGCAGTCCGGGTAGCGGATCTGCGGGGCGGTCGAGGCGATGACGATGCGCTTCGGATTCGGGCGGGCGAGAATGCGGAGAATCGACTGGCGGAGCGTCGTGCCGCGGACGATGGAGTCGTCGACACAGACGAGCGTGTCGCCGTCGCGGACCGTCCCGTAGGAGATATCGTAGACGTGCGAAGCCATCTGCATGCGGTTCTTCTCCTGGGAGATGAACGTGCGCAGCTTGACGTCTTTGTGGGCGACCTTCTCGCCGCGCGGCCAGCCGCCGAGCACGAGTTTGTCGATGAGGTCCTCGTCGAGTTTCCCGGCGCGCTGGGCGTCGACGAGCTTATCGCGGACCTGCGAGCGGCGACGCTTTCGGAGTTCTTCCATCAGGCCGTACCAGGCGATTTCCGCCGTGTTCGGGATGTAGGAGAAAACGGCGTTATCGTGGTCGTCACGAATCTGTGCGATGACGTCGTCGGCGAGGGCGGCGCCCAGGGCCTTGCGTTCAGCGTAGATTTCCGGGTCGTTACCGCGCGAGAAGTAGATGCGCTCGAAGGAGCAGGAGCGGGTCTCGCCTGGGGCGTGGAAGGATTCGATCGAATGACGACCGTCAGCCTTCATGATGAGGGCCGACCCCGGAGGCAGCTCGTGCACGTCTTCTTGGTTTACGCCGACGATAGTCATCAGCGCGACGCGCTCGGAGGCTACGGCGATGAGGTCTTCTGTGCGGGCGTACCAGCACGGGCGGATGCCGTTAGGATCGCGGATGACGAAGCTATCGCCATTGCCGACGAGGCCAGCGATGGCGTAGCCGCCATCCCAGTTCTTCGCGGCTTTGCGCAGGACGTTGCCGATGTCCATATGCTTGGAGATCTCGGACTGAACTGCGGTGCCTTCGAGCCCTTGGTCCTTGAAGGCCTTGAAGAGGCGATCGTGTTCTTCGTCCAACCAGAAACCGATTTCCTCGAGGATCGACTGCGTGTCGGTCGAGTAGATGACGTGTGCGCCGCGCTCCGAGAGTGAGGCGTTGAGCTCGTTCGTGTTCGTCAGGTTGAAATTGCCAGCGACGAGCAGGTTACGGGTCGGCCAGATCGACTTGCGCGCGTAGGGATGGCAGGAGACCGAGTCGAAGTTCCCCGAGGTGCCGTAGCGGAGGTGGCCGAGGAGCAGTTCGCCACCGAAGTCGAAATGTCGCTTAACTGTTTCCGGGAATTCGGGGACGATGACCCCTTCGCGCATCTTATCCGAGTAGGTCTTGATCTGACGGGTGAAGATCTGGGTCAGGCCCTGGGCGCCAATCTCGCGGTCGCGGAAGAGGAAGGCCTCGCCGTTTTCGGCGCCGATCTTGACGCAGCCGATACCCGCGCCGTCCTGACCTCGGTTGTGCTGCTTCTCCATCAGGAGGAAGAGTTGGTTAAAGCCGTGGAGCGGGGTGCCGTACTTCTCCTGATACCATTTCAGGTCCTTGGTCAGCCGGACAAGGGCAATGCCGCATTCGTGCCTTAAAGAGTCGCTCATCGCAGGCCTCTGAGTTTGCCCACTCGGCGCGCGTCCTGTCCAGCGCTTACTATTAAGAGCGGAGGACTCGGTCGAGTCGGGCGAGGCTTTCGCCGATCAATCCGGCCATATCCGTATGCTGCCGGAAGGCGGGGTCGCGGTGGTATTCGGCCAGACCATCGGCCAGTTCCTTCGCCTTTTCGTTACTAGTGAGGGGGTTGGCCCGCATGGCGGCCAGGAGGTCCTTGACCCGGTCAGGTGCGGCGAGGTGCCGGCGGTGGATGAGCGATTGCTCCTCGCGACGGTACTGGATGGAGGAGGCGGCGTTGATGTGCTTGGCGCAGAGCTGGGCGAAGGGCCGATTCTCCTTAAAGGAGCCTGGGAGGTAGAAGCGGAGGCGTCCGTCGTAGCTCTGCTGGTCGAAGTCCATGGCGCGCACGCGGATGGCGGTCGAGTCGAAGTCCGGGGTCACGGCGATAACGAAGTTATAGGCGCGCATGTCGCCCAGGAGGCGCACGAGGCAGCGTTCCTCGAACTTGATGAGCTCCTTCGCGAGGCGTACCGGGTGATGGCCGTCAGCGGCGAGCCACTTTTCAGCGAAAATATCGCCGGGAATACCGGTGACATGCTCCTCCACCAATGTCTCTTCCCATGTAAGGTAGAGCATGCGGTTCGGGGAGAGCAGGTGCTCGAGCTCGAGGCCGCAGACGCGGGAGGCGTCGCCGACCTTGACGTAGAAGTAATCTTGGTTCTCGTTATAGGCGTTGACGATGCGCACGCGGAATGGCTGCGAGTTACCAAAAGAGCAGAAGTCGATGCGGTCGACGTAGACGTGGCTGAAGACCTTCATGCCGCCTTCGCCGCGGAGCAGAGCGTACGTCTCGAGCAAACCCTGGGAGAGGTGGCTCATGACTTCGGGCGGATACGCAACGGTCTCCCAGAGCGTATCCTTGCCGCGTTCGAGCAAGGGCATCGCGGCGGTGAAGTCGCGTAACTCCGCATAAGTGACCGGCAAGGGGACTTCGCGGCCTTCACGCGAGAGGTAGGCGCGGAGCTCGGCGCCGATCGGATAGGCCGGCTTGCGGTTCGTCCGCTTGAATTCAGCTTCGGATCCGGTGGCGTCCATCGTCAGTCGAGGTTGGGCCGGTCGCGCGTCTCTTCGACAATCATCTGGAGCGGCTGGCCTGGGTGGCATTCGGCGCGATACGCCATGAAACCACGACGGTGTTCGTCGTAGACAGGCCAGAGCAGGGTGCGGTCGGTCTCCGGGATGGCGGTGCGGTCCAATTCTTCGCGGGCGAAGAAGCCGAACTTCCCTTCATCGATGGTTTCCGGAAGGCCCGTCAGCGGCTTGCGGCAGTCGAAGAGGAACATGAGCCAGTGCGATTGGCCTTCGTAGCCCTTCTCGGAGATCATCCCAAAGAGATGGAGATCGTTGGTCGTCACCTTCGCGCCGGTTTCTTCTTCGGTCTCGCGGACGGCGCATTCGAAAGGAGATTCGCCGGTAGCCATCTCGAGCTTGCCGCCGATCGGGCTCCAGCAGCCGATGTTGGGCGCCTTTGTGCGTTGGATCAATAAGAGCCGCCCCGCCTCGTCATGCATGAAGACGAGGACGCTGATCTTGAAGGGAAGGGGAGCACCGGCGGACATAGGCACAACCTTGCGGGCAGGCTTCGATGGCACAACCCCGGAGTGCTCTTTAGACGGCTAGGATGGCGTCGATCCGCTTCAGTTCGTCAGAGGCGAACGGAGCGGAATGGGCGGCGGCCACGCACTGCTCGAGCTGGGCCACCTTGCTGGCGCCGATGATTGCGGATGTCACACGCTTGTCGCGAAGGACCCAGGCCAAAGCCATCGAAGCGAGAGGCTGCCCACGCTCTTCCGCGACCTTGGCGAGTTGGCGGACTTTTTCCATGCGGACGGCGTCGACTTGTTCGGGGCGCAGGAAGCCGTGTACCTTTCCGGCCCGAGCGTCCGCGGGGATTCCTTGGAGGTAACGGTCGGTCAGCATACCTTGGGCGAGTGGCGAGAAGACCGCGCAGCCGATGCCTTCCTTCTCGACGGTATCGAGGAGGCCAGTCTCCGGGGTGCGCTCGAACATACTGTACTTAGGTTGGTGCATCACGCACGGCGTACCGAGGTCGCGGAGGATCGCGCAGGCCCGGGCAGTGTCGGCGGGATTATAATTAGAGATGGCCGCATAGAGGGCCTTGCCCGAGCGGACAGCATGGGCGAGCGCACCCATGGTTTCTTCCATCGGGGTGTTCGGGTCGCGCCGGTGACTATAGAAGATATCGACGTACGGGAGCCCCATCCGCTTCAGGGACTGGTCCAGGGAGGCGAGTAGGTATTTGCGCGAGCCAAAGTCTCCATGCGGGCCGGGCCACATAGTATATCCTGCCTTGGTGGAAATAATCAGCTCGTCGCGATAGGCCCCGAGGTCTTCACGCAGAATCCGGCCGAAGGTTTCCTCGGCCGACCCGGGGATCGGCCCGTAGTTGTTCGCGAGGTCGAAGTGCGTCACGCCGAGGTCGAAAGCCCGCAGGGAGATCCCGCGGGCATTGGCATAGTCGTCGACGCTCCCGAAGTTATGCCAGAGCCCCAGCGAGACCTTCGGGAGGTGTAAGCCAGACTTCCCACAGCGTGCTTGGAACGACGGGTGGGCGTAGCGAGCGGGGTCAGCCTGATACATAGATGTAATCAAGCGACTAGGGGTCTTTTTAGCCAGCGGTAAAACGGGAGCGCTCTGCCGAATTTAGACACGCGTGACCAATTCGAGGCAGATTTTCCACTACGCCATCCCGGGCAACGGTTTGGCACGGACGGTGCTGAGTAGGTATCGCACCTAAGCACCAATCAAAACCAATACTACCATGAAGACTCACACCAAAATCGCAGTAGCCTTCCTCGCCGCTGCTTCTTCAATCACCGCTCAGGCCGCCGACACGCCCTCGGCGTTCACCACCACGGGCAACGTCGCCTTTACCAGCGACTACGTCTTCCGCGGCATCTCGCAGACCGGCGGCCACACGGCCCTGCAGGGCGGTTTCGACGTCGCGCACACCTCCGGCCTCTCGGCTGGCGTCTGGGCTTCCAACATCAGCTGGGCCCCTTCGACCTCCCTTGAAGTCGACCTCTACGCCAACTACGGCTTCAGCCTGAGCAAGGACTTCTCCGCCACCGTCGGCTACCTCGCTTACGTCTACGAAGGCAACTCCGCCATCAACACGGGAGAGATCAACGCCTCGGTCTCGGCCTACGGCCTCACGGCCAAGCTCTCCCACGCCGTTACCGATTACTTCGGTATCGCTGGCAGCGGCACCCAGTACTACGAGCTCAACTACGCTTACGAAGTCGCCGCCATCAAGGGCCTCAGCCTGGCTCTCCACTACGGCGTGACCGACGGCAAGAACGCCGCCTCGAACGACAAAGACTACGCGATCGGCCTTTCCTACCCGGTTGCTGGCTTCACCGGCACCGTGTCCTACTCGAACGGCAGCGGCAGCTTCGCCGGCGCCTACGAAGGCATCACGGCCGTCACGCTCAAGAAGACCTTTTAGTCCTAGGTCAGTTGCTTATAGCACCAAGGGCGCCCCCGGGAGGAGGGGGCGCCCTTTTCATGTCCCCCATCAGGGCCGCTGGCTTGCGCTAGTCGCCCGTTGAGACACGTTCCACACGCATGCCCGAACTCGCTGAAGTCGAATATTTCCGCCGACGCTGGAATCCGGGTATCGGGCGGAAGGTCGCGAAGGTTTTCCTTAATCCAAAGGCTCGTATCGGCCGCAGCGTAGACGCGAAGGCGCTGACCAAGGCGCTCACTGGCGCGAAGTTCGTGGAGTCTTTCGCGGCGGCCAAACAGATGGCCTTCTGTTTCTCCGGCGGCGCCTGGCTCGGCGTGCATCTTGGGATGACCGGGCGGATGGAAGCCGGCGACGCCGATCGCGAGCCGACTCCCTACGATCACTTTAAGCTGACGATGACCGGCGGCAAGGAACTCGTCTTCGTCGACCCTCGGCAGTTCGGACTCATCCAGTTCTGGCAAGGCGCAGGCGTCCCGCCGTGGTGGGAGAAGATTCCGCAGGCGGTCCTTTCGCCAGAATTCACCGTCGGTGTCGTCGAGGTCTTCCTCCGTCGCCGCGCGCGCACGGCGATCAAGGCTGTGCTTCTGATGCAGGAACGTTTCCCCGGGATCGGCAACTGGATGGCCGACGAAGTGCTCTGGCGCGCTGGTTTCCATCCGCAGGCGAAGGCGGGAGCATTTGGGCCGAAGTCCGTCCGCAAGCTGCACGCGACCTTGCGCGACGTCTGCGCCGAGGCGATGGAAGTCATCGGTAAGGATTGGTCCGACCCACCCGACTCCTGGCTCTTCAATCATCGTTGGAAAGATGGTGGCCGATGCCCACGTTCAAAGAAGCCGCTCGTCCGCGAAGACGTCGGTGGTCGCACGACATGCTGGTCGCCCGAGCGGCAGGTGCTCGGCGCCGAACGCCGTTGACCTTCCGCGCGACTGCGCGACCTTGAACCCATGCGCGTCACCGGCGGCATCGCCCGAGGTATCCAGCTCCGCGTTCCCACGCAGGGGGGCGTACGCCCGGCCACGGATTACATCCGCGAGGCGGTCTTTAATTCGCTGGCGGCCTTCGTACCTGGCACTGCCGTCCTGGATCTTTTCGCCGGCACGGGTGCTTACGGACTCGAATCGCTCAGCCGCGGCGCTCTCCGTGCGACGTGTGTGGACGAGCGAATCGGCGCCGAGCTCACGGCCAACGCCGCTGCGGTCGCGAAATCAATGGGCGTAGCCGAACTTCCGTTCATGAAGATCACCGGTGACGCGACCAAGCCCGGCGTGGCCGAAGGCCGCTTCGGCTTAGTCTTCGCCGATCCGCCCTGGGAACTTTGGCAGACGAAAGGAGCCGAAATTGCCGCAGCCGCGGTGAGTTACGCGGATGAAGGCGCGCATGTGCGCGTGATTCTTGAAGCGCCCGGGGGCTATGAAGTTCCAGTCCCCGAAGGATGGAAGCTCCGCAAGGTCATCGGCAAAGGCAAAGGTCAGCCCGCCGCGTCGGTCCTCGTCCGCCAGACCGCGGAGTAATTAGCTCCCGAGCGGGTGATGCTTCTCCCAGACGCGCAACTGCGCGAGCATGAGGGCGCCGCCGACGAGCGCGGCGGCCTCGACGCGCAGGATGCGGTCGCCGAGGTGCGCGAAGGCGAAGCCATTGATGCGCAGCGCAGCGCGTTCGCTGTCGCCGAAACCACGCTCCGGGCCGATGGCGAGCACGGCCGCTTTCGCCGGAGATGAAATTTCTGGCGCGCCCGTCGCCTCATACGGGTCGAGCGCGAGCTTCCATGCGTTCGCATCGAGCCCGATGAGTGCTTCGGCCAGCGAGCCGACGCGCGTCACTTCGGGCACGAGCGTCGAGCATGCCTGCTCGGTTCCCTTGAGGACATGCTCGCACCATTCGCCCTCTTTCCAGAGCGAGCTCGTGAGATAGCCCGGATCTCCCTTTTCAGATTCGAAGAAAATAATCCGTTCTGCGCCGAGGCTCGCGAGGTCGTGCAGGACTTTCTTCGCCGTCTGCGGACGTGGTAGTCCGACAAGCACCGTGAGCGGTAGGCGAGCTTGCGGAGATTTTTCCCAGGCGACGGTGAATGTTAGCTGCGGTGTGAGTGCCGTGATGGTCGCGATACCGCGTAGGCCGTTCTCCACGCCGACGTGGAATGTGCCGCCGATTGCGAGTCCGACCGTTTCGCGCAGATGCCGGGAGCGGGCGTCATCGGGCGGGAGCCCGGACTTGGCTTCGTCGGCGGTTATGAGCACCAGATTCACCACTACTAAGGTGAGAGGCCGGTCTGGGCTGGCGAGAGGGAAGGGTGCTAACGCTTGCAGGGCGGACCGTCTCGTTTAGCGTCTCGGCATGGACCTTTCGGAATTCCGTAAAGAGTACGCGGCACACGGCATCGACCGCCATGAGTTGCGCGATGACCCGTTGGCCCAGTTCAAAGCCTGGTTTGATCAGGCCAAGACCGCCGGGGTAATCGAACCCAACGCCATGGTCCTCTCGACCTTCGGCTTGGACGGCTTCCCGTCCTCCCGTACCGTCCTGCTCAAGGCTGCCGACGAGCGCGGTTTCTCCTTTTTCACTAACTACGACAGTAAGAAGGGGGAGGAAATCGCCGCCAACCCCCGGGTCACCCTCCTTTTCCCTTGGTTTTCCCTCGAGCGACAGATTCACATAACTGGTTTACTGACAAGGACTTCAGAAGAAGAATCGGTGACCTATTTTGCGCGTCGCCCCTACGGCAGCCAGCTGGGCGCCTTGGCCTCCGACCAGAGCGATATCATCGCGGATCGCGGGGTGCTGGAGATGCGTCTAGCTGATCTCAAGGCCAAGCATCCCGAGGGCCAGGTCCCGAGGCCACCGCATTGGGGCGGCTACCGCCTGGTTCCAATCAGTTTTGAGTTCTGGCAGGGGCGCACCAATCGCCTGCACGACCGCTTCCATTACACCCTAAATAAGGGCGTTTGGGACATCGTGCGCCTGTCGCCCTGATCAGCGGTGAAGGATTAGTACGTCTAATAAGGGGGGCCCTCGGGTGCTTACTCTGGGGCAGGGTCTGCTCGCAGGGTTGACCATCGGGCGGGGAATCATTCACCAATACTTTCCTGCGTCTAAATGCGCCCTCTTTTCCATCTCTGTCTCCTCACTCCGACTCTCGTTTTAGCGGCCGAAGATGGCGTTAAAAAGACCGCCACCGACCTCTTTGAGGTCGGCGGTATCCCAATCTCTAATTCCATCCTGACCACCTGGATCATCGCGACCTTGATCATCGTCGCCGTCCGCCTGCTCGTCGGCACTCCGAAAATCATCCCGAACAAAGGCCAGGCCCTCGTCGAGAATGTCGCCTCCGGCCTGCGCGACGCCCTCGAGCCAATCGTCGGCAAGAAGATGATCGGCAAGACCTTCCCCGTCCTCTGCGGATTTTTCGTTTTCATCCTGCTGATGAACTGGAGCGGTCTGCTCCCGGGCGTCGGCACGATCAAATATATGACCGCGGAGCACGGCTGGCAGGATGCCATCCGCCCGGCGAACTCCGACCTTAACACCACGCTCGCGCTGTCGGTCATCTCGTTCCTCGCCTGGACTTATTTCGTGCTACGCTACGCCGGGGTTAAGGTGCTGATCTTGGATCTCTTCGGTAATAAGGCCGACAAGAAGGAGCTCAGCACCCCGATGTGGCTCATGCTCGGTTTCATCTTCCTTGGCGTCGGCGGCATCGAAGTCCTCTCCATCGCCTCTCGCCTCATCTCCCTTCCGTTCCGTCTCTACGGCAACGTCTTCGGCGGAGAGAACCTCATCCATACCCTCGGCGGCATTGCTCCGTACATCGTCCCCGCCATCGCCGGCATGCTCGAAGTCCTCGTCGGTCTCATCCAAGCCTTCGTCTTCACGCTCCTCTCTGCCGTCTACATCGGCCTCATCTGCAACCATGATGCTGGCCACGACGAGGAGCACGCCCACTGACCCTTTCACTTTCGAGGTGCGCGACATGCCGGGAATCCCCCGGCGGCGCGCCAAGAAAAAACCAAAAACAAAACAACATGATCATCGCTGAAATCACTGGTTCCCTCCCTGCCGCTGCCGGCTGTCTCGCTGCCGCTATCGGCGTGGGTCTCGTTGGCGCCAAGGCTGTCGAATCCGTGGGTCGCAATCCGGATGCTTCCGCCAAGATCCTCGTCCAGTCCATCCTGGGCATGGCTCTCGCTGAAGCCGTCGCGTTCTACGCGATCTTCCTCGCGAAGTAACCGGTCACGTGGCGCGGCCCCGCAAGGGGCCCGCCACTTCTCTTTCCCAGCGCTGATTCCCAACCTCCTTTCAAAGTCCTCACCATGACCTTCCTCTCCGCCTTCCTCGCCGCCGACGCCGCCAAGTCCGCCGGTGAAGCTACCAGCCCCGTTGACACGATCATCAATCTTTTCGGCTCCTTCGGCGTCGATAAGCCCCACCTGATTGTCCAGATCGTCAACTTCACGTTCCTCGCCCTCGTCCTCTACTTCTTCGCTATCAAGCCCGCCCTCGGCCAGCTCGAGGAGCGCATCCGCCAGGCCGAGCAGCTCCAGAAGGACCGCGCCGCCGCCGAAGCCCAGCTGGCCTCCGCACAGAAGACCGCCGAAGCCAAGCTCGCCGCCGCCTCTGAAGAAGCCACCAAGATTCTCGTCGAGGCCCGCAACTCCGCCAAGGCCACCATCGAAGCTTCCCGCGCCGAGGCCCAGGCCGCCCAGACCGAAGTCATCGCCAAGGCCACGGCCGCCATCGAAGCCGATCGCGTGAAGATGATGAACGAAGTCCGCGGCGAAGTCTCCCGCCTCGTGGTCGAGACCGCCGCCAAGGTGCTCGAACAGAATCTCGACGACTCCCTGCGCGGTCGCCTCAACGAGGCCGCCGTCAAGCAGCTCGCTCGCTAAGCCCTTTCTTTTCCGATGTCCGCCGCCTCCGTCCGAGCCGAAGCCAAGCGCCTCCTCGCTATGTCCCTTGAGGGCGGCGTGGTCTCCGCCGACCTGGTCGGAGCCGTGCTCGCCGCGCTCACGAAGTCCCGCGCGGCCCACCAGCTCCGCCCGCTCCTGCGTGCCTACCTCGCGAACATCCGTCGCGAGCTCGCCCGCGGCGAAGCCCGCATCGAGCACGCCGGTCCGCTCGCTACGGCAGAGGCCGACGCAATCGCTGCACACTTCTCCAAACTGCTCGGCCGCACCGTCCGCCCAGTCGCCCGTCGCAACGACGCGCTCCTCGCCGGCTTCCGCGTGCGCGTGGGCGACGACGTCACCGACCTCACGGCCTCCCTCCGCCTGGCCAACCTCGCCAAGTCCCTTTCCTGAACTCCTCCCCCAACCTTAACCCGATTTACTAAAAACCATGAGCAACGCGATCGACCAGATCCAGAAAGCCATCGCCGGCCTTGATACCCGCGCCGGCAAATCCAACGTCGGCACCATCGTTACCCTTGCGGACGGTGTCGCCTCCATCGACGGCCTCTCGGGCGTCATGATGAACGAGATGATCGAGCTGCCGGGAGGCCTGCAGGGCGTCGCGCTCAATCTCGCCGAAGACACCGTCGGCTGCGTGATCATGGGCGACATCTCCAGCCTCAAGGAAGGCATGGAAGCCAAGACCACCGGTCGCCTCCTCTCCATCCCCGTCGGCAAAGGTCTCCTTGGCCGCGTCGTCGATGCCCTCGGCAACCCGCTCGACGGCAAGGGTCCCATCGTCTCTAGCGAACGCTACCCGGTCGAGAAGATCGCCCCGGGCATCATCCCTCGCAAGTCCGTCGACCAGCCGATGCAGACCGGAATTATGGCCATCGACGCCATGATCCCGATCGGCCGCGGCCAGCGCGAGCTCATCATCGGTGACCGCGCCACGGGCAAGACCACCATCGCGATCGACACGATCATCAACCAGGCCAACGCCAACCGCGTCGGTCTCGCCTCCGGCGACGCCAACTTCCGCCCGGTGTATTCGATCTACGTCGCCATCGGCACAAAGAACTCCTCCATCGCCCGCACGATCGGCACCCTCGAGAAGGCCGGAGCTACGGAATTCACCGTCGTCGTCGCCGCTTCGGCCGCCGACAACGCCGCCAATCAGGTCTTCGCTCCTTTCTCCGGCACCGCCATCGGTGAGTGGTTCATGGAAAACGGCCACGACGCGCTCATCGTTTACGATGACCTTTCCAAGCACGCCGCCGCCTACCGCCAGATTTCGCTCATCCTGAAGCGCCCGTCCGGCCGCGAAGCCTACCCGGGCGACGTGTTCTACCTTCACTCCCGCCTTCTCGAGCGCTCCGCTCGTCTCGCTGGCAAGGGCTCGCTCACCGCTCTGCCGATCATCGAGACGCAGGCCGGCGACGTGTCCGCGTACATCCCGACCAACGTGATCTCGATCACCGACGGCCAGGTGTTCCTCCAGACCGACCTCTTCAATCAGGGCATCCGCCCCGCCGTCTCCGTCGGTCTTTCCGTTTCGCGCGTCGGTTCCGCCGCGCAGATCAAGGCCTTCAAGCAGGTCGCCGGTAAGGTCAAGGGCGAGCTCGCCAACTACCGCGAACTCGCGGCGTTCGCTCAGTTCGGCTCCGACCT
>JBEEKW010000024.1:0-27287 GCA_041168485.1 Verrucomicrobiota bacterium
CTCAACGAACAGGTCCCCCTCCTCTGGACGCGCGGCCTGCTCACCACCGGCAAGTGGGATACCACCAATGGCGTCTGGGGTGCGGAAGGCGGCCACATCGCCTTCGGTGACGCGCACGTCGATTGGCGCGCTGACACCAGCACGACCGAAAACAAGTTTGCTTCGAAGAAGACCCCAGGCACTACGACCGCCAGCTGGACGGATGCGGTCACCGCCACCACGGTTAAGGAACTGAAGTCCAAGTAAGCCCTAAAGGCTTTACCGAAAAGCCCCGCCCTGCGGGGCTTTTTTGTTTCCGTCCGTTCCGCGTCTGCCACCTTCACCTCCGCATGACAACCTTCCGCGCATGGCTGGCCGCGACTCGCCCCAAGACCTTGGTGGCGGCCGTCGCACCTATTGCGCTCGGCGGGGCGGTCGTCGTTGCCTACTCGGGAGCTCCTGGCCTCTGGACTGATCAAGTCTTCGTCTTAACGCTGCTGAGTTGCCTTGGCTTCGCCCTCTGCGTGCAGGTCGCCTGCAACTTCGCCAACGACCTCGGCGATTCGATCCGCGGCGCCGATACCTCCGCGCGCGTCGGTCCGCGGCGCGCGGTTTCGGCCGGTGATATTTCTCCCTCTGCGATGCGCCGTGGTATCTGGATTGCCTGTATCCTGGCTCTCATCCTTGGTGCTCCCGTCGCACTGCTTTCGCCATGGTTATTGCTCGCCGGCTTTCTCGCCATCGCTTGCGCGCTCGCCTATACCCTCGGGCCTTTTCCGTTGGCCTATCGCGGCCTCGGTGATGTCTTCGTCGTCTCTTGCTTCGGGGTGCAGGCGACCGTCTTAACTGCGTTGGCGGTCTGTATGCCTGACATCAGGGACTGCGGCTGCAACAAGCCGCCCATGAATTGGGCGCTCGCTCTCCTTGCTGGTCTCGGCCTCGGCTTGCTGGCCGACAACATCCTGGTCGCGAACAATGCGCGCGACTACGAGACGGACCTCGCGGTTGGCAAGCGCACCACGGTCGTGCGCTTCGGGCGGGGCTTCGCGCGCAATCTGCACGGCTTCAACTCGGTCTTCGGCCTAGCCTGCCTAGGGCATGTCTTCGGTTGGGCGCCCATGGTCCTACTTCCGTTGGCGATCTGGCAGCACCTCGCCTTCCGTAAGGCCGCTCAGCCGGCTGATTTCCTGCCGTTTCTAGGTCGGGCCGCCGTGCTGATGCTCCTGGCGACGATCCTGTGCGTAACTGCCACTTGCCTCGGGTGGGTGCCGGCTGACAGCCTGTGGATGCGATGAGCCAACCCAAGTCACTCGCCGAACAGCTCGAAGCCCTCGTCAACGGGGGCTCGCGTCCGTCGTGGGACGAATACTTCATGGCCACCGCCGTGCTCGTCAGTTCCCGGTCCAGCTGTGAGCGTCTACATGTCGGTTGCATCATCGTCTCGACCGGCAAGCACCCAAACCGACTCGTCGCAGCCGGCTATAACGGTTTTCTGCCGGGAGCTCCGCATGATTCGCATATCCGCGACGGCCATGAGCTCGCGACTGTGCATGCGGAACAGAATGCTGTGGCCGATGCCGCTAAGCGCGGCGTCTCGCTGCAGGGCACAATCTGTTACGTCACCCATTTCCCGTGCGTGAACTGTGCCAAGATTCTCGCCGCCGCTGGCATCACCGAGGTCCGCTACCGTCACGATTACAAGAACGACCCGCTGGTCGCCGAGATGTTCGGCCAAGCGGGCGTACTGGTCGCGCGCCTCGAACGCTGATGGCTCGCGCTCCGCAGACCTTGGCGGGGCAATTGCTGGTCTCGCACCCGCAACTGCGCGATGACCATTTCCGCGAGACTGTCGTGTTGCTGCATACCCATGACGGAGCGGAGGGCGCGCTGGGCGTCATCGTGAACCGTCCGCTCGGCCGGGTGTTCGGCCAGATTGATTCCACGGCGGAACTCAAGCCACTCGACGACGTGCCCCTTTTTGAGGGCGGCCCGGTGGCGACCGATCGACTAGCGTTCGGTGGCTGGCTCTTCCCGGCCCAAGGCTCGCCCGAGGTACGCTTCGGATTAGGTCAGGAAGAGGCCGCGCAGTTGGCCAAGGACGGACGCTTCCAGCTTGCCGCCTACATCGGCTATGCCGGCTGGTCTCCTGGGCAGCTGGAGAACGAACTCAAGATGAACACCTGGGTCGTCTGTCCGTTCGATGCGCTCTGCGTTGATTTTGAGGGCGTGGAACTTTGGAAGAAACTCCTCGAGCGCCATCGGCCGGATCTGCGCCTCGAGGCGGACTCGCCGGAGAATCCGGGGCTGAACTGAAATAGCAGCCAAAGATTCGGGTGGCAGGTGGCGGCCCCGGGTGGCTGGCGGCAGGCGATAGGGGGAGCTGCTGCGAAGCAGTGACGTCAGCGCGCCGTCGACAGCAGGATTTCGAGGTTCTGCGTGAGCAGTTCGCCCGGGGTACGGCCATCGGCGCCGAGCATCTTGCGTTGAATCAGGCGCGTGCGCTGGGTCTGGTCAATCTCCAGGAGGCGCCAGCGGCCGGCCGGAAGGTGAGGACTCTTCGCGTCGAGGGCCGTCCAGCGGAGGGGCATGCCTTGCCAGGAGAATTCGACATACCAGCCCGCGGCGCGCGAGGCATCACCGCGTGTGAGGGCAGCATAGCGTTGCACGAAGTCTGGCATCTTATTCGTGCGCAGTCCGATTGTGAGAGCGGCGGGTTGGCTGCGGAGGGCGGCGAGGATATCCACCTTCGGTTGGCCGAGGATCAGCATCGGATCCATGCCGATGAGATTCTGCCCGTTGTAGAGTCCGTGGAGGTTGGGGCTCTGTTTGTTCTCAGGCTGAGCGGTGTACCAGCGGTCGAAGCCAGTCGAAAGCATCAGCCCGACCTCGAAGTGCAGGTGGGAGCGATCCTTTGTGATGGGGCTGACGCCGGCGGAAGTGCGGCCCATCAGGCCGATGACCGTGCCTCGGCGGACCGGTTGGGTCGGCTTAAGGCTCGGCTCGATTTTTGCGAGGTGGGCGTAGAGCGTGTAGACGGGAATTTCCGCGGCGCCATGGTGGAGCACGACATACCGGCCGTACGGACCGTTGACGTTCGTATTCAGGTAGGCGACCTGGCCGTCTATCGCCGCGAGCACGAGGTCGAGTGCTTCGCCGTCGGCGTTAGTCTTCGCCGGGCGGATGTCGATGCCTTCGTGGAAGCGCTTACCGTCTTCGCGGACCATGCCGAAGAGGGCCGACTCCGTCTTGCCCGATACCGTCGGCTGCAGGTAATCCTGCGGGGTGCGGATTGCAGTGCGATCCATCGTGGTGGGCCAGACGATGTCCGTCGCGCCCAGCGGGAGCGCCGTGAGGCAGAGGAAGAGAAGGGCGAGGCTGGTCCGCAGGCTCACTTGCGTTCGTCTTCCTTGAGCTTGCGGAGCTTGAGCGCCGAGATGTTTAGGCGCCTGCTGATATCCATCACCGCCTCCGTGTTTGAAAGGCCCTTCTTCTCGACGTGGAACATCAGGTTGCCATCCACGATCTGCTGCTCAATGGGCATGAAACCGACGGCGGCGTCGTTGACGATGAGGACGAAACGGCGGCCTTTGGCCTCCTTGGTGTAATTCATCACGTCGATGGCGGCCTTGCGGTCGAGCTGGACGAGGAGGAACTCTTGGCGGAGATCCGGGTCGCCGCTGGTGATCGCGTCGGTATTCAAGATATCTTCGGCAAGTACGAGCGCGCGGGTCATCACTGTGATGGTAATCTGGCTCACCGGGAGGCGGACATCCTGCCGCATCGAACCACCCGAAGAGGGTGAGGCTTCGACGAAGATTGAGGCGATCTCTTCGGGGATATCGGTATTCTTGCAGCCAGCGAGGAGCAGGGCGCAGAGGGCGACGGCAAGGCGGAAGGGGGTCATGGAAAGGTCAGCCGACGAGCAGGTCGAGCGAGGCTCCGACCTGCAGGATGTGGGCGGGCTGGAGGTCCAGCGCCGGGACAAGGTAGGTCTGCTTGCTGGCGGCGTGGACGTAGGTCATCAGGCCTTTGTCGGCGACGCCGACCTGCTTGATGATGCGCTTACGCTCCAGAAGCATCGCTAGGATGTGCTTGAGCACGCCCTTGTCGCCGGACGGATCAGCGTCGTCTTCAAAGAGAGAAAGAAAGAACTCTTCACGCGAAGCGAGGAGCTGGGCGCGATGGGCTTGTTCTTCTTCGCCGCGTTCCTTGACCTCGCGGGTCCATCGGCCGAGAAGGATGCCGTCCGGTTTGAACGAGGTCGCCTGATCGCGGAGCACGTCGCAGCGCTCAATATTACCGCCGAGAGGCTTGAAGACAACGCACGTCACGAGATCGCCAACGTGGAGTTCGTTGCCGGAAGCGGCGCAGATGCGCGCGATGGGTTTAACCTGCCAGTCCATGACTGTTAAGAGAAGTCGGACGGGGCGAGGCGGGCAACCCCATTCAAGATGGTTTACACCTGACTTATTGGTCGGCCGGGGCAGTCTGGCTGCCATGTCCGACACCCCTGCCACTGGCATCGCCTTGCTTGTCGTGGACGTCCAGCCGACCTTCCTCAAGGCCATGCCTGAGGGTGAGGCCTGCCTGCGCCGCTGCGTGTTGGCTGCCTCGGCCGCCAAGCTCCTCGGGGTGCCGGTGCTCTTCACCGAGCAGGTCCCGGCCAAGCTCGGCCCGACCCATCCCGATCTCCTGCTCGCCGCCGGTGAGGGGCGGGCGGTCTTCGGTAAGACGGCCTTCTCGGCCTTCGGCGCCCCCGGTCTGGTTGAGGCCTTCGGCAAGATGCAGGTCAGCCAGTTGCTCATCTGCGGCTTGGAGATCCCCGTCTGCGTTTATCAGACCGCCATGGATGCCCTCCGTGAGGGTATGGGTGTCACGATTCTGTCCGATGCCGTGACGGGCCGCCGCTCCGAAGATGGTCGGGCCTGCCTCGAAGCTCTGCGGGCGGCGGGGGCGCATGTCCTGCCGACCGAGACGGTCTTCTACGCGATGGTCGGCGACGCCACGCATCCGCAGTTCCGCGCTTTCACCGAACTCGTTAAGCAGGCCGCTTAGACTTGGTCGACCGTCAGGCTCGCCGCCGGTTCGGCCGCGGCGTCGATGGGTAGGCCGATGTCGGCCCACGCCGCGAAGGCGATCATCCCGGCGTTGTCGCCGCAATGCTTAGACTCGGCCACCATCAACGGCAGGCTGCGCTGTTGGGCGACCTGGGCGAGGCGCGTGCGCAGTGTACGGTTATTGGCCACGCCACCGGAAAGTCCGACGGACTTGTAAGGGGACAGGTCGAGCGCGGCGCCAGTCTTCGACGCCAGCTGTTCGATGATCGCATACTGATAGCCCGCGCAGAGATCGGGCATCTCAGTGGTAAGCTGGTCGTCCGACATTTTTTCCAACTGATAGCGCAGGGCCGTCTTCAGGCCCGAGAAGCTCATACGCAGGTCCGCCTTCTCCGGGATGCCGCGGGGGAAGGGGTATTTCTTTAGGTCGCCTTGCAGCGCCTGTTTCTCAATGAGCGCACCGCCTGGGTAAGGTAGACCGAGGAGCTTCGCGCCTTTGTCAAAGGCTTCGCCCGCGGCGTCGTCGACCGTGCGGGCGATAACCGTGAGGCGCAGTTGTTCGTCGAGCTTCACTAAGAGCGTGTTGCCACCCGAGACCACGATGGCGAGGTGCGGGAGCAGGGCGCCGCGGGCGGCGGCGAAGCCAGCCGGATTCTGCGCATGCACGGCGATGAAGGGCGAATGCACGTGGGCGCGGAGGTGGTTGACCCCGATAATCGGGAGGCCACGGGCCAACGAGAGCGAACGTGCGAGGGTCACGCCCATGGACAGGCAGGGGAGCAGTCCGGGGCCGCGGGTGACCGCGATGGTCTTGGCCTGCGACAACTCGACGCGAAAATCTGCGAGCAGGAGGGGCAGGGCGGAGAGGTGCATGCGGCTGGCCAGTTCGGGGACCACGCCGCCGTATTTCACATGTTCCGCCGCCTGCGAGCTGATGAGTTCGCGCACGAGTCCACGGGCCGGGTCGAAGAGCGCCAGGGCCGATTCATCGCAGGAACTTTCGATCGCGAGGATCATCTCCCTGCAGTCAGGTCAATTCGGAGGTCGGCTCAATCCCGATTCGTCTGGCGGAGGCGAAAAGACCGCATAACGCTTCTTCCGTGGAGCCCGCGACCCGACATGACGCCATCGTCGCCTTACTTCGTCGTGAAGCCCGCGGCGGCGTGGTCTCTTTCGCCCGCCTCGTCGAGGTGGCGCTCTACGCTCCTGGCCTTGGTTATTATTCGTCCGACCGCGTGCGCGTCGGCAAGTCCACCGGCACCGACTTTACGACTGCCGCGGTTCTCGGGCCGATGTTCGGTCAGCTGATTGCGGGCGCGGCGAAGTCGTTGATTGGTGACCTGAAGGCGCACGTACTCGTCGAAGTAGGCGCCGAGCCTGGCCAGACGCATTATGAGGGCGTCGCCGCGCAGTTCGCGGAGCTGCGCACTTTCCGTTTCGGTGCGAAGCCGCAGTTCCCGGCCCGCAGCGTGCTCGTCGCCAACGAGCTACTCGACGCCCAGCCCTTTCATCGCTTCGTCCGTCAAGGCGGCGTCTGGCGTGAACTCGGCGTGCGGGTCGACTGGGCTGAACTTACCGTTGAGACGCTAGAAGCATTTTCCGCGCCGCGAGCCGCGGAATTCGCGCTCTCGCTGCCCGTCGCGGATGAGGGCTGGATGATTGACGCGCCGTTGGCCGCCGAGGAACTCCTCGCCCAGTTATTGTCGGGAGGATGGTCCGGTGCCGTCATCTTGCTCGATTACGGTAAGACAATCGCACAGTGCCTGGAGTCATCGCCAGCGGGCACGGCACGCGCCTATCGCAGTCACCAGCTTTCCGGGGCAATCCTCGAGAACCTCGGCTCCCAGGACCTGACGTGCCACGTGCTTTGGGATCGTATCGAGCCCGTCTTGGTGGCGGCTGGGTTCAGGAGTGTTCGCCTAGACCGTCAGGAAGCCTTTTTCGTCAAATATGCCGGCGCTGAAATGGAGCGCATCGCACTGTCGGGCGACCACGAGGCTACGGGCCGCCTACGGGCCTTGACGCACCCCGCTCATTTTGGGGCGAAGTTCCAAGTTCTGCACGGGTTCCGAGGTTAATCGGAAGTTTTTGGAAGGGACGCTCGACCTAAAGGGAACAACCCCTTTTCTGGGCTGTACCCCTATTTCCGCCATGAAGTCCTTCCTCTTTGCCACATTCACCCTTTGCCTCGGCGCTGCGGCGCTTCAGGCCGACACCAAGGTCATCGAAGCCTTCGAGGGCGACGGCTTCGATAGCTGGCAGGCCACTGGCACCGGCTTCGGTCTCGCGCCGATCGCCGGCAAGGTCGACGGCGTCAATGGCGAGTTTCGCAACTACGGCGGCAACGCTCTCGTCTGCTCCGGCCTTCGCGGCGACGCTGCCACCGGCACGCTGACCTCGCCTGAGATGAAGCTCACGCACGCCTCTCTTGGCTTCTTGGTCGCCGGCGGCAACCATCCCGGCAAGACCGCCGTCCAACTCCTCATCGGCGGTAAGGTCGTCCGCGAAACGACGGGTGCCAACGACCTGACCCTGCGCGAGACCGTCTGGGATATCGCGGAGTTTAAGGGCAAGTCCGGCGTCATCCGGATTATCGACACCCATGTCGGCGCCTGGGGTTTTATCGCCGCGGACCACTTTGTCTTCTCGAGCGAAGCCAAGCCCGCCTTTCCGAAGGGCGGCCGACCCAAGCCTAAGGCCGACAGCTCCCTCGTCCGCGTGGTCGGTGAAGGCAGTGCCGCGCTCGTCCCCGGCGCCACCTTCAAGGTCTCTGCTGATCGCAAGGTCACCGGCGTCACTTCGCCCACTGCCATCGGCTTCGCTAATGACGGCTCCGTCTACGTCGCCGAATCCCATCGCTTCCGCTTCGGCGTCGAGGATGACCGCAATCACCTCTACTGGTATCACGATGACCTCGCCGCGGCGACCACCGCCGATCGCTTAGCCCTGCACAAGAAGTGGGAAGCCAAACGCTCCCACGAGTGGATGACGGCCAAGTCCGAGCTCATCCGCCACGTTGGCGGCGAGCAGGCCGACGGCACCTTCACGACCAACAAAATCTTTTCCGGTGGCTTCAATGAAGTGCTGGATGGCACTGGTGCCGGAGTGATGGCCTGGGATGACACGGTCTATTTCGCGTGTATCCCGAAACTCTGGATGATGCAGGACGCCAAGCAGGACGGCGTCGAAACCGCGCGTAAGGTCATTGAAGACGGGTTCGGCGTGCGCATCTCGCTCTCGGGCCACGACATGAATGGCTTCGCCATCGGTCCGGACGGACGTGTCTGGGGTACGATCGGCGACCGTGGTTTCAATGTCACTACCAAGGAAGGCAAGAAGTATGACTCCCGCAATCGCGGCGCGGTCTTCCGTTTCGAGCCTGACGGCACGAACTTCGAGGTCGTGCACTTCGGCCTGCGCAATCCGAAGGAGATCGCCTTCGATGACTTCGGTAACGGCTTCTCCGTGGATAATAATTCCGACCAAGGTGACGCCGCCCGCGTGGTGTATGTCGTCGAGGGTGCCGATTCTGGTTGGGAGATGGAACACCAGGCCATGCACACTTTCCATCGCTCGATCGGCCTCGAGCAGCGTCCGCTGTCGCGCTGGATGACCGAGAAGGTCTGGGAACTGCAGAACCCTGTCCAGCCAGCTTTCATCATCCCGCCTTCTGCTTATATCAGCTCCGGCCCTTCTGGTCTGACTTATCACCCCGGCGCGGGCTTCCTTGAGTCCGAGGCCGGTCATTTCCTTATCTGCGACTATCGTGGCTCCGCTGGCGCTTCTGGCATCTGGTCCTTCAAGATGGAGCCCGCGGGTGCGGGGATGAAGATGACCTCCTCGCACCAGCTGCTCTGGGGTGTCGCCGCCACCGACGTCGAGTATGACTGGAAGGGACGCCTCGTCGTCTCCGACTTCATCACCGGCTGGGAGTCTCACGAGGCCGGCCGTCTCGTGACCCTCGAGGCTGGCAAGATGATGAAGCCTGAGTCCGTCGCCCCTGTGGCTGCGCTCATTAACGGCGGTATCGCCAAGGGCACTTCCGCCGAACTCGCCGGACTCCTTGCGCACGCCGACCAGCGCGTCCGCCTACGCGCCCAGATTGAACTGACCCGCCGCCCCGACGCCGCAGATCGTTTCGAGGCCGCCACGAAGTCCGCGAACGCCCTCGAGCGCGTGCACGGCATCTGGGGTCTCGGCATCCTCGCCCGTCGTGGTGCGGCCATCGCCCCCGGATCTGCTTGGAAGGGTCCGACCCCGCTAGCTTCCGTCGAAGCGCGTACCGCCGCCGCCCGTCGTCTCGTCCCGTTGCTGACGCATGCCGACGCGGAAGTCCGCGCTCAGGCTGTGCGGGCCCTCGAAGAAGCTCCGCTCAAGGGTAACGACCTGCCGCTGGGCAAGTTGATCCTCGACCCGTCGCTCCGCGTGCGTTCCTTCGCCGCCATCGCCGCCGCCCGTCTCGGTGCCGACAAGCATCTCCCTGAGGTTCTCGCCATGCTCAAGGAGAATGCCGACGCCGACCCCGTGCTCCGTCACGCCGGCTCCTTCGCCATTGATCACCTGTGTAAGACTGCCGAGTCCTTCGATGCCGTCGCCAAGGATGACAACGCCTCCGTCCGCCTCGCCGCCGTGATCACCCTGCGTCGTCGTAACGACGCCTCCGCGGCCCGTTTCGTGAAGGATAAGTCGACGCTCGTCGCTGACGAAGCCATCCGGGCAATCCATGACCTTGGATTCGAAGCCGGCCGTCCCGCCGTCGCCGCCCTCATCGATGACCTCGGCGCCCGCGAGTGGACGACTTTTATGCTGCGTCGCCTCACGCACAGCGCCTTTCGCCTCGGCGGTGAAGCGAACGCCGCGCGCGTGGTAGCTATCGCCGCCAACGAGAAGTTGCCGGCCGAAGCTCGTGCCGAAGCCCTGCGACTTCTCGCTCTCTGGGCCAACCCGTATCCCGTCGACCAGTCGACTGGCCATTGGGCTCCGCTGCCGGCCCGCGACGCCAAGGAACTGCGCGCCAGCCTGAGTGCCGCTCTCCCCACGCTGCTCAAGGGTGAGTCCGACATCCTCCGTGCTTCGCTCGAACTCGTCGAACAGTACAAGCTCGAGGTCGCCTCGCTTTCCAACGAGCTCCTCTCCGGACTCGTCGCCAACACCAAGCTCAGCGGTTCCGCCCGCGCCAAGGCCCTTGAGCTCTGGCTCGAGCGCAAGCCTGCCGATCTGGCCGACGTCGCCGGTAAGTATGCCAAGGACAAGCAGGACGAAGTCGCCATGGTCGCCATCGGCGCTCTCGCCTATCTCAACCCCGCTCAGGGTCTCATCGAACTCTCCAAGTCCGCTACGACTGGCTCCGCCGCTCGTCGTCAGGGCGCCTGGAAGGCCCTCGCTAAGCTGCCTGCGCCCGGCGTCGACGCGCTCTTTATCACGAACCTCAAGGCGCTCGAACAGGCCAAGGGCGTCTCGCCCGCTGCGATTGAGCTCCTGGAAGCCGCTGCGTTGCGCTCCGAGCCCACCGTCAAGGAAGCCCTCGTCGCCACGCAGAAGGCGATTGCGGGTGGTTCCGATAAACTCGCCAAGTGGCTGCCGGCGCTCGAAGGCGGCGACGCTAAAAATGGATTCGCGCTATTCACCGCCTTGCCAGCTGGCCAGTGCCTCCGTTGTCACCGTGCGTCGGATGATGCGCATGCCGCTGGTGGCGAAGCTGGGCCCAACCTCGCCGGCATCGCCAAGCGCGGTGACCGTCGCTATCTCCTTGAGTCCGTCGTGAACTCTGGCGCCGTCATCGTCGCCGGTTACGGCACCGTCAATATCGACCTCGCCAATGGCGGGGCCTTAGTCGGCACCCTCATCAAGGATGACAAGGACAACGTCGACGTCGATGTTGCCGGTAATCGCTGGCGCGTGGCCCGTAAGGACATCAAGGCTATGTCTACGCCCGTCTCCGGCATGCCGGCGATGGATGCCCTCACTTTGCCCGAAGTCCGCGACATGGTCGCCTGGCTCGCGACGCTTGAGAAGGCGCCCAAGAAGGCCAAGGTCGCTGATCCTAAGCCGCTCGATATCGCAACGATCAAGCCCGTCGTCGTCACCGCGGTCGCGAACGTCGACCCGGCTGTGATGGAGCTCGGCAAGCAGGCCTACATGACGTGCATGGCGTGCCATGGTCCGAACGCCGAAGGCACCGTCCTTGCGCCGCCGCTGGCCAAGTCGAATTGGGTGAACGGCCCGGTGGAGAACCTCATCCGCATCCAGCTGCGCGGCCTGCAGGGCCCCATCACCGTCTCCGGCAAGAAGTATACGCCGCCCGTTCCCATGATGGCGCTGCCGCAGCAGACCGACGAGCAGATCGCCGCCGTGCTGACGTATGTCCGCAACAGTTTTGGTAACTCCGCTCCGGCCGTCACGCCAGCCCAGGTGAAGGCCCAGCGCGGTGAAGTCGGTAAGCCTCCGCTGACCGAGGCCGACCTTGTCCCGGCGAAGTAAGCCGCAGGATGGGTAAAGCAAAAGGCCGGACGGAGGAAACTCCGCCCGGTCTTTTCGTTGGCGCCAGTTAATCCTACTTCCTGATCCTGACCTCGAGGAGACTCGCGCGTTTATCGTCCCGGACGCTCACGCCAAGCAGGTCTTTGGCCGAGATGACGATGGCGGCCTGCGGACGGGTCGTGAAGGTCTGTTTCTCGCCGCGGATAACCTGAACTTCCGCGTTAAGGTAGCCATTGTTTAGTCGCACATTCTTGAACTCAATCGTCGTAGCCACGTCCGTTTCGGGAAGCGTATGCAGCAGGACGAACTCGTTCGGGAACTTCGGCGTCACCGCATTCTGTCCATTCACGGGGGCGGGGTGGAAAGTCGCCGCAAAATCCGCTTCCGTTCTGATCAGTTTGGTCACGGGCTTATCCGACTTTAACGTCACGAAGAAGCGCTCTAAAGGTTGGTGGGTAAAAGCCTGGAGCGTGGCAAAGGGGGCGGGTTTGAGGGCGACGAGGCCGGCCTTGCCGTTGGGTAGCACGCCGACTTCCGCAAGCAGCTTGCCGGTATTGCGGAGCTTTTCCCATGCCAGCCCTGTACCTTCGGCGACGTAGTAGGACTCGATACCCGCTCGGACGTCGCCGTTGTTCCAGTTCCAACGGCCTTGCCCCTTACGGGTCAGCAGGAACGGGTCGCTGGTCGGCTTGGTCAAGGTTGGCTCACCGTAGCTGGCAACACCGTCCGTCCCTTTCTTTAAGGGGATGTAGACGGGGGCGTCGTCTTTGATCGTATAACTGAAGGACGCGTTTAAATCGGTTGGGCCGGCATGCAGCTGATTCCATTCCTTCAGCAGCTTTTCCTTCTGGGTGGAGTTGAATGCTTGGAAGCCGTAGTTGAGAATCACGTAGTCGCCCTTGGTGAGGTCACGCGGATCGACGGGCTCGCAGACCAGTAAGAAACGTTCACCCGAGGCCAGCGGTCGGCTGTGATCATAGACCATCCAGCCAAGCACGCTGAACTGTAGCGCCAAGGCGCCGACAAGGAGGCGTGTGCGTATGGGCATGAGTTTCGCCGCCATGGCTTCGAGCCAGGACGGACGGAAGTCAGGCATCTCTTCGGCAATCTCTGCCTCGCGTGGTTGGCGCCAGACCATGGCGAGTCCGAACAGCACCAATCCGATGAACAGGAAGATGCCCGCCATGCCGAGGTACCCCAGCTCCTTCTCGATGTCGACGTAGCGCCAAGTGAGCCAACCGAGGAAGACTAGGGCCCCGTAGACGTAGGGACGCAGGCGTTTCTCGCCGAGCCCTTGGCGAATGAGCGTCACGGCGAGCAGTAGCGTCGTCACGTTGGCGATCGCCACGATGAGCACCCAGAGTTGGTCGCGTTGCCTGAAGTTGTCGACGTTCAGGCTGCCGAGTAGGCTCGTGCTGAGAGCGAGTACGGCCACGAGGCCGAGCCAAGCTGCATGGCTGTCTTGGCGTTGGCGGGCGCGGACGATAGCCCAGATGGCTAAGCCTGCGGTCACGGCGGAGAAGATTAAGTCGTGCCGCAGGAAGTTTCCGGCCATCCGGTTGTGGCTCGCGCTGTCCATGCTGCCGAGCGCCAGCGTGACGAACGCGACGCCTAAGGCCCCGATAAAACGGAAGCCGCGACCACGCGGGTCGCCCGTGGGGTGCAGGGCTGCGATGACCAGCGGGAGTACGAAGACGTGGGCGGGCGTGTGTCCGCCAAACATGAACCATAAGAACAGCGTCGACCACGCCAAGGCCCCGGCGAGTGCCGGCCGGGCCCGTCGGTAGGCGGCCATCGCGGTCGGTGCGATTAAAAGCAGGAAGACCAGGCGCTCGCCATGGTGGAGGGCCCTTTCCCGCCAGGCGTAGTGGTCGGTCTCCATGTTCAGCCAAGTCCCCGCCAGCACGATGACGACCAAGTGAAGAACGGTCGCGTCGAGCAGGAGGGCGAAGGGAATCGTGAAGATGCACCAAGCCAGCACGGCATCAGGGCTATGCGCGTCGAGGTGGTAGATCTGCCCGATGAGCGCGATACCGCCGCCATACATCAGGCAGCCCAGCAGATGGCCGATGATGGCGCTCCGCTCTTGGCCCTTGAGGAAGAAGTAGAGTCCGGCGCCTTGAATGACGGCGAGGGCGGTGAACACGATGGTCAACTGGCCCTCGCGGGAGAAGTCGGCCCAGTTATGGCTGATGACGAGGAAGATGGATGCCCCGAAGAGCATGACCGCCAGCGTGCGCAGCGCGAAGGCGAGGGCACTGGAGTCGGTGGCATCTTCTGGGTATCTGGCGAGAATCCGTTCGCGTTGCTCGGCGCCGATGAGGCCGTCGGAGTTCCAGGCGGCGGATTCCTTGGCCAGCCATTCGCGGAAACCTTTGGGGAGGGACATGGGGGGAAGGTTAACGGGGATGGGGGAAGGGGGGGAAGGGGATTTAGGGGATTTAGGGGATAGGGGATAGGGGATGGGGGATGGGGACAGAGTACAGAGGACGGAGTACAGAGGACGGAGGGTGGGTGGAGGTTGTTGGTCCGATCAACCAATCACACTGCTTTTGCTGTATAAACAAAAAGCCCCGGCGGTTGCCGGGGCTTTGTTCAGGAGATGACGGTCGCCTTAGGCGATCGTGACTTCCTTCGTGAGGTAGACGTCCTGAATCGTGTGCAGGAGCTTCGCGCCTTCTTCGATCGGGCGCTGGAAGGCCTTACGACCCGAGATGAGACCCTGGCCACCGGCGCGCTTGTTGATGACGGCGGTCTTGACGGCTTCGGCGAAGTCGTTGTTGCCCGAGGGGCCACCGGAGTTGATGAGGCCGATGCGGCCCATGTAGCAGTTGGCGACCTGGTAGCGAGTGAGGTCGATCGGGTGATCGGTCGAGAGGTCGGTGTACATACGCTTGTCGATCTTGCCGTAGGAGGATTCCGTGGCCTGGATCGCGAGGTAGCCGCCGTTGTTCTCGGGAAGCTTCTGCTTGATGATGTCGGCGCAGATGGTGACGCCGAGGTGGTTGGCCTGACCGGTAAGGTCGGCGGACACGTGGAAGTCCTTCTCCTTCGTCTTGAAGGCGTTGTTACGGGTGTAGCACCAGAGGACGGTGGCCATGCCGAGCTCGTGAGCCTGCTGGAAGGCGTGGGAGACTTCGATGATCTGGCGGTTGGTCTCGGCGGAGCCGAAGTAGATCGTCGCACCGACGGCGGCGCAGCCCATGTCGGCAGCCTGCTTCAGGGTGCCGTACATCACCTGGTCACCGACGTTGGGGTAGGTGAGCAGCTGGTTGTGGTTGATCTTCACCATGAAGGGAATCTTGTGTGCGTAGCGGCGAGAGACGCTGCTGAGGACGCCGAAGGTGGAGCAGACCGCGTTGCAGCCGCCTTCGATGGCGAGCTTCACGATGTTCTCACCGTCGAAGTAGATTGGGTTCTTGGCGAAGGAGGCGCCGGCGGAGTGTTCGATGCCCTGGTCGACCGGGAGGATCGAGACGTAGCCCGTGTTAGCGAGGCGGCCGGAGCCGTAGAGGCGCTGCAGGTTGGCCAGAACGCGGTTATTGCGATCCGAGGCGGAGAAGGCGTGCTCGACCCAATCCGCGCGAGGGGAATGGATCTGCTCCTTCTTAATCTTCGGGTTGTTGAACCCGAGGAGGTTTTCGGCTTCGGTGCCGAGGTGCTTTTGGATTTCGCTGTAGTGGCTCATGGTGCTGGGAAGGAGGGCGTCTGGATTGGTGAACAGACCACCCCAAAAGGGCGAGTCCCGGTGCGGGCTTCAAGCCATAATTCAAAAACCGCCGTAAAAGCCCAAAGGGACGGCTTGGGTTGTCCGAAAAACGGCGAGAGGAGACTAAATCTGCCAATCCTCTCCCGAGGCTGAAGCAGGCTTGGGGAGGTCGGGGTGCGGGGCCGTCACGATGCGGAGGACTGCCTGACCGCCGCCGGCCAGATCACGCGCGCGGCGGACGGCCTTGGCGAGGGCGAGGTTCGGGTGGGCTTCCTCGAACGGGAAGACGTTCTCCTTGCCCACCGATTGGTCGAGGCCGGCGTTGACGATGATCTTCATCGTATCGGCCTTCGCCTCGCAGAGGATCAGGTGGCGACCATCGGACTTCAGTGTGTCGGCTAGGTCGCGCAGGAGCAGGACGCCGTTGGCGTCGAGGTAGAGCGCTTCGCGGAACTTCAGCACGAGCACCTTCAGGTTCGGATCGGCCGAGGCGCGGCGGAGGTGTTCGTGGAAGGCCTGGGTCGCGCCGAAGTGCAGGCTGCCTTCGACATGCAGGATCGAGATGCCCGTCGTGCCTTGGCCCTTCGGGCGTTCCTTGATTTCGCCCGTGTCGGAGAAGTCGTATTCGACGACCGCCGGGGTGGACGTCTGCTTCAGGTAAAAGGCGACGGCGACCGTGGTGCCGAGGAAGATCGCGATGTCGAGCGGGGCGAGGAGCGCCGTGGCGAAGGTGGCGAGGAAGACCGTTCGGTCTTGGGCACTGGATTTCAGGATTAGCTTAATCGCCGAGAAGTTCGCGAGCTCGAGTTCGGCGAGGATGACGAGGATCGCCAGCGTCGAGAGCGGTACGACCGCCACCGCCGGGCTGGCGAGGAAGAGGGCACCGAGGATGAAGCCGCCGCAGAGGAGCGAGGCCATCGCCGTGCGGGCACCGCTGGCGACGTTGAGGGCTGAGCGGCTAATCGAGCCAGAGGCTGCCATGCCTCCCGTGAAGGCGCAGGCCACGTTGGCCATGCCGAGGCCGTAGACTTCTTGGTGAAGGTCAGACGGCCGGCCGGTCTTCAAGGCTGAGGCGCGGGCGTTGGCTGTCCCCTCAATGACGATCAGCACCGCCAGCGCGAGGGCCGGCGAGAAGAGCGTCGAAAGCGTGCGACCGGAGAAGTCGGGCAGGGGTAGGGCGGTCCCGGGTTTGGCGGCTTCACCGACGACGGTGACCAGTTTGGCCATACTGCCTTGGGCGTGGGCCACGTTCTGCGCGAGGATGGCGCCGACGGTGGCAACGGCGACCGCGCCCAGGATGGCTTTACCGGCTCCATATTTCGGACGCAGAATGAAATAGGTGATGCCCGTGACGATGGTCAGGCCTAATTCCGGATTGATGAGCGACCGGCCCATGCGGAGTGCGTGCCAGAGTACTTCAGGCAGCGTCTCGGCAGCGTGATCGCCGGGCATGCCAAGGGCGATGGGGAGTTGGAGCGCAATGACGCGCAGGGCCGCCGCGGCGATGTAGGCCGAGATCACCGTACGCGGGACGAAGTCGGCGAAGCCGCTGAGCCGAAGCCAGGAGGCGAGGAGTAGGAACAGACCCGTCATCAGCACCAAGGTCGGGAGCGCCGAGGCGCGTAGTTCTGGGTTGGTGGCGCCAAGCGTGGCAAAAGCGCCGAGGAGTAAGGCCGCGGTGGCGTTGGTCGGGCCAGCGGAGAGATTGGCGGAGCCGCTGAAGAGCGGGGCTACCGCGGCAGCGACGCCGCAACCGACGAGTCCGCACCAGATCGGCAGGCCGGCCTTCATCGCGAAGGCCATCGACATCGGGAAGGCGAGGAGTGCGACGTTCAAGCCAGCGATGAGGTCTGCCTTGAAAGTTGGGCCATCCATCGAGCGGACGACGCCGACAAAAGGAAGGGATTTCGGGCGAGGCAGGGCCGCGAGCTGGCGACCGAACGAACCGAGGGCAGAGAAGAAACTGAGGAGGCCGCTGCGCACGTCCTGTTTGTTGCGGGTCAGGAGCGGACGTTCAACCGATTTCGTCGCTCAGTCGAAGGCCTCGGGGCAGAGCTGCGAGATGAGCGACTGCTGGAGCAGGCCGAAGCAGGCGTAGCAGGCGAGAGCGTGGCGTTTCTCGGTCGGCAGAGACTCGTCATCGAGATCCTCTGCGTTCTCCAACTGGGCGTCAGTAATGTCGGCGAAGACCAGGTCGCGGAGCGCGAGGCGGACGGCCGAGAGGGCGCGGAGGAAGGCGTGGGCCTGCGCCTCGTTGGGGAGCAGGATTACCGCCGGATCGCCCTTCGCGCTGGCGAAGGCCACGGCGAGCAGGCGGGCCTCCTCGGAGGCCTGCGCGGAAAGCGTGTCCACCCAGAAGCCGGCGATTTCCTCGTCGTTGTTGGGTACATTGGCCCGATTGACGGACACGCGGGCCGCGGCGGGGGCGATGAGGCGGAGTAGGTCGGAGAGCACCGTGCGTGCCTCCTGGGTCATGCTGAGGCGCAGTTCAGCCATCTTTCTCGAGGAGGGAGTTGAGGTGCCACTGCTGTAGCTCCAGTGAGAGCATCTCGGCGCGTTCGCGATCGCCGGTCCACACGGTGGCACGTCCTTCGGCGTGAATGGCGCGCATGAGCTTCTTGGCTTCGGCGGCGCTGATGCGCAGTACGCTCATAAAAGCCACGACGACGTAAGCCTGGTAGTTAATGGGATCGTTGAGCACGACGACGTTCCATTTGGGCGCCGCCGAGACCAGCGTCTCAGTCTTGATTTCGGGTTTGAGTTTCGGCTTGGCCATCAGGGCTCAGGTCAGAGCGAAACTGTAGCGTCTCGCGCAGTTTCCGCAAGCCGTCGATGAGCTCATCCGTTCGAGCCCGGGCCGAGGTCTCGGTCGGCTGACGTTCGATCTGATTGGCCAGGCGGGCGAGGCCGGTGCAGGCCATCAGGGAAAGCATGCCTTTGGCCCCGTGGGCTTCCCGGCTAAGGGTGTCCGGCTCGGAGGAGTCACGGGCGACACAGAGGCGCGTGATGATGTCCTCGGCGTGTCGGAGGAAGGCCCGGGCGGCGGCCTTGAGGTCCTCGGCGTCTTCGGTTTCGGCCGCCTCGAGGTTGGCCGCGAACTCGTCATCCCGGACGCGCCCGAGGGCGGCTTCTTGGCTGGCGCCCAGAAGCTCCAGCTTTTCGAGCAATTCCGCGCCGCGGACCGGCTTGGCGAGATAGGCGTCGAAGCCAGCGGCCTCGCAGCGGGCGCGATCCAGTTCCTGGGTCATGGCGGTCAGGGCCAGGAGCGAGGTGCGGCGGCGGCCGCGGGCCTGTTCTTCGGCGCGGATGGCGGCGGCGACGGACAGCCCGTCCATGATCGGCATCTGGATGTCGAGGATCACGATATCGAATTCCTTGGTGCGCCAGAGGTCTAGGGCGGCCGAGCCGTCGACCGTGGCACTGACGTCGTGGCCCGCGCGGCGGAGGCGGGCGCTCGCGACCTCGCGGTTGACCTCGTTGTCTTCAGCGAGGAGCACGCGGAGGCTGCGGGAGGCACGGGGAGCGCCGTGCGCCGGCTCGTTTTCTTCGCGAAGGGGGGCTTCGGTGCTGAAGCGCGTCCACAGGGCCGTGAGTGTGACCGGGCGGAACAGCTGGGCTTGGCTGCGGAATTCAACTTCGGAAGAAGTCACCAGGATGACCTGTTCGCGCGGGAAGGCCGGGAGGCGCGGGCTAACATCTTCGGGTAGATCGATGATCGCACGGCTGAAGGGGTTCTCCGCGGCGGCCGCGGCGGCCCAGAGCGCTTCGGCGTCTTCGTAGGTCTCCGTCTGTTCGCATTCCGCGCCCCAATAAGAAAGCGAGTCGGCGAACCATTGGCGGACGGCGGGGTCGCCGGCGACGAGCAGGATCCGCTGGCCGGCGAGCTTGGGCTGCGGCGGCGGCGTGAAAGCTGGGTTGGGTTCGACCATGACCGTCGCCGCGAAGGCCGAGCCCGTGCCGACTTCGCTGGTGACCTTCATGTAGCCATCCATTGCCTGCGTGAGGCTGCGCACGATAGTCAGGCCGAGGCCCGTGCCGCCGAAGCGGCGCGTCGTGGAGGCGTCGGCCTGCGTGAACGGCTCGAAGATACTCTCGAGCTGGTCGCCCGGGATGCCGATGCCGGTATCGCGGACGGTGAGTTGCGCGCGCAGGCGGCCGTTACGTTCCTCGAATTCGAGTTCCGCGTGCACGTGGCCATTCTCGGTGAACTTCACTGCGTTACCGACAAGGTTAGCGATGATGCGGCGGAACTTGATCGGGTCGCCGAGCACGGACTGGGGGGAGTCGGCCTTAACGAGGGCGGCAAGTTCGACGCCCTTGCGGCCCGCCTGGTGCTGGAACTGGGCGGTCACTTCCTCGAGGGCGCGGACGGGGTTGAAGGGGATGTTCTCAATCGTGACGTTGCCGCGGTCGAGCCGGGAAAAGTCGAGCACGTCGCGGACGGTGTCTTCGAGTTCGCTGGCACAGGATTGGATCTTGCGTAGTACCTCTGGCGAAAGCGGCGCCGCTAGCTCCAGGTTCGTCTCGCACAGGCCTTGGATGGCGTTGATCGGGTTACGGATTTCATGCGTCACGTTGGCGACGAACTGCCATTTCGCAGCGGCGACCTCTTCCGCCTTTTCCAGTGCGATGCGTAGGCGGTTATGTTCATCGACCGATTCCGTGATGTTGACCGCAAAGGTCAGGAGTCCGTTCGGTAGGCCGCCGCCGCCCTTGATGCGTTCGTGGACTACGCGGACGAGGCGCGAGCGGCTGTCCAGAGTCTCGAAGTGCATGACCGCATGGAGCACCCTTTGGCCCGTGCGGATCACTTCCTCATCGAACTGCCGGAACTGGTTGGCCGAGCGGGCCGAAAGGATATCGGTCAGCGTAAGGTCGGCCACGTAGCCGCGGTAGGGCAGGGCGAGGAACTCGTCGAGGCTACGGCTCGTGTGCAGGATGCGCCCTTGTAAATCGCGGAGGATGATGAAGTCGGGCGAATTTTCGATGAGCGTGCGGGCGAGGCTCATGCCGGAACGGGGCGTGAGGATCGGGGCGCCGTTGACCTGCGGGTCTTCGGCGAAGATGAGCCAGACTTGGCGATCGAACTTCGGATCCGGTTGCAGGATGATCTTGGCTGCGCGGATGGGTTCGCCGGCGTTGGAGTTACGGACCTCGAGCATGCCGCTCCAGGCGGACCAGCGGGCGGCGGAGTGGAGCAGGGTGGAGGCGGCCTGGCCGTTCTCGAGTTCGAGGAAGAGTTTATCGATGTTCATACCTGCCTGGACCTTCTGGCCGACTGCGCGGTCGACGAGCGGGTTGGCGAACAGGATCTCACCCTTGCGACTGCAGAGCAGGAAGGGCCAGGGAAGGAGGTCGGGCAATGTGGAGAGATCCGCCATCGGTTGCCGGGAAGCGTGGAGGGTATCGTCCGTGGGGACAATCCTCCATGTCATAGGGGGAAGGCTCTAACTACGAGGGACAGGGGCAGGGGCAGGGCTAGGGCTAGGTGGGGGTAGGATTGTCATTGATATGTTGATACATAGGAGATCGGATTAAACGGACGACCCCGGGGTCGCCGGGGTCGTTTCTTGCTTTTGGTGCTCAGGAAGGGACTTGAACCCTTACGCTTTAGGGGCACTGGAACCTGAATCCAGCGTGTCTGCCATTCCACCACCTGAGCAATAAAGCGGATAGGTGAGCAAAGGGTTAGCCCCCGCTCTGTCAAGGTCAGGGCTGGCGCAAGGCCTTCAGCATGTAGACACAATCAAGTTTCTGCCCGAATTTGTGTCCGACGCCGCGCAACAGGCCGGCTTGCTCGAAGCCCAGTGCGTTATGCAGGCGCAGGCTAGGGGTCTGTTCGCCTGAGATCCGGGCGATCACGGAGCTGTGGCCGATGGCCTCCGCGCGGAGCAGGAGCTCCTGCAGCATGCGCTTGCCGAGGCCCTTGCCGTGCAGGGTGTGGTCGATGAAGATCGAGTCCTCGACCGTAGCGGACCACCCTTGGCGGCTGTTATAGGTCGAAAGAGAGCCCCAGCCGACCACTTTACCCTCAAATTCGATGACTAAGGCCGGGTGGGCGGGTCCACGGTTCTTTAGCCAGGTGGCCCTTCCTTTATCGGTCTCCTCGGTCAGGTGCCAGGTGCAGGTGCTGGTCCGGACATAGTGGTTATAGATAGCGTTGATCGCCTGAATATCGGCCGGTGAGGCGGGGCGGACGCGCGTTTCCATGCCCTGAAGTCATAGCCCGAACGAAAGCTTAAACAAGCATAGGAAATCCCGTTGACAGTCGGTCGCAGGTTACCTTTGTTGGCCGACCTGCCGTTGCTTAAACGGCTCTCCCGACCATGAAAGTCTCCTCCTCCCTCAAGTCGCTCAAGAAGCGCCACCCGAATTGCCAAGTAGTTCGCCGCAAGGGCCGTATCTACGTGATCAACAAGACGCACCCTCGCTACAAGGCGCGTCAGGGCTAACCCCTAGCAAACCCCCTATTTTATGAAGAAGGAAGGCCATCCTGAATATAACAACGTCGTCTTCGTGGATGTCTCCACGAACCGTGAGTTCCCGGCTCGTTCGACCATGAAGTCGAAGGAGACCAAGCTCATTGACGGCGTCGAGCATTTCGTCATCCGCCGAGAAGTCACCATGGACTCGCACCCCGCCTACACCGGCGAGAAGCGCTTCGTGGACTCCGCTGGCCGCGTCGAGAAGTTCAACACGAAGTTCCGTCGCAAGTAAGCCTCCGCCGAGGCCTGCCCAAAACCCGCCAGGTTCGCCTAGCGGGTTTTTTGTTGGCCGGAGTCACGCCATCATACCCCCTCACCCTGGGAGGGGCTGCCGGTCAGGGGGGAGGGCGGCTGGATCAATGCCCTGTAGAGAGGGAACGGGGGTGGGGCGGGGTTATTGGCCTACGCCTAGGGAATAGGCGCATATTTATGGCTTTTAGTCGATTAGCTGCCGAATGGCCCCATTTTACTTGTTTTAGGGCTTCTATCCCAGGGTGGAAAGTACGCACGGCTGCGAATAACACCCCCTAATCCTGTCCCAACCCCACCCCCTAGCTAAAGCCCTAACCCTTGATCATCAATAGCCCCCAGCTTTATTCACAGGGGGTTGTGAATGGAGGTGGGTAAAAGAGACGTAAAAACAGGGGAGGGGAATTTTAAGCAAAAGGTGCTTGATTTTGTTACAGCCCTGTATCAATAGTATCCCCGCTATGAAGCATATCCTCCCGATCCTCACCATCACGACCCTCGCTGCCGCTGCCTCTGCCCAGAGCGCTGCTGCTTCGTCCGGTCTCTCCTACAACCGCGTTGGCCTCGGCTATAACACGGACAGCAAGGGCTACTCCCTCACGGCTTCGGCCCTGATCGGCAGCTCGAACTTCCTCGTTGAAGCCGGCACCTCCATCGGTGGCAACACCTCCGGTAACGGAGTTGATTCCGTGTCCCTTGGCTACGTTTTCAAGAACGTTGCCCTCGGCGCTGACGCTACCGTCTCCGTCGGCTCCGACGAGTCCTACGGCCTCAACGTCCGTAAGGACCTTGGCAACAACATCGAACTCGCTGTCGGCTACGCCCGTTCCAGCGGAGTCAATGGTTGGGGTGCCGAGCTCGCTTACAACGTGAGCAAGCAGATCCAGGTCGCCGTGGGTGTCTCCGACACCAACGCCGCTGGTTCTTCTTCGACCACGGACATCTCGGTTCGCTACAACTTCTAATCTTCGGATTAGAGGCTGATCACAAGGGCCCCGGCAACGGGGCCCTTTTTGTTTAGTTTTAAAATCGGCCCCGATTCGATTGTGACAGCCTGATGACGAAAACGCACTTTTTTGTTGTTTTACGGTCAATCATGCTTACATCCAAACACGCATATGAAGAACATCCTCCCGATCCTCACCCTCACGACCCTCGCTGCCGCTGCCTCCGCCCAGGCTGCTGCTCCGGCTGCTGCTGGTCTCTCCTACAACCGCGTTGGCCTCGGCTACAACACGGACAGCAAGGGCTACTCCCTCACGGCTTCGGCCCTGATTGGTAGCTCGAACTTCCTCGTTGAAGCTGACACCACCATCGGTGGCGGCAACGCCCTCGGTAACGGCTCTGACTCCGTCTCCCTCGGCTACGTTTTCAAGAACGTTGCCCTCGGCGCTGACGTCACCGTCTCCGTCGCCTCCGACGAAGCTTACGGCCTCAACGTCCGTAAGGATCTCGGCAACAACCTCGAAGTCGCTGCCTCCTTCGGTCGCAACTCCTCCGACCTCAATGTCTGGGGTGCTGAGCTCGCCTACAACGTGAGCAAGCAGATCCAGCTCGCCGTTGGTGTCTCCGACGCCCAGGGCTCTGCCTCGACCTCCGACATCTCGGTTCGCTACAACTTCTAATCTTCGGATTAGAAGCTGATCGAAGGGCCCCGGCAACGGGGCCCTTTTTGTTTTCACAGGTTATCGGTCAGCCCGCCGTGGCCTGACACAGACAGGCTTAGAGCCCTTCGCGGCCGGCACGCCCCTTGGGCGGTGCCGAGATGCCCTTGGAGCGGAAGAACTCGCTGAGGACCCCGGAGCGGGCTTCGGCTAGCTTGTTCTTCTTCACGTCCTCCGGAGTCAGGAGCTTCTGGCGTTCGGTCATGATGCGGCGCAGCTGCATGAGGGCGGACTGCTGGAGCTGGCGAACGCGTTCACGGGTGAGTTTAAAGAGTTCGCCGACCTCTTCGAGCGTGAGCGGGCTTTCGCCGTTGAGGCCGAAGCGGTGCGTCAGGATCTCGGACTCGCGCGGATCGAGGACGGCCAGCATCTCCGCGATCTCCGCATTATCGGATTTGCCGCGAAGGGTCTCAAAGGGGGTGCGCTCGGACTCGTCCTTCACGAGGTCACCCAAGGTCGCGTCGCCTTCAAGGCCGACTGGTTGGTCGAGCGAGGCGGCGCGATTAGCGATGGACTGCATGTGGACGACCTTCGAAAGCGGGATCTCCATCGCCATGGCGATTTCATCGTTATGCGGCTCGCGCCCGATCTCGACAGTCAGGCGAGCGGTGACGCGGCGCATCTGCGCGATGCGGTCGACCATGTGCACCGGAAGGCGGATCGTCTTCCCGTTCGAGGCGAGGGCGCGCTTGATGGCCTGCTTAATCCACCAGGAGGCGTAGGTGCTCAGCTTACCGCCCTTGTCAGGGTCGAAGCGCTCGACGGCCTTGATCAGCCCGAAGTTGCCTTCGCTGATAAGGTCCATGAGCGACAGCCCAAAATTATCGTAGTCCTTGGCGATGCGCACGACCAGACGGAGGTTCGACTGGATCATCTTCTGGCGCGCGGCTTCGTCGCCCTTGAGGACGAGACGTGCCAGCGCGGTCTCTTGTTCCAGCGTCAGCAGCGGCGTCTTGCCGATCTGATCCAGATAATAGCGGATCGGCGAACGCTCTTCCGTGGAAAGTTCCTCCCAAGGCAGGCCCGGTTCGGTGGGATCGGTGTCCCGATCAGGGATAGGGGTCGGGGCCAGGGTCGGGGTAGGCCTTGCGGGGGCAGGCTTGGGCGCCATGCGCGCGATCGACTTAGCAGGCAAAGGCAGTTTCTTGAGCTCCTTCTTGGGTTCCTTCGATGGCTTAGCCACAGGCGTCGCCTTCTTTTTGGCGCTCTTCTGGGGCTTCGACTTAGGCACGGGCGTACGTCAGGAACGGAGGCCTGAGGCAAGGCCGAGGGCGCGGAGAACGCTCTTGGACTTGTTGATGGTTTCTTCGTACTCGGAAGTCGGGACGGAATCGGCGACCACGCCGGCGCCAGCCTGAATACTCGCGACGCCGTCGCGGAGCGAGGCGGTGCGGATGACGATGCACGAGTCGTGCCCGCCGTCGAAACCGAAGTAGCCGACCGCGCCGCCGTAGATGCCGCGGCGTTCGCCCTCGAGTTCAGAGATAACCTGCATGGCGCGCACCTTGGGTGCGCCGGAAAGGGTGCCGGCGGGGAACGTCGCACGGAAGAGGTCAAACGCATCCTTCTCCGGGGAGAGCTGGCCTTCGACCTGCGAGACGATGTGCATCACATGCGAGTAGCGTTCGACAATCGCGTAGTCAGGCACCTTGACGGAGCCCGGGATGCAGACGCGGCCGAGGTCATTGCGGGCGAGGTCGACGAGCATCAGGTGCTCGGAGCGTTCCTTCGGGTCGGCGAGCAGTTCGACCTCGAGCTGGCGATCGGCGGCTTCGTCGGCGCCGCGGGGGCGGGTGCCGGCGATCGGGCGGATCTCGCAGAGGCGGCCCGTGAGGCGGACGTTTACTTCGGGTGAAGCGCCCACGACGTCGAAGCCGCGGCCGGTCTCCATCACGAACATGTAGGGCGAAGGGTTCACGTGGCGCAGCACGCGATAGAGGTCGAGCGGGTCGCCCTTGTAGGGGACGTCGGTGCGGCGCGAGAGCACGACTTGGACGCAATCGCCGGCCCGGATGTATTCCTGCGTCTTTCGGATGGCCGCTTCGAAGTCGGCTTGGTTGACGTTGGCCATACCCGTAGCGAACTCGGCGCCGGCGGGCAGTTCAGCCGCAACGGCAGCGCGCGGGCCTGTGATAACGGCACGGAGAGACTCGAGCTCCTGCTTCGCCGCATCCCAGGCGGCATCGGCCTCGGCCGGCGACTTTACGCGGGCGTTGACGATGAGGCGGAGGGTCTGGCGGGCGTTGTCGAAGGCGACCACGCGGTCGACCAGCATGAAGTGGAGGAGGGGGGTGCCGGCCGGATCCTTGGCGGGCTTCGGGACGGTGGGCTCGATGCGATGGACGTATTCGTAGCTGACCATGCCGACCATGCCGCCGACGAACGGTGGGAGGCCGGGGACTTTGGCGACGCGCAGGCCAGAGAGTTCTTTCTTCACCAGCGAGAGCGGGTCGGCCGGCGTGGGGATGGTCTCCTTGGAGCCGTCTCGGCGAGTGATCTCGGTGCGGTCTTCCCACGCGGTGAGGGTCATCGCCGGGCCCGCGCCGCAGAAGCTGTAGCGGCCGAGCTTATCGCCACCCGTGACGGATTCGAAAAGGAAGGGTGAGCCTAGGGCGCGGAGGCGTGCGTAGACCGATACCGGCGTCTCCAGGTCGGCCATCATGTCGAGGCACACCGGGATGAGGTCGGACTTCTGAGCCAACTGGCGGAAGGTAGCTTGGTCAGGGACAAGGCTCACGCTCTCATTTAGTAGGCATCGGCCCACGGTTGGAAACCATTTAAACCGACTCCAAGCCTAATGCGGCCCAATGCTCGGGCTTATGCCTTGCCCGGTGCGGTCCAGCGACCCCACAGCGAAAGCGGGAGCAGGCGGCCATTGCCTTCCTGTTTCAGGGCCAGTTCACCAATATCAATCTTACCACCCAGGCCGCGGGTATTCTCCTCGAGCAGGTTGTGACAAAGGATGGAAGACGCGTCGATGGTGTAGACCGTCAGCAGGATGAACTGGGCCTGCGGGGACAGGAGTTCACGGCAGGCCCGGAGGAGTGGGGCGAGGTCGCGTTCGACTTTCCAGAACTCACCGGTGGGACCGCGGCCGAAGGCGGGCGGATCGAGCATGATGGCTTCGTATTTATTACCGCGCTTCACCTCGCGCTTCACGAAAGTCATCGCGTCCTCGATGATCCAGCGAATCGGCTCCTCAGCCATGCCGGAGAGCTCCTGGTTGCGCCGGCCCCAGGCCACGGCGGGTTTGGAGGCGTCGACATGCGTCACATGCCAGCCCGCTTGGGCGGCGCCGAGCGAAGCGGCGCCAGTGTAGCCGAAGAGATTGAGTAGGCGGGGGCGGGGTTCGAGCTTCTGGGGGCGAGCCGCGACCCATTTCCAGTGCGGCGACTGTTCGGCGAAGACGCCGAACTGCTTAGAATTGTCCATGAACCGGAGCTGGAAGCGGAGTTTGCCGAGCTGGGTTTCCCATTCCTTGGGGCAGTTGCCCTTGAGCTTCCAGCGACCTTCACGGCCGCCTTCTTCGTGCTCGGCGACGGCGCGGGCCCATTCGGCGGCGGGGAGGGATTTGCTCCACCAGGCCTTGGGCTCGCTGCGGATCATGCGGACGCCGCCGATCTCCTCGAGTTTGAACCCGTCGCCGGAATCGAGGAGGCGGTGT
>JBEEKW010000025.1:0-33317 GCA_041168485.1 Verrucomicrobiota bacterium
CGTTGGTTACGAGCGTTCGTCCTGCTGGTCTTGGCTTCGGTCAGTGCGGTCCTATCGGCTGCAGACGATGCGCCGGCCGGCCTTAAGGTGCTGACCGCGGGCCATAGCTTCCACGTGTGGATGCCTCCGTTGGTCGCAGAGATGGCTAAGTCCGCGGGCATCCAAGGGCATGAGCAGCTGGCGATTTCTTCCATCGGCGGTTCCAAGGTCATCCAGCACTGGGACCTGCCAGTGGAGAAGAACAAGGCAAAGCCGGTCCTGGAGGCTGGTAAGGCCGACTTGTTTACCATGGCGCCGACGTTCCTGCCAGATCCGGGTATCGAGAATTTCACCAAGCTCGGACTGGAGCATAACCCCAAGCTTCGTCTGACTCTTCAGCAGAACTGGGTGCCCTTCGAGGATCCGGTAATCTGGCTCTCCAAGAGCAAGCCGAAATCCATCGATCGCGATGTCATCACCCTGGCGCAGTTGCGCTCTAAGCATGAACCTTATTTCAAACTCATTGAAGATCACGTGAAGGAACTCAATCAGCGTATCCCGGCGGCGAAGATTGTCATCGTGCCCAGCGGAGAGGCCGTGATGGCCCTGCGCGACAAGGTCATCAAAGGCGAAGCCCCTGGCATTAAGACGCAGAATGAACTCTTCACGGATGCCCTTGGGCATCCCGGCGCACAGATTCGCGTCCTCTCGGCGTATTGTCATTACTCGGTCATTTATCGGCGTAGCCCGGTCGGTTTGCCTGTGGTCAGCCAGCTCACCAAGCTGCCGGAAGCCGATAAACTCAACCGACTACTTCAGGAAATCGCCTGGAAGGCCGTCACCGGCCATCCGATGAGCGGAGTCGCCCAGTAGGCATCCTGCCAAGAGTGTGGCAGTGACGGCTTGAAGGTTCGGAGTTGGCTGGTTGCATTGGCTTGCCCCGCCATGAAGCATCTACTTGCCTTACTCAGTCTGACTTTTGTCTTGGTTGCTGCCGAGCCCCCGAAGGGTGAGCCGACGAACGCCGCGGAGGCAGCGGCTCAGCTTGCGGCCAAGAAGGTCGCCCAAGAGAAGTTCATCGATGAGCGCTACCAGGGTCTGGTCGCGAAGCTCTCTCCGGCCGAGCAGGCCTGGGAGAAGGTGCTGCAGGCTCAACTCGGCAGTTTCTACCTGCCCCTGCACAAGCGTGACAAGATCGCCGGCAAGTCGAACGCGTGGGATTTCGTGAAAGACGACCCCAAACTACCCCGTGTGCTGCTCATTGGTGATTCCGTCTCGCGTGGCTACACTCAGCCGACCCGCAAGGCCCTTGCGGGTAAGGCGAACGTCCACCGCGCCCCGGCTAATTGCGGGCCCACCGCTTCCGGTCTCAAGAACCTCGAAGTCTGGCTAGGGGAAGGGAAGTGGGACGTCATTCACTTCAACTTCGGCATCCATGACCGCGCTACGCCTGCGGCCGACTACGTGAAGCGTCTCGAGGCCATCGTCGCCCAGCTCCAGCAGACCGGCGCCAAGCTCATCTGGACCAGCACCACGCCGATTCCAGATAATCCGGCGCAGAAACAGACCGCCGCTTCGATCGTCGAGAAGAACGCCCTCGCGGCCGAAGTCATGAAGAAGCACGGCATCCCGACGGACGACCTCTTCGCCGCCATGACTCCGCGTCTGGCCGAGTTTCAGCCACCGCTCGACGTGCACTTCACTGGAGCCGGTTACGATTTCCTCGGAGCTACGGTGGGCGAAGCGATCCTCAGCCGTCTCAAGTAAGGCTCCGCTCAGTTATGCCTTAGCGGGGCCTTGGGCGAGAGGGCGAGGCGAAATTGGTTCAGGCAACGCTGATCGGGTGTGGTGTCTACGATCGCAAAGGTCACCCGACGGAACGCACCCTTGAAGGGGCCGTCGAGGGCCTGTCGGAAAAGATCGGCGATGAGCCCGGGGTCGTTGGCGAAGTTGCCGCAGCCCCAGGCGCCGAGTACGAGTGCGTCATGGCCATTGGCTTGAGCGATCGCGAGGACCTTGACGATACGCGCGCTCATGGCACCGGGAATCTTCGCCTGGTCGAGCGGAGCCACGTCTCGGGCGTCGCAGGCGGCGGCCGATACGAAGGCGACCTTGAAGGGCGTCTCGAGCATGCGATGTTCATCGTCCCGGAAGACGGGAACACCCGGGGAGTAGATCATCGCATCAGAGCGGAGCGCGTTGCCCTGCTGCAGGTGGAAGGAGTACATCGGTCCGCCGAGTTGGCAGGCGAAGAGCGCGGAAGAGCGGCAGTGATATTCCTCTTGGGCCCGTTCGCCGGCCAGGAAGCCGCCGCCCGCGACGGTCGGTGAGGCGAAGTTGAGCACCAGTGTGCGCAGCCCCGCCGCATCGTGGCGGGCGGCCGCGGACAGGGAGGTCTCATCGGTAACTTCGATGGCCGTCGCGTGCGATCCCGTGCGAGGGGTGGTGTGCCGATGGTCGGGCGGCAGGTGGGTGGTCCGCGCGACGGCCGCGCCGATGTCGGCGGCGATGTCAACCTGTTGGCTGGTCGGCGAGGCGTAGAGGCCCAGCTCGATAACCTTCATCGCCTCGCGCCCCAGTTTATTAGCGAGTTCTCGTGGAATCTTGGGGTCGAAGGGCATGGTTGGCGACGCATTGACCATGGCGAAGCATCGGCCCGAAGCCAACCGCAACCTATGACAGGGGGCGGATTTGACGAGGCGGCTGCACGCAGGCATAACAGCCTCATGCCGCAACCCCCGCTTACTGTCTTCTATAGCCCAACCTATGTCGTCGAAGGGAGGACCGAGACCGTCACGAAGTCCAAGCTGGTCGCTGAGATGATTGAAGCCGGTAAGGCGGGAGAGGTCTGGCTGGAGGCGCCCAAGCTCGCGACTCGGAAGGAGCTCGAACTGATTCATACGTCGGAGTACGTGCGTAGTACTTTCGAGGACAAGGGAGCGTTCCTCGAGGTCGGACCTTGGTCGCAGCCGCTATTGGACAGCATCCTCGCCTCGACTGGGGGTATGCGCGATGCCGTCAAAGAGGCGTTGAAGAACGGCCGCTCGGGCAGCCTCTCCAGCGGCCTGCACCATGCACGTAAGAATTCTGGTAACGGCTTCTGCCAGTTCAATGGGCTGGCCCTCGCCGCGCTTGAGGCCCTGAAGAAGGTCAAGACCGTCGGCATCCTCGATCTCGACGCGCATGCGGGCGGTGGCACCTTCGATATCCTTGGCGACCACAAGCAGGTCTATCTCGCTGATGTCACCGTGAACGCGTTCGACTCCTGGGAGCCGTCCGATCCGGCCCGGCACTTCTACGTCGCGGTCGACAGCCCGAAGGACTACCTCCGGCACGTCGAGGCTGCGCTGCACTCCTTGGAGCGAGTGGATTTCCTGATCTATAACGCCGGCATGGACACCTATGAAAAAGCCGGCGGCATGAAGGGCATCACCAAGGATATCATCCGCAAGCGCGAGAAGCTCGTCGTCCACTGGGCGCGAGCGAGGAAGATCCCGCACATCTTCGCCTTGGCCGGCGGGTATAAGTGGGGTGGCCTGACCTTGGAGCAGGTGGCCGAGCTGCATCTCGAGACCGTTAAGGTCTTCGCCGCCTGATTACTCCGGCTTAGGGATGTTTAATTCCTGCAGGCCGAAGGCACCGCTTTCCGTCGGCAGTACCACGAACAGCTTGCAAGCGCGGCTCTGGGCCAGGGCAACCATCACATGCCACTGCGACTGAGGGACGCTCGCGACGACGAACATCGGTATTGCGCCCGGTTCGGTGCCAGAGGGTTCCTCGATGGCCACGCCCTTGTGGTCGACGTCGAAATTATGGGCCAACCATTTGCCCAGTTCCTTGGCGAGGCCGCGCATATCGGACGTGCCGGCCTCCACTTTGGATCGGTCGACGAGTGCCCAGAGCGGGATCGCAAAGTTATGTTCCAGATCGGCCATTGGCGTGGCGGCGGCAGTGCGTCAGGCCTGCTTGATCAGTTCGGCCGTCGCGGGGACGTCGGAGATGATCTGGTCGGGGTCCGGACCGATGCCGATGTAGCGAAGGTTCGGGAGGGTGGGCAGGGAGCCGCCGCGGGAAGCCAGGCGGACAATCTCGGCCATCGTGAAGGCGACGTAGCGGCGCGCCTCGGCAGGCAGCTGGGCGTAGGAGCGCACCTTCGTGATATCGGCCGTCCAGCCCGGCAGGGTGGCGTAGATAGGCTGCAGCGTGCGCCGCACGGCGTCATTGCGGGGGACGCCCGAAAAGACTTTGCCAGCCGCGTCGCGGTAGCCTGTGCAGACGAGTAGATCGCCGCCCTTCCACTCTCCGTGGGGCGAGAGGGCGTCGAGCTTGTTAAGGACGATATCGTCGTAGCCGCCGTAACGGAGGGCATCAGCCTTCTCGACCAGGTCAGACCAGCCCACCATGCGCTGGCGACCGGTACTTGTGCCGAATTCAAGCTTGGCGAGGGCGCGCTGGAGCGGGTGTTCTTCCGGCATCTTCGTCAGGAAGACGTGAGTGCCGACCTTTGTGTCGTAGGCCTTGCAGCAGCCGACGGTGTGAATCGCTTGGACCGGGATGCCGGCGGACTGGAAGAACTCCGGCGTGTAAGTGTGTGAGGCCGTAACGTTCGGGGCAAAGCCCGCACGCTTGTCGAGCCAGTAGGCCTGGCCGAACTCACCGATGATGCGGCGGTCGGCAGCGAGGTCGCCGAGAATGCGTTCGCGCACGTCGCCGATCGTGTGGGCGAGGGAGGCGCCAGCCTTCCAGTAGCAGTCGAGCACGGCGGCGTGGTCGAACGTGAACGGTTCCTTGCCGGCGAAGCGGGTGAAGTCGAATTCCGCCGCCGTAAAGACGCCGGAGTCGACGGCACCCTTATTGGCGCGCAGTTCGGCCTCGGTGAGCTTGGCGAAGAGGCCGGACCACTTCTCGGGCGAAAGCTTGCAGACATCGCGCACGATGGAGGCCGCGCGGTTCAGGCGGGCCGAAAGCCGCGTCGCGTAATCGGACTTAGCGCCCAGGAATTCAGAATAGTGAATCTGGAACTGGCCGACTTCATCGGCGTAGGCGGGCGTGATGCCGCGACCAGTGGAGCCGCGGGCTTCGTGGCCGAGGACGTTGATGCGGTAGTCTTCCCAGGCCAGATCGAGGATGCGGTGGGAGACATCGCTGATCATGCAGCGTTCGTCGATAAGCAGGCGGGAGAGGACCGGGATGCCAATCTTTTCGAGAGGCAACGCTTCCCAGAGGGCCTTGCGCGGGTCGGCAACGACACCGGAGCCGAGGGCGAGGCAAGCGACATCATGTTCGGCCACGCCACCTGGGAGTAGATTGAGTTTCAAGCCGGCGACCGTGTGGCCGGAGTTGGCGCCACCGTTGACCTTGAGGACTGTACCGACCACGTCGCGACGTCCCGTGAGGGCTTGGAGTTCGCGGACGATTTCGGGGATGAGGCGGCCCTTGCCTTCGTCGCCCATGCTGATGCCGACATCGGCGATGAGGTTGCTCTTAAAGGGGGTGAGTGCCATGGGCAGGAAGGTGAAGGCGGGCGGGGAAAGCCGTCCGCAAGAGGGCAAAGGCGTCGGTGAGGCTTAGGCCGTTGCGCCCTTCTGGCGTTCGTAGAAGTCGTTGATCTTCTTGGCGACGTCGCGGTAGCCCGAGTCGGCCATGTAGATGATCTTGTATTCGTCGACGGCTTCTTTGGCTTTGCCCATCTTCTCGAAGGTGTCGCCGAGGGCGTAGATGATTTCCTTCTTCAGGTCGTTCATCATCTGGACTTCGCTCTTGGCGGCGGTCAGCTGCTCGACGGCGAGGTCGAACTTGCCGCCTTGGGTGAAGGCGAGGCCGATGGCGAGGAGGGCCGGCTGGCGGAACTTCGGGTTACGCTGAGCGTACTGGAGCTGTTGGACGGCGTCCTCGAGGCGATTGGCGGCAAGGAGGAGGGTGCCGAGATCGTAGCGGTAGCCGTAATCATTCGGGTAGCGTTCGACCAGCGCGATGGAGGTCTTGAGGCGGAAGTCGTTGAGCTCGGTCTCGTTTTTAGCGAGGGCTTCCTTGCTGGCGGCGTCGGCCGGGTTGGCGGTGATGGCCTCGCGGAGCTGCTTGGAGTTACGCTCGTACCGGCGGATAAATAGGTCGCTTTCCTGGCGTTCGAGCGAGGTGTCGGCCTTGCCGAGGGTCGTCAGGCGGCCGCGCTGGAGCCAAGCGATCGAGCTGTCGAGGTCTTCGGCGACGAGGAACATACGGACGATATCGCGGTAGAGGTCGAGGCTGTCCGGGGAAGCCTGAATTTTCTGGGCGAGTTCGGCGGCCTGAGCGAGGGCGGTGGCCGAGTCCGTGACGGTGCGGGCGGACTGGTCGAGGCGGAGGGCTTCGTCCTTGTCTTTGAGCTTGGACTGGAAGTCGCCTTTGTCTTCCCAGTTGCCCTTCTTCATCGTCTTATTGACCGAGGCCTTGCGGACGGCTTCCTGGAGGTCGCCGTTGCCGGGAAAGAGTTTCAGACCCTTGTCGGCGGCGTTCAGGGCGTTGTCATTCTCGCCAGCGGCGATCCAGACATTGGCGAGGTCGACGAAGTGCTGGATTTCCGTGGGCTCGTTGGTGCAGAGCTCTTCGTAGGCGAAAGCGGCGAGCTCATGGAACTCTAGCTTAATGGCGGCGAGGGCGATGGTCTTGTTCGCGTTGGCGTCGATCGGCTTCTTGGCGAGGACTTCTTCGGCGGCGGCGATGGCGGCGAGCGGGTCGGCTTCCACGGACTTGGCGATCTTGCCGGAGGTCAGGGCGCCGGTGATGCCGTCAAAGAGACCTTTCTTGGTTCCGTGGAGGGCTTTCTGGGCCTTGCGGAGGGTGCGACGCACTTCGATGCAGCCCGGATTGCGGACGAGGATACCCGTGAGGACCTCGACGGCGTACTGGGGGTTTGCCTTCAGCTGCTGGTCCGCGGCGGTAATCTGTTTCTGGAGCCGGGGATCGAGCTCGGTAAGGGGGACTTTTTTCATGGAGAAATGGGCTGTTTGACCTGCGAAAACTGACCTTCCAGATGCGGGTGGTCAATCCCTTGGACGCGAAAAACGCAGGTGGCGTCGGAGGGCCGGGCGGAGGGGGTCGGCGATAATCCGACCGACACAGTCGGCGGCCCCGCAGGCACACGGGTGAAAGAGGCTTTCGGCCAATGAAAACCCATAGTCGAAGGTGATTTCCTCGGCGGCGGCGATCGGTCGCAGGGCGGTCAGCCAAGCCATGGATTCCTCTTCGTGCCAGATGAGTTCGGCGTTCGGGTGGCAGGCATGGTTGGCGTGTCGCGAGGGGTTGTCGGCCGAAGAGCCGTCCAACCACCGCCCCGGGGCGATTTCCAGGGCGTAGACCTTACCGCTGGAAGAGACTTCCGAAGGAGGCTCCGTGGTCGTTGGGCCGGAGTAGGGCGCGATGCGTTCGCTGGGTGCGAACTCCCGCTTCGCGAAGAGTCCGAGGCCGGCGATAGGTGAGGGGCGCGACTCGACGTCGGCGGTGCTCATGCCTCCGAACGGAGGTCGCGGGTCATCAGCGCGACGACGCCCGCGCGTGGGTCGAGTCCCTTGTAGAGGATCGCGTGCAGGCAGAAAAGAATGGGAGCTTCGAGACCTCGGCTGGTCGCCAGCTTAGAAAGGGCTTCGGCAGCGCGGTGGCCTTCGACGGCTTCTTTGCGGGAGGCGAGTGCGGCGAGCGTACCTTGCGGATCTTTGGCCAGTTGTTCGCCCAGCGATCGGTTGCGGCTCCAGGAGCCGTGCGCGGTGGCCATCAGGTCGCCGACGCCGCCTAGACCCAGGAAGGTTTCGGGGCGAGCGCCCAGGGCCTCACCAAGGCGGGCCATTTCCTGTAACGAGCGTGTGAGCATCGCGGCTTTGGCGTTGGAGCCGAGGCCGAGGCCATCGCAGAGGCCAGCGCCCAGCGCGTAAACGTTCTTGAGCGTGCCGCCGATCTCGACCCCGATAAGGTCGGTCGAAGTGTAGGCGCGTAGCGTCGGTCCGCTGACGACGGCTTGGACATCCTTAAGGAGCGCGTCGTCCGTAATCGCGGCGAGCACGAGCGCGGTCGGGAGTCCGCGGGCGACTTCGTCGGCGTTGCTCGGTCCGCTGAGCGTGCCGACCGGGATTGAGCCGAAGGCGTCGGCCATCATCTCGGACGGGCGACGCAGCGTGGTGAGATCAAGGCCTTTGCAGAGCGAGATCGCCATCTTGGTCGATGAGCCGCGGACGGCTGGTCCGATGGACTTGAGTAATTCCGGCAGGCCTTTGGAGGGGCAGGCGAGGAAGACCAGGTCGGCGTCCATTAGTGCCGGGAGAGGTTCGAGTCCGATCTGAATCGAGTCATCGAGGCGGTGTCCCGGTAGGTATTCCTGGTTCTCACGCGTGGTGGCGAGGGCGAGGGCCTGTTCGGCGCGACGTGGGACGAGCGTGACGGTCTGGCCTTGGCGGGCGAGGTGGATGGCCATCGCGGTTCCCCATCCGCCGGCTCCGAAGATGACGCAGTTCATTTGGATTTCTTGGCGCGCACCTTGGTGGCCCAGCGGCGGACGGCCGCGACCGCGTCACGGTGCAAGTTAGCTTCTGGTCGGGCGAAGGGCGGTGGTTCGGGCGTGAGTCCGAGCAGGTCGTGGATGACGAGGATCTGGCCATCGCAGCCTCGGCCGGAGCCGATGCCGATGGTGGGGACGGATACCGCCTCGGTGATCTTCGGCATGAATTTCTCGTCGACGCATTCTACCACGATGGCGAAGGCACCGGCCGCGGCCACGGCCTGGGCGTCGATTAGGATTTGTTTCTGATCGGCGGGCGTGAGTCCGCGACGGCGATAGCCGGCGGAGTGGACGCGCTGCGGGAGCATGCCGACGTGGCCCATGACGGGGATACCAGCATCGACGAGGCGCACGATGGCTGGGGCGAGCGAGGCACCGCCTTCGATCTTCACTGCCTTGACGCCGCCTTCTTGCAGGAACCGGCGGCAATAGCTGAGGAGCTTGGGGAAGCTGTCGTGGGCTAGGCCGAAGGGGAGGTCACCCACCACAAGGGCATCGGTCTTGGCGCGGGCGACGGCAGCGGAGTGGTGGAGCATCATATCCAGGGTGACGCCGACCGTATCAGGGAGGCCGAGGACCGTATTGCCCAAAGAGTCACCGACAAGGATAAGGTCGGCGCCGCCGGCGTCTGCGATACGGGCCGTGCTCACATCGTAGGCGGTCAGGCAGACGATGGGCCGGACCCCTTTGAGGGCGCGGAGGGACCGGGTGGTGGACTTCACGCCTTTGGACTTACCCAGAGACGCTCCGCTTGTAAAGCGTGGGTAAAGGGTGTATGCAGGAGACGTGTTGAGTCGCATCGCCAAGCTGTTCCGCAAGCCCGATTACCGGGTCAACGCGTATGCCCATAAGGATCTTTCGGGCGCGACTAAGCTGGCCTGGCACGCGCGCCTTAAGCTGCTTCTGAGCACGCGGCGCGGATTGGATCATGCGGCGGAGACGCCGGAAATCTGGGCCCGTCATCGCAAGTGGGTCCTGCTCGCAATGGCCTTGGTGTCCGCATGGGTGCTGGCCGAGAGCGCCATCGCCTGGAATTTCTTCGAGGGTTGAGCGGCTTACTTGCGCGCCTTCCAGCCAAAGTCACGGTACTTCCATGACCACGTCCCATCGCGTCGGCAGGTGACCGTGCCGAAGCCCTCGGGTTTACCGAAGACTGGACCTTTCCACCACATGCCGCAGACGGCACCGCCTTGAAGGTAGGTGACCTTGCCGATCTCGATGCGCTCGACGACGTGGCCGTGGCCGCTGAGTACGAGTTGGATATTATAGGCGTCGAACAGTTTCCGGAAGGTGTGCAGGTTGCGGACGATGGCCTTCCCATCGAGGTGAAGATCCGGCCCCCCCACCACCTGATGCCAAGTCGAGTAGAATGGAATGTGCGTGACCATCACGATGGGCTTCGTGCGCCCAGTGGCGGCGAGGTCTTTCTTTAACCAGTCGAGCTGCGTTTCATCGATCCAGCCTTCGTAGTCGAGCGTCTCCTTGTTCTGGCCAATCGAATCCAGGATAATGAAGTGCCAGCCCTTGTGGTCAAAGCTGCGGTACGTGCGCGCGAGGCCGAAGCGTTCGGCAAAGAGTTTCTTGCCGTAATCCTGATCGGTCGGCTTCACGGGCGACTTCGTCGACCAGCCCACGACGTCATGGTTACCGATGGTATGATGGACGGGTAGGGCGAGTTCCTTGCTGCATTCGTCGAACACCTTCCACTGCTCGCGGATGCGGTCCATGCCCACATCGAGCGCGTCGAAAATCAGGTCGCCGCCTGTGAGGACGAAGTCCGCCGGCGTGGCGAGAGTGTTGACGGCCCGCAGGCATTGGCGGAAGCCTTCGGGGGCACCGAGCTCGGGCTGGACGTGGATGTCCGTTAGGAAGGCGAAGTCGAAGGAGTCTTCTTCTTTCGTGGCGCCAAAGGCCTGCGTCGCGAGGCCGGCCAGCAGACTCGTACCTAGGAAGTGGCGGCGATTCATCATCAGCTTAAGCGGGGCCGAAACCGAAGAGTTCGATGCCGAGCTGCTTGGCGCGGGCGATGACGGCTGGCTTGTCGATGAGGATGACCGCATCCGCTTCGAGTGCGGCTTTCGTCACGCCGCCTTGAGCCATGCTCTCGAGCGTCTTGACGCCAAAGCAGGGGACATCGAAGCGCCAGTCTTGGGCGTGCTTCGCGGTCTTAACGAGGAGCATTTCTTTGCCGCCGGTCTGCGTGCAGCGGCGGAGCATGTTGTCGGTGCCCTCGAAAGCTTCGACGGCGATCACCGTGCCCTTGGCCGTGACGACGGACTGACCGACGTCGAGCCGGGCCATCTCGCGGGCCATGCGCGTACCGAATTCAAGCTGGTCGTCGCCGATACCGCAGGCCCAGCCAGTCATGCAGCCTGGCGTGGCGAGGTGGTCCTCGAGAAAGATGCGCGCATCGAGCATGCGGACGCCGACTTTCTCGATTTCGACGGAGATGGCGCCGAAGATTGTCTCAGCGTTGCGTTCCTTAAGGGAGGCCATCAGCGCGATGAGCTTAAGGTCCGGAACCATGCCCGTGAACAGTTTGCGTGGGGTAACTTGTCCGGCCATCACGGCACCGGCGGCACCGAGTTCTTTGAGGGCGTCCAGCATCTGGCCGAGCTTGCCGACGGGTATGGCGCGATGGTCGGCGGGGGCGAAGGTGGCGATGAGGGCTGGGTCGGTCTCTTCTTCAAAGGAGACCAGCTTCACCTTGGCGCCGCGGGCGCGGGCACACTCAATGAGCAGGGCGGGGTAGCGGCCCTTGCCGGCGATGACCGCCACGGTCTGCGTGGGGTCGAAGCCCGGGGGGAGGAATCGCGAGGCTGACGCCATGGGGCAGTGTTTCGGCGGAAGGGCTCGGGCTCAAGCCTGCTTTGGGTTGCCACCCGCGGTCGGCCGGAGCGTAATGCACTATGCCTGCTGCCATCGGCATCCTAGGTGGGACTTTTGATCCTCCGCATGCGGGCCATGTGGCGGCGGCCGTGGCTGCGCATAAGCAGCTCGGTTTGGACGAGGTCCGCATTATTCCGGCGGGACAGGCACCGATGCGTACGGGCGCGCCCGTGGCCTCGTCCGCTGACCGAGCCACGATGTGCCGCCTGGCCTTCGCGGATTGTCCGTGGGCCGTGATTGATGAGCGAGAAATTCATCGTGAGGGCACCAGTTGGTCCGTTGAGACTGCCCGTGAATTAGCCAAAGAATTTCCCGAGGCCCTGCGGGTCTGGGTCCTCGGGGCCGATCAGTTGGCCAGGCTGGATCGATGGAAGGATGTCGCCGAGCTGTGCAGTCTGGTAGAATTTGCCGTGCTGTCACGTGATGGTATCTCGACCGTGCCCCCTCCGGCCATCGCGGCGCTCATTCGCCTGACCGTGTTGAAGGCTCCGGCGGTGCAGGTTTCCTCCACCGCCCTGCGCGAGGCCCTGCGCCGCGGTGATTCGCCCCGAAACGGCTTGCCCCTAGGGGTTGCCCGCCACATCGATGAGCGCTCCCTTTACCAAGCCTGACCATGTCCGCCCTTAAAAAGAAGACCAAGAAGACCTCCGCCAAGCCTGCTGCCAAGGGTCGCCCTGCTGGCAAGTCCGCCAAGCCTGCTGCTCGTTCGGTCCGCCCGGCGCGACGCGTCATCCCGGCCATTCCCGCTTTGAAGGCCAAGAGCCGTGGCGAGAAGACCGCCTCCAAGCCGATGGTCGTCATGCCGAAGATTCCGGCCCACCTTATCGCTGCCGTGCGTGCTTTGGACGACAAGAAGGCTGTCGAAATCCGGGTTCTCGAGATGGGCCAGATTTCTTCCATCGCTGATTTCCTCGTGATCGCCACCGGTACGTCCGAGCCTCACCTGCGTGCCCTGCGTATCGCCCTCGAGCATGCGCTGGATGATGTCGGCGTGACTTCCCGCTCCGAATCCCAGCGCGATAGCGGCTGGACGGTCGTGGATGCCTTCGACGTCCTCTTCCACGTCTTCCGCGACGACATTCGCAAGAGCTACGCCTTGGAAGCGCTGTGGAAGGACGGACTGGATATCCCCGTCTCGGCCATTCTGAAAGCCTGAGCGGAAAGGGTGCACTCGGTGGTGGTAGTGGGCAGGATCGAACTGCCGACCTAGGGCTTATGAGTCCCTCGCTCTAACCAACTGAGCTACACTACCGAAAACCGAGTTCGGTTAGTCCAGCCAAGCCCCCTTAGTTCGTCAAGCCGATTGAGGCTTAGAGGCGGACGGGCAGGAGGACGAAGAAGCAGAGCATCCAGAGGGCCAGGCTCAGGAAACCGAGGACGATCACGAGATTTCCCTGGGTTTGGCGGATATCGGACAGGCCTTCCTGCTCGAGGGTCTGACCGAGTTTCCGGACGAACAGGATCGGCAGGAGCGCGGCCGGCGTGGTCGTGAAGCTGAGCAGAATGAGCAGCATCGTCCGCGAAATCTGGCGGTCGCTGTCCAAGATATAGATCACGTAGATCAGCAGCGCGAAGAGAGGCGGCAGGAGGAAGGTCGAGCCGCACCAGAGGTAGCCTTCGCGCACGGTGCGTTCGAGCGATTCACCTGCTTCGTTGCGGGCGGCGTCCGGAGTGAGCACTTGACCGAGCGGCAGTTCCGCCCCGGGCGGAGGCGGCGGAGCGTCGGGGTCGAGGCCGGAAGCGTCCGTGGAAGAGACCGAGGTCGTGCGGCTGAGCCCGATGGCCCGGAAATAGTCGCGCACGGTCATCCAGGATCCGTCGACTTCGATGTTATGGAGTAGGCTGATTTCGCCGGCGCGGAGCATCTCGCTCACGCGCACGAGCGGGAAGGGGCCGGTGATGGCGCCTTTCCAGCGGAGGCGGAATTGGGTAGGGCGTGACATCGTTCAGAGATCTCGTCCTTGGAGGAGGGTTTCCCAGCCACCTTCGGGGGCGATTAGGCCTTTGGGGATCACGGCGGCCTGCGCGGCTTCGGCGACCGTGCCCGGATAGCGTAGGAGTGGCGTGAGGGGCGCAGCTTCGGCGACACGCTTCAGCTCGCCGTCGTCGCCGACGCGGAAGAGCACCGTGGCCTTGCCTTCGTTATCGAGGCCGTAGATGGCGCTACCCTTAATCGTCTCGCGCAGCTCAGGCTTGCCGTCGCGGCCGACCCAGCCAGCGAAAATCAGCTTACGATTGCGCAAGTTGGCGAAGGTCGCGCGCCAGAAGCGGGCCTCTTCAGTGTAGCCGGCTCCACCCGGGGGAGTCAGGAAGGCGCGTAACTCCAGTTGGAGATCAGCCCACTTCTCCTTGAAAAGAAAATCGTAGGGGCGGAGCGCGTTCTGCGTGATACGGCGCAACTGTTCGGCATCGCGCTGGGCGGACGGAGAGAAGAGCAGCCCCCAGACTTCCGGACGGGTGGTCGCGAGCTTATAGAGTTCCTGGAGCTGGTAGGCACGCAGTTCGGGGTAGCGCGAGTCGCTTCGGCGGACGCGGTCCATCGTGCGGATGAGTGGTTCGAGTAGCTTGCCCGAATTGACGTCCTGGAAACGGCTGACCTGACGGATGAAATCCAGTTCGTTGATTGCCGTCGGGGTGGCAATCTCTTCGCCGGCGCGCACTCCGTTATTGAATTCACGGCGACTCCAGGTGGTCTCGACGATGACACCTTCGCGGGTGAGCTCCTTGGCTTTCTGGCTAAACTCGACGCCATCGGTGATGTTTCGCTTCGATTCGACAATATCGCCGGTCACGTAGACGGTCCGGCCCGCCGTGATTCCGCGGACGGAATAAAGATTTAGCGTATACCGGCGGAGCGAATCAGCCAAGGAGGTGTCAGAGAGGGTGCGTAGGCCGCGTTGTTCGACGTCGGTCAGCGTTGCTGGATTGAAGATGCCAGAGGGGTCGGCCGTGGCAGCGGCGTCCCACATCGCGCCGACGCGAGGGGCGAGGGCTGAGCGGGGGAGGGCCTGCAGGGTGGGCGCACGGGAGTAGACGAAGGAGGCGCGGGAACTCAGGTCAGATTTTTCGCCGGCGGTATTCGCGGCGGTGTCGGCGAGGGCGGTGAGATAGCCCGCCAAGTCAGCGGCCTTGCCGAGGCTCTTGAGCGCGGCAATCGTCTTGCGTTCGCCGGAGAGACGCAGTTCGGCGCGGTCAGCGGTGGCCTCGGCGAACTCGAGGTCCTTGTCCTTCGCATCGGTCAAGGTCTTGAGCAGGAGTCGGAGACGTTCGAGGGCTTCGGCCGCCTTGGTGAGATCGGTGACGTTGTCGTCGCCCATCGCCTTGTTGAGTACAGCGATCTGAGTGGCGACATCGTTGCGGGTGCGGTCCAACATCTGCCGGCAGGCGGAGAGCAGCTCTTCGGGCTCGGGAAGGATGGCCTTGAGCTTGGTCTGGAGGGTGCCTCCCACCTGGTTTAACTCTTGAAGGTATTTGTTGGCGCGGCTTTCGGTCTCAGCGACGTTGCCCAAGGTCAGCCCCTGCTTACGACGATCGGCTAGGGCCAACGCTTCGAGTCGGAGGCGCTGCTCGTCGGCGTTCTGGGTGGTCAGGCGTTGCCGGAGCGGAACCGTCTGCGCTTTGCGGGCAGCTTGGTCGGCGGCGGAGATGCCCCCGCGTTCGAATTCATCCAGCGCCACGAGCGCCGCGGGGTGATCGTAGAGTTCGATGAGGCGGGAGGCTTCGGAAAAGCGGTCGCGGGATTCTTCTTCCTGCGTCTTGAGGATGTTCCAGTAGACTACCCCGGCGATGATTAGTAGCAGGCTGGCGACCCAAGAGGTCGTCATCACCATGTAGCGTCGGTTCAGGCGGGCCCGGGTGTTCTGGCGGAGTGCACGGCCTTCGCGTAGGATGCCCTCAGGTAGGCGTTCAGCCTGCGGGGTCGCGCGTTCGAGCCAGGAGCTGAGACGCACGATGAGGATGGCGGGAGAGGAGCCGCGGGCGGCTTCCTGCTGCAGGATCGCCCATTCTTCATTCAGGCCTTCGATCGTGGCGCGCAACGTCGCTTCGGCTTCGGCGACGGCGGCCAGTTCGCCGGCCCAGGCTTCAAGTTCGACGACCTCGGCGGAGACTCCGTCGGAAAGTGTGAGCTGATGGTCGCGCTCGAGCGAGCGGACGCGACCCAACGAGGCGGCGCAGGCTTCCCAGTGTCCGCCCGCCCGGGCTTCAGCGGCGTCGGCGACGAGGGTCGTGACTTGTTGGCCGGCCTTGGAGCGGAGCCAGGCCACGCGACGGGCCAGGGCGTCATCCCAGCGGGGTTCGTCGGCGAGGTCGTTCGCGCCGAAGCGCTCCATGCGGTTCATCAACTCGACAGCTTCCTCTTCGCGGCTTTGCGCAAAGAAGTTGGCCACTTTGCCGAGCGACTCCCGAAGGAACTTGGCGGAGAGACGGGCGAGTTCGGAGCGAGCGTTGGGATCGTCTGGATTGATGCGGACGATCGAGCGCAGAACGGAGAGGGCGCGGTCTTCCTCGCGGCGGCGGATGGCGTCGCGGTAATCGCCGTAGAGCGGGTGGCTTTCACCAATCTCACGACCGTAGAGGCTTTCGACGGCGAGGACGTGCTGACCGTCGAGCGGGAAACCAGCGGGCAGGCCGCGCTCTCGGCAGAGGGCGTGCCATCGTTCGGATTCCGCGAAGCTCAGCAGGGCGCAGAGGCCCAGCAGATCGGGGTCGGACTCCGCGGACTGGAAGGCGGCGTGCTCGTTGCCGCTGCGCACGAGCGTCGCACACTGTTCGAGACGTTCGCGGGCGCGCAGGCAGAGTGTGGAGTATTCGCCGGCGAGGGAACGCGCCTCCAGGTCAGGGGTCCCGAGCTCGAGCTGACCGCGGATGCGGGCGATGAGGCGTTCGACCTGCATGGATCAGCGGAACTCTAGCAATCGAGGGCCGGCGGCACCGTTGGCATCGATGGCTTGAATTGACCACGGAGCACCGGCCTGCATGAGCTTACCTTCCTTGAAGAGTTTCCGGCGTTGGGCGACGATCTCGTAGGGCGGCGTGCCGGGTCCTTGTTTGCTTTCGAGCCGGATGATGTCGGTCTCGAGGACGGAGCGCGTGGCGCGAATCGACGGGAGGTCGCGGTCTGGGAATTCGTGGCCTTCCGGATAAAGTCCAATCGAGCCTCTGGTCCAGATGAAGGCGTTGACCGCGCTTTCGGCCCAGGGAGCGGGGCGGATGACCCCCGTGTCGGCGTCGAGCAGCAGGGCATCTGGACCGAGGTTCAACGGCTGGAGAGTCTTGAGGTCTCCGATGAGCGCAAAGCACTGGCGATCGCCTTTCGGCAGAATCACTTCGATCAGGCGATTGGCGCCGGCGCGGGCGCCTTCGCCGTTGGGGAAGTTTAGCGACACTTCGTTACGACGGCTGCTCAGCCCGATGCCGATGGCCGGAAGTTTGCCGGGTTCGGAGGTCGATTCGATCCAGGTGGCCTGCGGCGAGCGGCGGATCTCGCCGTTGAGGTATTTCGACTGGTCGTCGCGTAGGTGCGGAGAGGTGAAGGCGAGAAGGCGGATGCGGATCTGGACGGATTCGCGCAGGGTCGCGCCGGAAGCCTCGACGAACTTGGCCACGGCGTCGGCCGCGGAGGGGGAGAGCGTGAAGTCGGCCTGCGACGGGGAATTGGATCCAGATTCGCCAGTCCGCCACTCGCCTGGGATAATCATCGTCGGCCGCACTTCGATGCTCGTCAATGACTGCGCCCGCTCGAGGCAGGCTTGCAGGCGCTTCCACGATTCGTCCGACGGTACCTTGATCTCGGTGCCGAGGCGGAGGGCTTCCTTGGCTTCGGCGATCGCTTCTTGGATGGACTTGGGGTCATTCAGCACACCTGGTCGATCCAGTCGGCTCAGTACTTGCTTGGTTACGCTCGTGGAGAAGTTACTGAGGATGCGGGGCAAGATTTGCTCGCGGTAGTTGCGGACGAAGGTTGGCGAAAGGATGCTGGTCTCGGCCCACAGTTTGGCGGCGCCCATGAAATCGTCGGAGTCCATTAGGCCTTGGATCTCGGTGAGAGCGCGGTTGGCTTTGAGGATTTCGTCGGCCTTGGCGATATCGTCCGGGGAAGGTGCCGATTTGACTTCGACGACGATGGGGGGAGGCGTGGGTTCGGCCTGACGGTTCACTAGAAACAGCGTCGCGGCGCCGGCGGCGAGGAGGATGACGCCTCCGATGACCCAAGCGGTCGCGTTGCTTCCGGAGGAAGCGGAGGGAGTGGAACCGGAGCGGCGCTGAGGTTGTCCGGCACTGGCTTTGGTTGAAGTCAGTCCGGCGGCGGCCTGACGGGCGATATCTCCAGAGGGAGCGGGCAAAGATTTCGCAGTCGTGAAGTCGACGGTCGCGGCGGCGGCGGTCGAGTTGACGGCCCAGAGGAAGCCGTCGCTGCCCGTGGTGGTGGCGTCGGTGGTGAAGGTGGCGGCCCAAGCGGACTTACCGAGGAGCGCGGAGGCTTCGGCGAGGAGTCGGAGGAGGCGCAGGGTTTCAGGGGGGTTGAGCAGGCCGACGGCGGCGGGGCCGGAAGCGTTGATGAGCCAGGCGGCCTTAGCGCCGGTGCCGGTTTCTTCGCGCCACGTTACCGCGGGTGTCAGCGGCGTCTGCGTTTCCAGCTGGAGCGGGCGATCCTCGCCTTCGAGCCAGGTGGGGGCTCCGGTCCATTCGTCGCGCCAGCTTTTCCAGCGTCCAGCGATGGCGGCGGGCGGAGGGAGGATGGCGGCTTCTTCGAGGGAGAATATCAGGTGATGGGCCAAGCGGTTGTCGCGCTGCGTGTAGTCGAGTCCGCGCGCGACGAAGCGCGAGAGCACGCACCAGTTCTTGTCGCCCGCTTCGAGCAGACGGAGCGTGAACGTCTCGCCTTCGGGGCGTTCGTGGGGCGTGCCGACGGACTCGAGTAACTGGACCAGGCGGTCCGGGATGGCGCGGTGGCGGGCGACGGTGCAATAGCCGCTCCGGCCAGGCGTGAGTCCCTGCGACGCTGACGTGAAGATAAGTTGGAGGGGCATCAGCGGGAGGTGGTTTCGGACGAGGGGAACATCGCCGGCGAGGCGAGGTGCATCAGCCAATAGAGGGGTTCTTCGACGTGGGCCGGCACGAGGCGCTGGGGGTCGGGGGCGATGCGGCCTTTGTTCAAGCCAGCTTGGATCATCACCGGGGAATGTCCGAACGAGGTCGCCGCGAAGTAGCTGATCTGTTCCGCGAGCGATTCGGCCGAGGCGACGAGCCCGGGGCAGAGTGCGATGAGCACCTCGCGCACGCGGGCGGAATTGCGGGCGATGGCGACAAGGTCGAGGGCGCCGGATTTGACTACTGGTTCGAGCGGGGAACTCAGGAGCTTCTCCCAGGTGTCGCACTTGCCGACGACGAAGGCGAGTGGGGTCTTGATGCGTTCATCTTGCGCGAGTCCGAGGACGCGTTTCATGCGGGTCTCCATCTCGGACAGGATACTATCCTGCTGGTCGACGCGTCCCTTGAGGGTGAGTTGCGGATCTTCGACGCCGACGAGCTTCGACTTGAAGCGCGCGTTGGCGGTGGGATCGAAGAGGAAGATTAGCCCGCTCGAGGTCGCGACGTGCATAGCGCCGGGCGAGTCATGGATATCGATGCCCGGCTCGAAGTGTTCGCCCGCGTTATCGTAGAGGATGACCGAGGTCTCGTTGCGCTGTTGGCCTGGGCGGCTGATGGAATAGATGAACGGACGGGGCAGGGAGACCATCCGGCCGAGGCGGGGAAGCTTCTCGTAGGTCGCGCCTTCGAGGGCCGTCTTACCGAGTAGCGCGTCTTCTGGCGTGGCCGCAGAGAAGAGCGTATTGCGCATCTGGTTGAGCAGCATATTTCCGCTGGGGTCGCCATCCTTGAAGGCTAGGTTGAAATCCTCTGGCAGGCGGTCCTGTAAGGTGCGCGTGAGCACCGCGAGGTAGTAGGACTTGCCGGCGCTGGGGGCGCCGATGAGCGAAATGATGCGGTGCGGACGATCGAGGTAGCCGGGCGGAAGCTGGCGGCGGCAATGCGGGCAGGCGATGTCAGTGCACGCGAGGCCCATCGGATCGACGGCAAGGCCTTGATCGTTAAAGCGGGTCGGTTGGAAACGCAGGCGCACATCGGAGCCGAGGATCGGGTCGCCGCGCAGGTCTTCGTGGACCGCGATGCTCAGCGCGTCACCGGCGTCGAAGCGCGTCCAGCAGACCGGGCAGAGGTGGGCGCCGCGATTCTGTTCGGCAGCGAGTAGTGCTTTGCCACTCGGACGGATGGGCGCTTCTTCCTGCGGAGAGAGCAGCGGGGCGATCTGCGAAAGACTGAAGCCGACTTCGAGTCCCTGCGGCGTGCAGGCGAGGGTGTCGGTCGCCCGGCCGAGTTCTTGGGCGACGTCGAGGAGACGTTGCGGAGGGAATTCGCCGAGTTGCTCGCCGGTCTGGGCGTCGAAGAGGACCCAGAGGTCGGTGCGGATGAAGGTGAAGTTCTGCTGCTCGGCTGGGGCGGCGACCAAGAGGGCGGAAGGCAGCTGGATTGTCGTGGCTTCAGAAATCTCGAGTCGCTGACGGAGGAGGGCTCCATTGACGAGGGCCGAACCTTGGTCGGAGGGTTCCAGGGCGATGGCTTCACCACTTTTGACCAAGGAAAGGGACGGGTTAGCTCCATCTCCGGGCAAGGAGGAGGGTAGGCTGTCGATGAGTCCCCGGGCCCCGCTGAGGCAGTCTACCCAGGAGAGGGTGGGGGTTTTCTTGCTAGAAGTGAACATCGGCTCCGAGGTGGGGTCTGAAATAGGTTGATTAGGGAGGGGGAATTGTAAAGATATGTCACATCGATTATGGGTTGATTCTAACCTGTTTTCTCCACCCCACTTTATCCGCCCTTAATGGAGACCGAAGCCGACCAGTCCGCCTTGGACCGCGCCCGTGAAGGGGATCTCTCGGCTTACAACGAATTAGTCCTGAAATATCAGGGGCGCATCTTCGCGAAGGTCTTCTCCTTACTGCGCAACCGTCAGGACGCGGAGGAAATCACCCAAGACACTTTCATCCGGGCCCATCGCGTGCTGGCTTCTTTCCGGGGTACGGCGACTTTCTCCACTTGGATTCATCAGATTGGCACGAATCTGGCCCGTAATCGTTACTGGTACTGGCGCCGTCGCAAGCGCGACCAGTCGATGTCCCTTGATGCCGACCTCGGCGACGATCCCGGCGCCACCCTTCATGACATCCTTTCGGACGGTGCCCAGGGGCCCGGCCACGAGGCCCAACATAATGAATTCGTTAACAAAGTTGCCGAATGCATGGAACAATTGAAGCCGGAACACGCTCGTATCCTGACGATGCGCAATGTCCGCAATATGTCCTATGAAGAGATCGCCGAAGACCTTGGCCTCTCCATTGGTACCGTCAAAAGCCGCATCAACCGCGCCCGCGAAGCCTTGCGCGAACTGATGGGAGAGGAGTTCCGCGGATGAGTTCCTCTGAATTCGAATCTTTGCTGGCGGCTTTCCTTGAGGGTAATGCCTCGGAGTCCCAAATCGCCCGTCTTCGTGCCGCTCTCGGTCAGTCCCCTGAACTTCGCGTTCGCTTCCAGTCACGTGTCCGCCTCCATAAGGCCCAGCTCAGTTTCCTGAGCCGTCGTGAAGAACGCTCGATTTCAGGTGCGATGATCTGGCTGCATGCCTTCGGCCAACGCATGGGACGATCTTTTGCGCACCTCTGTCTGCTCGCGCTGGTCCTAGTCGAACTCCAGGTCACCATCCCGGCTGAATACTCCGGACTCCTCTCCTACGTGGACGCCCCGGCGGCTGAAGCGCAGGTCTTGGGCGGTGCCGATGTCCCCCTTCGCCTGCTTACCGACTCGATTCAGGACTTTGATCTCACGCAGGCCGTAGAGGGCTCTGAGCTCACGATGCCCAACTTCGTGATGCCGGAGATGGCCATGCCCGTCGACGAGCCGTCCGCCGTCGAGGTCTGAGGCTAATCCTGCCTTGCTTCCTACGTTCTGTGGCGGTCAATTGACCCACGGATGAAGGCCGGAAACCATAGGCCCGAGGTACGCCTCAAGGGTATCGCCGCCGCTCCTGGAGTGGCTCGTGGTCCCGCCTACCCGCTGATGCGGGGTATGGCCATCGTCTCTTGTGAGAAGGTCGCCGATCCCGAGGTCGAAATCCGCCGCCTCGAAGCCGCCCTGGCGGCCACCCGTCTCGAAATCGCGCAGTTGCGCGACGACATCGCCCGCAAACTCAACGAGTCCGAAGCCTCGATCTTCGACGCACACCTTCTCGTCCTCGAAGATGTCGCCTTGATCGACGACGTCAGCAAAGAGGTCCGCCGCAGCGGCTTCAACGTCGAGTTCTGTTTCCAGGAAGTCGCCCAGCGCTACATCGAGATTTTTGAGAAGATGGACGATGACTTCCTGCGCGAGCGGGCGTCGGATATCCGTGATGTGACTGGTCGCGTGCTCGACCAGCTGCTCGGCACCCAGCCTGAACGCGTCGGTCAAGCTGCCCAGTCCCACGTCGTGGCCGCCCGCGACCTTACCCCTTCGGATACCGCCGGTCTGCATGATGGTGGCGTACTCGCGTTCGTGACCGAAGAGGGCGGACGTACCAGTCATTCCGCCATCATGGCCCGTTCGCTCGACGTTCCTGCGGTCGTCGGCGTGAAGGGCTTGATGGAAGCGGTGCAGGAAGGTGATGTCATTCTCGTGGATGGAGAGTCGGGTCTTATCATCATCAATCCCACGGCCGAGACGATTGAAGGCTACCGCGACAAAGAACAGGCCATCCGGAATCGCCGCGACCGCGTCCTCTCCGAGGTGTCCTTGCCCGATCTCACGACGGACGGTGCCGCGTTCTGTCTTCAGGCCAATATTGGCGACCCCGCCGAGATGGAGGACGCTTTAGCCTACTGCACTCGCGGCGTCGGACTCTATCGCACGGAGAACCTTTACCTCCGTCTTGACGGCTGGCCGGACGAGCAGGTCCAGTATGAGGAATATGCCGAAGTCGTGAAGGCCGCCAAGGGCCGCCCAGTGACCTTCCGGACGCTCGATCTCGGCGGCGACAAGCGTCTCGGCGACCTCGCCGACGAAGCCAATCCTTTCATGGGCTATCGCGCGGTGCGCCTTTGCCTCGAGCGCCCTGACGTCTTCCGTCCGCAGCTCCGCGCCCTCATTCGTGCCGCGACGCATGGCCCGGTGCAGGTGATGTTCCCGATGATTTCCGGCGTCGAGGAATTGCGTCGCGCCAAAGAGATTTTCCGCGACGTCGAAGCCGAGCTCGCGCGTGAAGGTATCCGCGCGGCCGAGCCGATTCGCCTCGGTGCCATGATCGAGATCCCGTCCGCTGCCGCCGTCGCGGACGAACTCGCGGTCGAAGCCGACTTCTTCAGCGTGGGCACCAATGACCTCGTGCAATACTTGCTCGCCGTCGATCGCGGCAACCAGCGCGTCGCCTCGCTTTACGACCCGTGCCATCCCGCCGTGGTACGCACGCTGGTGGCTATCTTCGCCGCGGCCCAGAAGCGCGGCATCCCCGCCGCTGTTTGCGGCGAACTCGGCGGCGATCCGCTCTGGGCGCCTTTACTCATCGGCCTCGGCGTGCACGAGTTGAGCATGACTCCGGCCGCGATGCCCGAAGTCCGTTTCGTGCTCCGTCATTCCGCCGCCGCCGAACTCCGGGAACTCGCGGCTAAGGTCGTCGCCTGTGCCGATGCTAGCAAGACGCGGGCGCTGCTCCAGGATTTCGCCTCCGCCAAACTCAAGTTACGCTGATGTCCGCCAAGATTCCTGCCGCGAACCCGCATGTCGCGGCCATGTCGCCATATGTCCCCGGAGAGCAGCCGCAGGGTGGGGGATGGGTGAAGCTGAACACCAACGAAAACCCCTATCCGCCCAGCCTGCGCTCGCTGGAAGCGATCCGAGTCGCCTTGCTCAACGATGGTGCCGCCCTCCGGCTTTATCCTTCGCCGGACTCCGCCCCGCTCCGCGAGGCCGTCGCGCGCTTCCACAGTTTCGACGCCTCGCGCGTCGTCGCGGGTAACGGTTCGGACGATATCCTTAACCTGATCATCCGCGCCTACGCTGGCCCCGGTCGCCCGATTGGTATGCTTAATCCGAGTTACTCGCTCTATCCGGTGCTCGCCGCGGCCCAGGCCGCTGACGTCGTGAAGGTCGAGGTCACCGATCAACTGGGCGTCGACGTCGAGGCGATTGCGAAGAGCGGCGCGGCCGTCTTCTTCCTGACGAATCCGAACGCCCCGCTCGGCGTGGCCTTCACGCCGGACATCATCCGCGCGGTCGCCAAAGCCTTCCCCGGCCTGCTCGTTGTGGACGAAGCTTACGCCTCCTTTGCCGACGCCGACTGCGTCGCACTCGCCCGCGAGCTGCCCAATGTCATTGTCACGCGCACGATGTCCAAGGCGCATGCGCTGGCCGGACTCCGCGTCGGTTATGCGCTCTGTCCCGCCGGCGTCGCTGAGATCCTCCACCGTGTCCGCGATAGCTATAATGTCGACCGTCTCGCGCAGGTTGCGGCTGCCGCCGCGCTGGACGACCGCGAGTGGCTGGATGTCACCGTCACCCAGGTGCGTGCCACGCGCGAACGCTTGGCTGCCGCGCTCCGCAAGCTCGGCTGGCAGGTGAATCCTGCCGCTGGCAACTTCGTGCTCGCTGCTCCCGTATCATCGAAGCACGCCGCTTCCGTCGAGACTTCCGCGCATTGCTTCGAATTCCTGCGCGCCCGCAAGATCCTCGTCCGCCGTTTCCCGAACCATCGCCTCACCGAGAAGTCTTTACGTATCTCCGTGGGCACGGAGCAGGAAACCGACTTGTTCCTGCAGGCTGTCGCGGCTTGGATGGAAGGGTGAGGTTGACAATCCCGCCTTCCGCGGGGATTTCTGGGGTATGAGCGCAGTCGTTCGCAAAGCCAGTATTCGACGGGACACCGCCGAGACCAAGATCGCCCTCGAGGTGAACCTGGACGGCACCGGGTCGTCCGAAATCGCCACTGGGGTGGCCTTCTTCGACCACATGCTGACGCTCCTCTCCCGTCACTCTCTGGTCGACATCAAGGTCAAGGCCACCGGCGACACCGACGTCGACTACCACCACACCGTGGAGGACGTGGGCATCGTGCTCGGTCAGGCGATCAAGGAAGCGCTGGGCGACAAGGCCGGCATCCGACGCTATGGTTTCTTCATCCTGCCGATGGACGAGACCCTGGCCCGCTGCGCCGTCGATCTCAGCAATCGTCCCATGATGGTCTACCAGGTCGAGATCACCAATTACATGGTGAAGGACTTCAATATCGCGCTCGTCCGCGAGTTCTTCCAGGGCCTCGCCAATTCGCTCGGTTGCAATCTGCACCTGAAGCTCGAGTACGGCGATGAGCCGCACCACATCGCTGAAGCACTCTTCAAGGCCTTCGCCCGCGCATTGCGCGAAGCGGTGGAAGTCGATCCGCGCCAGGGTGGCCGCGTGCCGAGCACCAAGGGCACGCTGGCCTGACCGTGGAAGCCTCTGGGTCAGTGCGCCGCCCGCGGGTGGCCGTCATCGATTACGGGATGGGCAACCTTCGCAGCGTCAGCCGTGCCATGGTGGCCGCTGGCGCCGACGCATTCCTGGCCGCGACTCCGGCCGAAGCCGAGAAGGCTGAGATGGTCGTATTTCCAGGGCAGGGGGCCATGGCTGACTGCATGGACTGCATCCGGCGGACTGACTTCGAATCCTTCCTGAAGCAGTGGATCGCCGCCGACCGCCCCTTCCTGGGCGTCTGCATGGGCCTTCAGGTCCTCTTTGAGCGTTCCGAGGAGGCTGACCGCCCTGGACTGGCCATCTTCCCTGGCGTCGTCCGTCGTTTCCCTTCCCAGCCTGGCCTGCGCATCCCCCACATGGGCTGGAATGAGGCCATCTTCAAGCCTGGCGCCCCCCTGACCGAAGGCCTGCGGGCCGAAGGGGAGCCATTCTATTTCGTGCATAGTTACCGCGTCGTCGAGACCGACCCCTCCTTGGTCTGGTGCGAGACAGACTATGCCGGCCGGTTTGTGAGCGGTGTTCGTCGGGGCCGGGTCTTTGCGACCCAGTTCCATCCGGAGAAAAGTCAGGTCAAAGGCTTGCAACTCTACCGCAATTTCCTGACTTTGTCGGCCCGCTGAAGCGTGTTTTCGACTCTGGCGGCAATACCCCCGCCATGAGCTCCCAAAACGCCACTCTCAACCTAGACGGTAAAGACATCGTCCTTCCTATCGTCGTCGGCAGCGAAGGCGAACGCGGGGTCGACGTCCGCAAGCTGCGTGACGAGACCGGCTACATCACCTTCGACGACGGCTACGCCAACACCGGCGCCTGCGAGTCCAAGGTCACCTTCATTGACGGCGAGAAGGGCATCCTTCGCTACCGTGGTTACGGCATCGAAGAACTCGCTGAGAAGTCCAACTTCATCGAGACCGCGTATCTTCTCGTCTATGGCGAGTTGCCCACGAACGCTCAGCTGACCGCCTTCAAGGCCCGCATCCTCGACAATTCCCAGATTCACGAAGGCCTGCGCATCGCGCTCAGCGGCTTCCCCGGCAACGCCCACCCGATGGCCGTGCTGTCCGCCACGCTGAACACCCTTGGTTGCTATTACCCTGAACTCGGCACCAACGAGCGCACGCATGACTTGGCCAAGTTCGACGAGACTGCCGCCGTCCTGATCTCTAAGGTCCGCACTCTGGCCGCGCTCGCCCACCGCTCCAAGGAAGGTGAGCCGCCCGTGTACCCGAAGCCGGGTCTGGATTACTGCTCCAACTTCCTGCACCTGCTCTTCTCGCAGCCCAACGCCGATTATGCCGTCCATCCGGAGATCGCCCGTGCGCTTGACTTGATTCTCCTCCTGCATGCCGACCACGAGCAGAACTGCTCCACCTCGACCGTCCGCATGGTTGCCTCCGGTGGCGCCAACCTCTTCCCGTCCGTCTCCGCCGGCGTTTGCGCCCTGTGGGGTCCTTTGCACGGTGGCGCCAATCAGGCCGTCATCGAGATGCTCGAAGAAATCCACGCTTCCGGCGACGACGGCTCGAAGTTTATCGCCGACGCCAAGGACAAGACCAAGCAGGTACGCCTGATGGGCTTCGGTCACCGCGTGTACAAGAACTACGACCCGCGCGCCAAGATCATCAAGGCCCAGTGCGACAAGGTCCTCAAGGTGCTCGGCATCAACGACCCGCTCCTGGCCATCGCCATGCGCCTCGAAGAAGCTGCGCTCAACGACCCGTACTTCAAGCAGCGCAACCTCTATCCGAACGTCGACTTCTACTCGGGCATCATCCTCAAGGCCATCGGCATCCCGACGGAGATGTTCACTGTCATCTTCGCCATCGGCCGCATGCCTGGCTGGATCTCGCACTGGAAGGAAATCGCCGAGACCCCGAAGCAGAAGATTCATCGTCCGCGCCAGATCTACGTCGGTAACACCGAACGCAAGTACTCGCCGATCGCGCAGCGCAGCTAAGCTGCGCTGACGAGTCCATCAAGGGGGAGGGCCGAACGTTTCCGTTCGGCCCTCCGTCTTTTGAGTCATACACTATAAGCCGGATTCTGTCCTTGGGTGGCTCTCGCCGATCCCCTGCGCTCTGACCTTGCGGACCCGCCTTGCGGCGGTGCGACAACCCGGGACCTTGGTGGGCGACCTCGAACGGTCCCTGTTCGTCTTGCACCGGATTGGGTTTACCTTGCCTCGTCGGTTACCCTTCGAGCGGTGGGCTCTTACCCCACCTTTTCACCCTTACCTCGTTCCTTGCGGAGGAGGCGGTATCTTCTCTGTGGCACTATCCGTCACGCCTTGCGACGTGCCCCGACTTGCGGCGGGAATCCTGCCCTGTGGTGTCCGGACTTTCCTCACGGATTACTCCGCGCGAACGCACATGTATGACTGTCTAGGCAGGTTAACGTCCGTCGGCCTCGCAGGGAAGGGCAAAAGGCGAGACTTAGGCCTTGGAAAGGCCTCGGGGCAGGTTTGATTAGGCGGACCCCATGCGAATCCTCCTCCTCGCCCTGTTTTCCCTCATGACTGCCCGTGCCGCCGAACCCATCAAAGTCGCCTGCGTCGGTGACAGTATCACCCAGGGTGCCGGGGCGAAGTCGGGTCAGTCCTATCCCTCTCAGTTGCAGGCTTTGCTCGGCGACGGCTACAAGGTCGGCAACTTCGGCGTCAGCGGTCGCACGCTCCTCAAGAAGGGCGACTTCCCTTACTGGAAGGAAAAGAAATATCAGGACGCCCTCGCGATGGAGCCCGCCATCGTGGTCATCATGCTCGGCACGAATGACACCAAGCCACAGAACTGGAAGTTCGAGGCTGAGTTCGACGCCGACTACCGCGAGCTCGTGAAGTCTTTCCAGGCGCTGAAGTCTAAGCCGAAGGTGTTCGTCTGCCGCCCGGTGCCGGTCCCCGGTCAGGGCAATTACGGCATCAACGAGGAGAACATCCAGAAGGAGATCCCGCGCGTCGACGCGCTCGCTAAAGAACTCGGTTGTGGCGTGATTGACATGCATGCCGCGCTTGCGAAAACCCCAGAACTGCTACCTGACCGTGTGCACCCGAACACCGCGGGGGCGGGTGAGATGGCTAAGGCCGCGGCCAAGGCGATCGCAGGTAAGTAAGCTCAGCGGCGCACAGCCACCTTGCCGATAATACGCCCAAGCACCTCTTGGGCCGCCACGCGTAGCTGTTGCCAGCGATCGGAAGGGTGGGCGGGTCCGTGCGCGATCAGCTGCAGGGTGCTGCGCCATTCCAAGACGGCCCGTTCGAGGTCGCCTTGGCCTGGCCCGTGGCCATCGGCACCGATGGGGGGAATCTTGCCGTGCAAAGCGAAGCCCTTGAGCGCCTCGGCACAGCCTTCGCCGAAGCCAGCGGGTAGGCCTTCGCGCAGGTAGCCCTCGGCGGTCAGAGATTTGTAGGCCAGTCGGCAGCAGGCACCGAGGCGGCTGGAGTTACGTCCAGCCGAGGCCACGCGCTCGCCGGCCCTTAGCTCAGCAAGGTCCCAGGCAATCGCGTGGGCGTCATACGCGAGGTCCTCAAGGGCGGCCGCGACGGCGAGGCCTTCGCCATGCTGGAAGAGCGACGCGATGTGGCCGCGTTCGGTGGGGCGTCCCGCGGCGTCGATCAGCCCGAGCTTCTTCCAGAGTCGTCCAGCGCGGGCGGTGTGCAGTGTGCCGCCGCCGAGGACTTCACGCAGGTTGATATCCTGCTTCTCGACCTGTCGGCGCGGCGGATTAATCAACGGGTGATTATCTGCGTCAGGCCAGACGCGGACGTCGGCGCGGGAGTAGTCGAGCTTCACTTGGACGCTGTCGCGACCGAGGAAGATTCCTCCATGGGCCAGCCCGCCTTGGGTCAGCTTAGGTAATAGCGGCAGGATTTCTTTCTCCAGCAGTTCAAGTTTCCAGGTGCGAGGCTTGATCTGTCCGCCTTCGAGTCGGCGCAGGGACTTCAGGAGCCATTCGGCCGGTGTGAGGTGCGAGGCGCCGGCTTCCTTGGGAAAGTGCGCCAGTGTGATCGTGCGTCCGTAGCGCAGGCCTTCGCTTGTCTCGAGCTTGCAAGGCGTGCCATAGGGCAGGGCGCGCAAGGAGTCGGGCTTGGAGAGCGCGGGGTGCCAGGTATCTTTGACGAAGATGAGCGCCTGTGCGAGCGGCACGAGGTGTGTCGGGCGTTCGCGTTGCCAGGTGCCGTTTCGCCCGCAGATTTCGTCGATATGTCGAGTGGCGCCTGCTGGCGCGACGGGTATATCGGTCGGCAGCACTTCATCTAATCGGTCCAGGGCGAGGTCGATTGGGTCGCGTGTGAAGAGCGCCTTGGCCAGTTTGGCGGCGGCTGCTTTCGGGTCTTCCGCTCGTCGCATTAGCGAGAGGAAGGCTGGCCAGTCGAGGGCCTCGCTGCGTTTGAGTTGCAGAGGTTTGGCTTCACCTAGCCGGGGACTGTCACCGGTCCAGAGCGCGAAGCCGCGATCATCCAGTCCGCGGCGCCCGGCGCGTCCGAACATCTGGAGGAGTTCGTCGGGGCGGATTTCGCGTTGGGCGTGTTCGGCGGCGTAGCGTCGATCGGTGACCAGCACCGAGCGGAGCGAGAAGTTGATACCCGAGGCGAGGCCGGTCGTCGCGACGACCACGCTCAGCTTGCCGGCCTTGGCCCAAGGCTCGATGAGTTCCGTGCGTTGGCTGTAAGTGAGGCCGCTGTGGTGGAGGCCCACGCCTTGGCGGAGGAGGCGATTGAGGTCATCGCCGGCCATGGCGCGCTGGCTGGGGGAGAGCTGGGGGCCATTGCCGAGGGGGAGGCCGGCGGCGATATCGCTGGCAATCTGCTCGGCGGCCCGACGGCGGGGCGCGAAGACCAAGATCGGGCCGAGGTCGGCGAGGACTGCCCGGATGACCGACCGGGCGATGTGGCCCTTGATACCGTTCGGCTCGCGGGTCTCCAGGGCGTCCAGGGACACCTCCTCAAGCGGAATGGGGCGGGTATACTCCTCAATCAGGGTCACCTTGCGGCCGAGGCCCCGGAGCCATTCTGCGACCGCCTTGGGGTTGGAGACGCTACCGCTGAGCAGCAGGAGTTGGGTGGAGGGCGGCGCAATGGCCAGGACGGTCTCGTATGCCGCGCCCCGGCGGCGGTCGGCCAGCATCTGGTACTCGTCCACGACCAGCAGGTCCGGGTGGCGTCCCTCGAGGAAGCGGTGCCTTTGGGTCTCCAAGGTGGCGACGATGACGGGGGCACCGAGGTTATCGCTGACGTCTCCAGTCGCGATGCCGACGTCCCAGCCCAGGGCCAGCCATTCGGCCCGCTTGTCGTTGGCCAGAGCGCGGGTCGGGACCGTGTAGACGGCTTGGCCGCGATGACCCCCTTTGATCAGAAGTTCGAAGACGTAGGTCTTGCCGGCGCCGGTGGGGGCCTGGATCACCACGTCCTCACCTTGGCGGAGCGCGCGGAGAGCGTCCTGCTGCCAGAGGTCGGGGAGGATGAGCCGTGAGTCCGACATGGCGACTTCCCATCAAACAGCCGAGGCCGGTAGACGCAAGCCGTGGGGGTTTGCGGTTGCGAGATTTCCGCTGCCCATGCTACGACCATTGTCGCATGGCCATTAGCACCGATCTCGCCCGCGGGCTTAAGAAAGTCGACAAGGACCTCGACTTCATGATGACGTGCTTCGTCGAGGTACTCGAGCAGCTCGACCACAAGGATCTCGCTGGTACCTTGCCGTGGATGGGTAAGCGTAAACTGCGCGGCGTACAGATCTTTTCCTACCGCGGCGTGCAGGCTTACTCGATCGCCTTCCAGCTCCTGAATATGGTGGAAGAAAATGCTTCCGCGCAGTCCAAGCGTCTCCGTGAAGATAAGCATGGTCTTGCCTCCGATCCTGGTTCGTGGGGTCGTGCGCTCCGCGCCTTGAGTGAGGCCGGCCTGACCGACAAGCAGATTGCCAAGCGCCTCAATCGTATGCGCGTCGAGCCCGTGCTCACCGCTCACCCGACCGAAGCCAAGCGCGCCACGGTCCTCGAGATCCACCGCGAGATTTACAAGCTACTCGTTCGTCGCGAGAACAACATGTGGACCGTCGCCGAACAGCGCGCAATCCGCGAAGAAATTAAGGTCGCGCTCGAACGCCTCTGGCGCACGGGCGAAATCTACCACCAGAAGCCCGACGTGGCGTCGGAGCTCCGGAATATTAATTACTTCCTCTCGAAGGTCTTCCCGGATGCCGTGGTCAGTATGGACCTGCGCCTGCGCCAGGCCTGGGAAGAAGCCGGCTTCGACCCCGCCCGCGTTGAGCACCCCGATTCATTGCCCCAGATCGCCCTTGGCACGTGGGTCGGCGGCGACCGCGACGGCCATCCGCTGGTCACGGCCGAGGTCACCGCTCGGGCGCTGAATCTCTTCCGCTCCACCGCTGTTGCGATTTGCAACGAACGCCTCGAGACCCTCGGACAGCGCCTTTCTCTCGGCGATCACCTACAGGAGCCGCCGCCCGTATTCCTACGTCAGGTCGCCAAGCACGCCGCTGCCCATGGTGAAGCCGGCGCGGACGCCGTAAGCCGCAATATCGGCGAAACCTGGCGTCAGTACATCAACCTGACGCGCCTTCGCCTGCCGAACGCCGAAGGCGAACTGGGGGCTGGTCAGCACCGCACGCCCGAGGGCGTCATCGCCGATCTATTATTCTTACGTGAAACCTTGGTCGAAGTCGGCGCCGGTCGTATCGCCCGCGCGGAACTCGATCCGCTGCTGCGCTTTCTCCGTACCTTTGGTTTCCATATGGCCGTCCTGGATATCCGCCAGAACAGCGCCTTCCACGACAAGGCCATCGGCCAGCTCCTCGCCGCCACTGGTCAGGACGACACCCACTACGCACAGTGGGACGAATCCCGCCGCCTTGGCTTCCTTGACTCCGAGCTACGCTCGACCCGCCCGTTCATGCGTGAGCAGGCCAGTATCGGCACGGAGGCCGACGCCGTGGTTGCCTGTCACCGTACGCTCGTCACCCATATCGAGCAGTATGGCTCCGCCGGCCTGGGTTCGCTGATCGTCAGTATGACCCGTTCGGTCTCAGACCTGCTGTCCGTCTACCTCCTTGCCCGTGAAGCTGGCCTGACCGCTGGCGGTGCGGAAGATGCCTACTGTCTCCTCCCGGTCGTTCCGCTCTTCGAGACCATCGGCGACCTTGAGCGGAGTACCGGCATCATGGACTCTTTCCTGTCGCATCCGATGACCAAGCGCACGCTGCAGGCCCGCCGCGATGCCGGCATCACCGACGGCCTCACGCAGCAGGTGATGATCGGCTATTCCGACTCCAATAAGGATGGCGGCATCCTCGCTTCCCTCTGGAATCTCTATCGTGCCCAGCAAAACCTCGCCGCTGTCGGCGAGAAGCACGGCGTCCGGATCATCTTCTTCCATGGCCGGGGCGGCACCATCTCCCGTGGCGCCGGACCGACTCACCGCTTCATCGATGCGCTCCCGCAAGGTTCGATCCAAGGCGAGATGCGCGTCACCGAGCAGGGTGAGAGCATCACCCAGAAGTACGCCAACCACATCACCGCGGTGAATAACCTCGAGCTCCTGACGGCGGGCGTGACGCAGAACACCTTCCTGCATGACTTCGCCGTCCGCAGTGAGACCGCGCAGGCCAAGGTCATGGACCGCCTCGCCGAGTTTTCCCGCGAGGCCTACCAGTCGCTGATCCAGACCCCGCGCTTCATAGATTTCTTCCGCCAAGTCACCCCCATCGACGTCATTGAAGCCAGCCGTATCGGCTCGCGTCCGTCGCGTCGTACGGGCGCCGCCTCGCTCGAGGATCTGCGCGCCATCCCGTGGGTTTTCGCCTGGAGCCAGGCGCGCTTCTATCTCTCCGGCTGGTATGGTGTCGGCTCCGCGCTGGCCCGCCTCAAGGAAGAAGACCCCAAGGGCTTCGAGGTCATCCGAAAGAACTACGACGGCTGGCCGCCTCTGCGCTACATGCTCAAGAATGCCTCCACCAGCGTGCTGGCTTCCAATCGCAGCATGATGAAGCTCTACGGTGCGCTCGTGACCGATAAGAAGCTCCGTGGCCTCTTCCTGAACCGCATCCTCGCTGAGCATAACCTGACTCGCAAGATGCTCGACGAACTTTCCGGCTCCAAGCTCAGCGAAGGCCGTCCGCGTCTCCGCAAGGTCATCGCCTTGCGCGAATCCGCGATCGACCTCTTGCATGAACAGCAGGTCGCGCTGCTGAAAGATTGGCGCAAGAAGGTGGCCGATGGCGACCGCAAGGAAGCCGATGCGCTGCTGCCGCAGATGCTTCTCTCGTTGAACGCCATCGCCGCCGGCCTCCAAGCCACGGGCTGATCGCGTAGAGTGTGCCAAGCAGAAGGCCGGCTCCCGTGAGGAGGCCGGCCTTCTTGTTAACCAGGGTTG